>JAJZDM010000184.1 GCA_021806005.1 Acidobacteriota bacterium | reverse complement strand
CGGTGGAGGTGCAGCGCCGCGCGTCGCTGCCGCCAACTCGCGCAGCCGCTGGGCGATAGCGACGGCTGCGGCCCAGGAGGCTGCCACGTCCGGACCTGCCTCTGCCGCGGCCGCCTCGATCGCCCCCGCATTGCGCTCCAGAAAGACGGCAACGGGTTCGGGCTCGAAGCCGGAGTCGGCCGGCTGCCCACTGGTGCCTGGAGCCATCCCCGTGGCCGCCTCCACCGTCTCCTCGGCGGCCTGCATCACCGCCTGCGCGCACCAGGCCAGGCCGTTTACCTTGCGCAGACGCCCGTGTGCCTTTCTTGAACGTTGCTCATACCGGTCAAAGGCGTTGTCGATGCCGCGCAGAACCGCCTCCAAAGGAATACCGGCCTCGCGCCAGCTCTCGATCAGCGCCCAATCCAGGGTACTCAGCAGAAGGATGGTGCCACGGCGGCGGCTGAAGCGCTCTTCGATCTCGGAGAAGTACTCAAAGTAGTTCATCGGGGAGAGGGCGGCGAAGAGGCCGGCAGGCAGGGGTTCGCTGCGCCACTCGCCTCACCTGGACGCAATTCACCTCTCCTTGCGCCGGTGACGATCGTGATTGCGCTCCCAGATCAGGCGGAGACCGTTGAGGGTAAGGTTCTCATCCACCCTCTGGATGAACCGGGTATCGGCAGCGATCAGGCTGGCCAGCCCTCCGGTTGCGATGGTTTTTGTCTCCGGCCCAAGCTCGCCGATCATGCGCTCCAGAATGGCGTCGATCTGGCCGATGGCCCCATAATACAGGCCGATCTGGATGTTATCGGTGGTCGAGGTGCCGATGATCTTGGCCGGCTTCTTGATCTCGACGCGGGTCAGTCGGGCAGCGCGGGCAAATAACGCATCGGCGGAGATGCCGATGCCGGGCGCAATCGCCCCGCCAATAAACTCACCACGGGCAGAGACCACGTCGAAGGTGGTCGCTGTGCCCATATCCACCACGATGGTCGGGCCGCCGAGCAACTCGTAGGCGGCTACGCAGTTGACGATCCGGTCAGCCCCGGCTTCGCTTGGGTTATCGGTGAGAACCGGCAGGCCGGTCTTCACCCCGGGCTCAACAAACAGCGGCCGGACGTGAAAGTACATCTCGCAGAGGGAACGAATCGCCGCGTCCAGCGGCGGGACCACAGAGGAGACAGCGACGCCCGTGACGATCTCCGGCTGCAGACCGCGCATGGAGAAGAGCGCATGGAACAGTACGCTCAGTTCATCGGCGGTCTGCTTGTGGGGCGTCGTGACGCGCCAGTTCGCGACCATGCGGGCCGGTTCTGCGCCGTCTGCCGGCGCAAAGAGACAAAAAACAGTGTTGGAGTTGCCTACATCCAGTGCCAGCAGCATCGAGCGTTCTTATGCGTTCGAGAGATATCTTACCAGTCCGCTTCGCGCGACGCAGTGCGGAACCGTTCCGAGCTTCCCTGTCGGCTGCAACCGCTAAAGGGCCTCGCGAACGCCGCCGGAGATCACCGTGCGCTCCGTGCCGTCCTCGGCCGCAACCAGCAGATAGCCATCGGCGTTCAACCCGGCGGTGACGCCGGTGTAGCCGCCCTGCTCAGAGACCCGGACACGTTTGCCGCGTACCCAGGTGGAGGCCTCCGTGAAACGCTGCAACAGATCCGGCCGTGGATCCATCAGTTGGGTCAGCTCCTGGTCCAGGGCGCGCAGGATCGCGACGATCAGCGCGCTTCGGCTCTGCGGCTCACCGCTGGCGATACACAACGAGGTCGCAACGGCCTCCAGCTCCGGGGGGAAGCTCTGATGATTGATGTTCAGACCGATGCCGATCACGGCGTGGCGCAGCAGCGCTTCCGGCCCGGGGTTCACCGCAGCCTCCACCAGGATGCCGCCGACCTTTTTTGCCGGGCCGGAGATGGGAGAGCGGCCGGCTACAGAGAGCATCAGGTCGTTGGGCCAGCGGATGTCGGCGCTGAGGCCGGTGCTGGAGGCGATGCCGCTCTTGACTGCCAGGCCGGTAGCCATGGAGATCCACAGAGCCCGCTGCAGCGGCAGAGGGATGCGTGTGAGCACGCTCAAGTACAGCCCCTCGCCGGGGGAGGAGTGCCAGGCGTTGGCTCCGCGGCCGCGGCCCAGGGTCTGCGCATCGGCCAGATAGAGCGTACCCTCCGGCGCTCCGTTGGCAGCGGCCTCCATCAGCAGGGTGTTGGTGGACTCGGCGGTAGGAAAGTGATGCAGACGCGCTGGATAGCGTGTACCGGACAATCCGGCGCGCAGCGCGACAGGGTTCAAGGGTTCAATCGAACTCATGCTTCCATCCTACCCTCGGTCGCCGCCGCGCAAGACGCTTTAGCGATCCCTGCCGACGAGCGTCCAGGCTTCTCCCCCCGGAGTTCGCAGGCTTCAAACCGAAGCCGGATTCAGCCCGGCACTCCGCGCAATCTGATAGCCGCCCACGTCACCATCTGCGGTGCCGGCTCAGGCAGTCATGGAGGATGCGAGCACTGAGTCGCCTGGCCACTCCGTCTCTTCCAACGGCTCAAGCCGCCGGCTGGTGCGCCGAGTGCATCATCTCCGCGGTCCGCATCGCCACGATCGGAAGCCCGAAGAAGGCGGCGGCAAAGATGCCGGTGGAGAGAAGATCATTCCCATAGAACGGCAGCGCCGCGGCGTAGCACGCCACCAGGCCGCCCAGCGTGTGCGGATACATCACCAGCTCTCCCCTGCCCATCCAGACCATGAAGTTGCTCAGCAGAAAGAAGCTGGTGGCTGAGGCCAGCACACCGCAGCCGAGGCGCAGCACCGTTGTCCGACGCAGCAGCGTGCTGCCCAGCAGACAGACAGCCGCGTACCAGGCCCAGGTCACCAGGTAAGCCTTCAGGTGAAACGGATACCCGTAGACCCTGGTAGTCAAAATCACATCCATCAACCCCATCACGGCCACGGCCAGCACCGCCTGCCAGCGCGCGGTGCGGGAACCAAAGAACAGAAGCCCCGCACCCACGGCCGTAAAGTTGAACGGCAGGCTATGGAAGACGTGCGGTAGAAGGCGGCTGAGGGCAGCCAGCACAAGAATGAGAGTGGCGATCATGGTCATCCTGCCTTCGCAGTTGGAGTCGGCGGCGTTGTGCCCGCTCCCCCTCATTGTAGCCCTTGCGCCCACATCCCACGAGGCCCGGTAGATCCTGAGAGATTCCACCAGATTCAAGGCTTCTCACCGCACTGCCCCGGTTCGCTCTCCAACGCCCCGGCCGCCCCGCTACCCGCTACCGTTCCTGGCGGCCATCCAGGCTCTCGCCCAGCACATGATGCTGCGCGTCAAGCTCGACCCTCCCCATCAGCGGCGTTCTCTCCGTCGCCACCACACCGGACGAAGAGCCTCCGGGTGAGGCTGCGATCTGGCCGAAGCCGCTTCCCATGAAGCGGGGGTCGCGGAAGGTAACCACCGTGGCCACCGCATCCGCACCATCCGGCCGCGCCGAACCCTCCCCCGATCCCGATCCCCTCGATGGTTCATCCGGCCGGGTCACCTGCACAAACGGCATCGGCGACCAGTCCATGTAGACCCTGCCCAGCTTGCTGGCCTCCGCAGCCCGCACCGCCGGGCTGCTCCCCGGCTTGGCGTACGATGTCTCGCTCATCCGGACCGTACCGCTCAGCGTATCGATCTCCGCCAGCTTGTACACCGGTCCGAAGTCCAGCACCGCCGACCATCGGAAGGGGTCCAGCATGGCCGGGCTGGCCAGCGCCCGCTGCACCGGCAGCCAGATCGGAGCCGTCTGCCCCTGCGGAGCGTCCGCCTGCACCGGCGCCTGGAGGCTCTGCAGCATCGCCATCTGCAGCGCCCGCTGGTGCTCCACAGCGCGCAATCCCCACCAGGCCACCACGCCCAGCAGGGCCGCGATCGCCCATCCGCGCCCCGGGAAGGTTTGGCGCTTCGCACCCACCTCCGCACTCACCAGCCCAAAGAGCCAGGGCGCGATCAGGGCTCCCAGCAGCAGAAGGAAGATCACAGGATCGAAGATGAAGACGATGGAACCCGCATACCAGTGATCCTGGAACGGGAAGAACGGACGAATCCCATAGTTGTTCGTGTAATCCAGCAGCAGATGGCTCAGCAGTGCCAGGAGCGCCAGCAGGTACAACACCCCCCAGCGGACTGGCGCTGCGGTCAGCGGCCGCGCCGGAGCCGCCTCATCCTGCCCGGAGGCGGATGGCGCGTTTTGAATCCCGGTCGCCGCACGCGATCTGGCCCTGGCCTTAGCCCGGCGCAGCCGCCAGCGATGCAATCCATAGACGGCAACAACCATCAGGGCTGCCTCAACGGGCAGCCCCAGAAACGTGTGCGTAATGCCGCGATGATGTTGGAGGCCTTCAACCGGGCCACGCAGAGCCCAAAGCGAATCCACATCCGGGAACTCCGCAGCCACCGCCATAGTGAGCGTGGCGTAGGCCGCCCGGCGATTGAATCCACTGCGTGAGAGACAGGCTCCGGCAAGAAGATGCGTTACCGGCTCCATCTCATCTCAGGGAGCTGCCCGTCAACGCAATCGCAGGGAGGTTCAGAGGCTGCGACCTTGACTCTGCCAACTCCGCCTCGCGCTCGGCCTGCAAAGTCTCCCGATCCCGAACGTGCCGGGAGGCAGCCTGAATGGCCACCATCTCGGCCGGAGCCAGCATCTCCGGTTTGAAGCCGGAGATGGCCAC
>JAJZDM010000183.1 GCA_021806005.1 Acidobacteriota bacterium | reverse complement strand
GATCCCGCCTGAACCAACCTTCCAGGATGCACGCGTTCTGAGGGCAAGGCCACAGGCCAGCACCCCTCACCACCACCCTCTGCATCAAGACGCTCGACTCCAGGATCGATAGGCGGATCGCGCACATCCGTCTATCCCTCGGTTTCGCCGGGGGATAGACGGCTGAATGCGTTCTTCCGTGGAACCGTTCCGTGAGCCTCGCTTACGGTTGGCAACCAGCATTCCTTGCCGCTGACAAGGCGAGAAATGTAATGCTCGCCGGTGCAAAGGACAGGTTACCTGCGACTGTGCTGGCTCCCTTCAACTCAGGCAGCCTGTCATCGGCTCCCAACTGCAGGTTGCCTCCGTTCAATTGGACCTGTTTGTCGGTAAGCTCGTGCGCGGTTAGGGTAAAACGCTCGGATGCTACAGGTATGCGGAGCGAGTACGCTTCCGTTCGATCCGCGTTGATCACCAGCAGGGCTACACCGCCGGGATGATTGCGCAGGCATTGCGCATAAAGGTGAAGGTTGGGCGCGGGAGACGGGCCAGGATCGAGCACCGTAGTTCCCATCAGCCTGTGCCAGAGCAATGCGGCCCAATAGTTCGGCCGTGGCTCATACGTCTTCTCATCCAGCAGACCATAGTCGCTGGCGGCCAGCGTGTTGTACATCTGGACTCGTACGCCGTTTCTCGCAAGCGAACCAAGCTGGTTCAAATAGCGGAAGCTATCCAGAAATGTCGACGCCCACCGATCACCCCCACAAGCTGCCTGCGCGGTTTCAGTCAGCCAGATCTGCTTTCCCGGCTCAAAGCGATCGCGGAGGCCGGCGTAAAACTGCTCACTCTTGCCGGCGCGCGCCAGCCACTGCGCTGAAAGAGCTGCGGCGGCCGAGGTTGTTGCCGACTCTCCGAAGCTGGCGCAGCGACTGGAGACGGCTCCATAAAAATGGTACGAGAAGACATCGAATGCCGGTCCTGTCGCGGAGAGGATATCCGCGCTCTTCATCTCGCGAACTCCCGCGGGTAAGGCGTTTGACTCTTCATTGACACCGCCGGGTCCAACGATCAGCGTGCTGGGTGATGTCTTCTGGATGAAGGTGCGAAATATAGAGAGGTCACGGCCAAACTCCGCGGCATCATACCCCTTCGGTGCGCCTCCCACATCCGGCATGTTCGGTTCATTCATGAATTCCATGGCCGCAATGCTGCCGCCAACAGATTTCGTATACGTCAGAAGCTGCTCTTCCTGAACGGGAGTCCAGACCCCGCTGGCATCGCGCACGCCGGGGCTGATGGCCGCCGAGGTCATCAGCTTTGCATCCACGGCCTTGGAGAAGTCAACCACTCCCTTCCATTCCGGGCGCGTAAGCACTCCTTTGAAGCCCGCGGGCGGGTCTTCCGGCGCCAGAGCATCAGAGTCGAAAAGGAAAGTGGTATTGGCCCACGTGCCGCTGACACGCACATAGGCAGGCCCAAGCGCGGCAGCCAGCATGCGCAGCCTGGGATTGTAAAGGTCAATGGGCTTCCGATACTCAAACAGAGATGCGCTCATCCCGCTGGGCTGGTTCTCTCCAGGCTGCTGCGCCTCTCCCTTGCTCGCATACGGCTTCCAGAATCTTCCGCCGGTCACCTCAACCATCTCGATGTTGTACGACTGGTAGCGTTCATCGACGCTACCCACCCGAACCATCGTCTTGGGCTTTATAGCCATGGATGGCGCCTGCTTGGGCCCGGCAAAACAGGTAGCTGCGCCAAAGGCTGCCAGAACCCCGCTTGCAAGGATCTCTGTTGCTTTTTGATATCTCTTCATGCCAATTCTCCTTAATCTGCCTTCGTTCCTGTAGTTCTGCTTGAGGTTCCGTACTACTGGACGACATTGCTTCTCGGAAACGGGTAAATCCTTCTCTCATCCCGTTGGGAGAGACTGGCCCTGCGGCGATGCAAGGTTATCATTCAGCAAGCGCCGCCAGACCCTCGCCTTTCGTCATCCATTCTGTGTGTGCCGTATCCATGTCAACTTCCGAATCGAGATCCGATCGGATCGACCTCCTTCAGCCCGGGCGCGAGCCCGATGAGGATAAGAAAAGCTGCCAGATAGGCGCCGGCGGCGAATGCGAACAAGCTGGAGTAGCTATGCGTGCGCTGCAGAATGTGACCAGCATATGCCGCCAGAATGGCGGCGCCCGCCGACCCAGCCATGCTGCCAATTCCTGTCACCGAGCCCACCGCGGTGCGCGGAAACATATCGGAGGTGGTCGTAAGGAGATTTGCCGACCAGCCCTGATGTGCCGCTGCGGCAAGACTCAGGAGGCCGATGGATGTCCATTCAGACTGGCTGCTGTTGATCAGAAAGACAGGCACAACCAGCAGGGCACAGGTGAGCATCGCTGCCAGCCGTGCCCGGGTTGCAGAAGCGCCCAGCCATCGGAAGGGAGTCGGCAGCCATCCGCCCGCGATGCTGCCCGCTGAGGACGCGCTGTAGATGATGATGAGCGGCAGCCCCAGATGCTTCAGGTTGATACCAAACTTCGCAGCGAAGAAGGACGGAAGCCAGAAGAGATAGAACCACCACACCGGATCCGTGAGGAACTTGGCTGCCGAGAAGGCCCACGTTTGGCGGTAGCCCAGCAGCCTTTGCCACGGTACGGATGGGCCCATCTCGATCGCAGCTTCCCGATAGATGTGGCGCAGTTCAGCGCCGGTAAGGGTCCGATGATCCGCTGGCCTGCGATATTTGCCAAACCACCAAAGGATCCACAGCGCGCTGAACAGACCGGTCACCAGAAACGCTGCGTGCCAGCCATAGCGAAGTGTCACCCAGGGTACAACCAGGGGCGCGAGTATCGCCCCAAGATTGGCGCCCGAATTGAAGACTCCTGTTGCCAGGGAGCGTTCGCCGCGCGGAAACCATTCAGCAACTGTCTTGATGGCGGCCGGAAAGTTGCCGGACTCGCCGATGCCGAGGGAGAAGCGCGCAACGGCAAACTCCATCACCGTATTGGCCAGTGCATGCCCCATCGCGGAGAGGCTCCATACTGACATGATGACGATGTAGCCGATGCGCGTGCCGACCTTATCCACCAGGCGTCCTGCAGCCAGCAGGCCGATGGCATAGGCCACCTGAAAGGCGTCAACGATATAGCCGTAGTCCACCTCGCTCATGCCGATGCTCTGCTGCAGCGTTGGCTTCAGGATGGAGATGACCTGCCGATCCATGTAGTTGATCGATGTGGCGACAAAGAGCATGGCGCAGATCGTCCAGCGGACACGTCCCGTCCGGGCTGGTGCTTCCTCTGCATCTTCGAGTGGTGTGGGAAGTGAAACTGCGTGTTGCATTACGTTGCTCCGAGTGCTGAATCAGAGATGCCGGGCATCTTTCCGCAGGCCGCTCTCTCCATGAACATGACGCACCGGCATGGCAGCCTAAGCGTCCAGAGTCGCGAGCCGACCTCCCCGGTAACAGTCATCCCTTGCAAAGCGGGGCAGTTGATTCCACCCGCTTTGCAGGGACTCCGTGTTGACCTGGGATGCGGACGGATCGCTAAAAAAAGATCATCAGCATGCTGTTGACGATCAGCGAGTTGCGGTACTTGCCACCGGGAACCGGGCCTTGTGTATAGCCAAGAGCATTCACCCAGTATCCAGAATTGAACAGCCTGATGTTGTAGGTGGGCGTCAGCGACCAGGCACTCTTGGAGAAGGTGCCCGGAGCCATCGTCTTGGTAAGATCAGGGCTGTAGACCGAGTGAGAGCCAACCAGCGAGAAGAAATCTCCGGGACGGCGGGCGAATGGACTCTCATAGTAGGCACGCGCTTCGTAGTACTGGTAGTACACATTGACGTCTGGCGGTGAGTACATCGCCGAACCACCGATAAACAGGCCATGACGCGGCTTCGCTGGATCCGGATGCGTAACCTGCGTGTCGGCCACCAGGTACAAGGCATAGTTCCGGGTGTCATACCGGTTGGAGTTGAAGTTTCTATAGTCTGTGCGGTTATTCATATAGCCGGCACGAATCCATGTCGCCATTGGGTCCTTGTACTGAGACCTCTGGTAGTCCACCTCCGTGAACGTCAACAGTCCGTCGCCCTTGGTCCAGACACCGTGAGCGGCATCGTAGGTGGGACCCGGATCGAAACGGAATCCCATCTTGTCCTGTGCCTGTTCGCCCACGCTGTTCATCGGCGAAAAGCTGCGTTGAAATCCAACCTTGGTATAGAAATGTTCGGGAAGATTGACCCGGACGTCGAAGGACGGAGCCTGCTGGGGCTTGTTCGCCATGCCTACGTTGTAAGGCAGTACCCCCAGCACGCCGGCTGCTCCATTGTTTGCCAGTCCGCCGACCCTCATCTGAATGAACTCTTCTGCGTTCGACATGTAACCGCCCTTGAACTGCAGATTGTCGTTGAAGAAGCCTTTATAGAGGGTGGTTTCATCGAAGTCCACGGTCTCCGGGCCGCCCGGGTACCAACTCACCTTCTGAATCCCCGCGTCGAGCATCAACTGTGCGTCGCTGATATGGAAGGCCCGCATGTCGTAGGTCAGGCTCGGATAGCTGGAGGATTGCCAGAAGTTATCCTCTCCCGGGTAATTACTACAGTTGTAGATAGAAGATTGGCAGCGGTGATCCGCGCTTTCGGTAGTGGCAGCGAAGAGCATGAAACTGGTGCCGTCTTCGCCATCGCGACCAGTGGAGAAGATGCTCAACGCCGTACCATC
>JAJZDM010000182.1 GCA_021806005.1 Acidobacteriota bacterium | reverse complement strand
CGCATCCGTCAGATCGAGGCCAAGGCTCTGCGCAAGCTGCGTCATCCCAGCCGCTCACGCAAGCTCAAGGCCTTTGTGGATGGCGTGAAAGAGGTATAAGCGGAGAACCTGCAGTTGAGATTCTGCAAAGGGGCGCCCTGAACAGGGCGCCCCCTTTTTGATCCGTGAAGGTCCTGTGAATTGAGGCGACAGGATCTCAGCAGCGCGCGTTTGCAGCTTTCGTCCGTTGGCGTGGTCTCCGATGGTGAACGCGGAATCGGGCTGCCGATGCTTGCCCTCGGCGTTGGCCCCGCGCCAACTTGCCAGCAGGTGTAGGTGCTCGTATACGACGACGCAGGCCTCCGCCGCTGACCCATGCCTGGCACGCACGGCTCCAAGGCATCGCTCGAAGGCTCGAATAACACTGGTGAGGCGGAGCACGGCCGATGGCAAGCAGGACGTGGTGACGAAGTGTTGGCGACCGCGGCCGTAGCACCGCTCCAGTCGCTGTGTTCCGTGGGAAGATGAGCATCCTGCGAACCCACATCTCAAAACGCCGAGATGTAGGGTACCCAGAGTGGAGCGGTCCTTCGGAGGGGCCACCCGTCGTGGTGAGGTCTTGCCTGCGCTCCGCGGGAGGCCAACTGCGTCCTGGCTTGCAGGGAGGTCCGAGTATCCGTGGACGCACCTTCCCGTGGAAGATCTCTCTCTATGCAGATTTCTCTTCCTGCAACATTGTCTGCGTAGCCTTCGACTATGCGCCTGAGCTTTGTCGTCCCCGCGTTCAACGAGGAGGCCTACTTGCCGGCTTGTCTCGAGTCCATCCTGAAGCAGATCGATCCGGCGAGCAGCGGCCTGCCGCCGGGGAGCTGCGAGATCATTGTGGTCAACAATGCCAGCACCGACCGCACCGGCGAGATCGCCCGCAGGTTCCCAGGCGTGATCGTGGTGGAGGAGCAGCGCAAGGGCCTTACCTTCGCCCGGCAGGCCGGCTTTGCGGCCAGTTCCGGTGAGCTTATTGCCAACGTGGATGCGGACTCTCGCCTGACGCCGGGGTGGGTCGAAAGAGTGCTTCTGACCTTTGCCGAGGCAGAGGCAGCAGAGGCCGCCGCGGCCGGGGCGGGTTCAGCCAGAGGGAGGGCCATTCGTCCGCTGGCTGCCTTCTCCGGACCGCTGGTCTATTACGATCTTCCGTCTCGGCAGCGCCGCCTGGTACACGTGTTTTACATGACGGCCTGGGTCACGTACGCGATCAACCGCTACATCCTGCGCGTGGGATCGATGGTGCAGGGCGGCAACTTCGTGGTGAGCCGCCGATCGCTGGAGGCGATTGGCGGATTCAACCTTGCGATCAGCTTCTATGGAGAAGATACGGACATCGCCCGCCGCCTGAACCAGGTGGGCGAGGTGCGCTTCAGCTTTGACCTGAAGATGTCCTCCTCTGCCCGGCGCTTGAAGAGCGAGGGCATGCTGACCATGGCTGCGCGCTACTCCATCAACTACCTCTGGACCACCTTCTTCAAACGCCCCTTTACCGACCAATACGTCGATATCCGCGAGGGCCAGGTTCTTTCACCAGCCATCTCCTCTGCTCCTCGCACCGAAGTATAGGGCTTCTTCTTCAGAGGGTGTAACCCAAGGTCTCTCCATGGATGGCGTCCTCTCCCCGGCGTCTTCCCCGCCAAGGGGACTCCTTTGCATCCTCTTCCCGGAGATCCAGCCAGAGGAACATCTCTCGATCGTGAACCATCCAGCGGGCATTCCGGTAGTGGACCATCCGATCTCTCTGAAGATCGGATAGCCCATCACAACCAGCTTCTATCACCCAACTGCTCTTCCGGTTGTCACAGACGCCACGGAGCGAAGCTGCCGGAAGAGCGAAGGAGCCAGTTCATGGATTGGCCCCTTCGATTTCCCCGTTCTCTACCTTCGATGTTCTATGTTCGAGCCATCCGGCTTACACCCATTCCATGCCGACGCTGAGGTCGTGTTCCAGGCGGTTGACGCCCGGGAAGGCGAGGCTGAGCGGAGCGGAGAGCCCGCGCACTCCGGCCAACCGCACCACCTGAACGGCAGCCTGGAGCAGCCGGGGAGCATGGCCTCTGGGCCACAGCTCGGCGAAGGAGCGCATCACCCCATCCTGGTCCGGATGGAAGGCTCGTTCATCCCAGCGTTGCCAGCCAGGCATGAACTCCGGGAAGTCGGTGACGGCGTTCAGGGTGGAGCGGAGGATTCTCTGCTCCCAGCGGTCCTGATACTGGGGCATGAAGTGCACGTGGCTTACCCGGTCGACGCGAATCTCCTCGACGAACTCGCTGAAGCTGGCTGCGGAGGTGAGGTTGATGTTCGCGTTTGGCTCCAGACCATGCCGGTCGCCGCCGGAGATGACGAGGTGGCCGGCCTCCCGGGCCAGTTGGGCGGCGTCGCGGTTCTCCCGCACATGGCGCAGCCCGTTCAACTCGATGGCATGGATCGCCTGGCCGGCCTCGCGCAGGAAGCGGTTGACCTCGCTGCGATGGGCAGGGCCGACCTTGTGCAGGTCCCACAACGGATGGTTGAAGACGATCAGGATCTGAGGGCTCTCATGCAGTTCGCGCAGGATGCTGAGCAACTGCGCATCCATCTCCTCGGAGCTTCCGGCCAGGCTTGCTCGGGCCTCAGCCGCGGCTGTATACGCCTCGAAGCGTCGCATCCACGCCATGCCGTCCCGGCTGGGCAGGTTGTGAATCCCGAGGTGAAAGATCGTCTGACCAAAGGGGGCGGACCACTCCAGGCTGACCGGAATATGCCGCGACGATGGGACGGTCCGCAGCAGCATTGGGGCCTCGATGGTGTCGTGATCGGTGATCGACACCAGGGAGTTCAAACCCAGCCGCTGTACCTGCCTGGACTCCAGATCATAGGCCATCCTGGGCTGCAGGGGGGGTCTCCAGTTGGCGCGGGCATAGTCCAGTACAACCCCGTAGCGCGCGCTGCGCCGGCGATAGAATTCGAAGACCCGTTTCAACCCCGGCATGGCCACGAACATGGCATGGATGAATCCGAGGGTCTCCTGCGACACGCTCGTATGGCTATGCAGGGAGACACCCGTGGTGAACCCTTCGGTTGCGTGCGGCTGTTTCCATTGGCTGGTGACCTTCGATTGCATCTGCATGCCTCCCCGGCAGGCTCCGGACTACCCTCAGGATGCCTGCGGCAGGCAAATGCCCTGTTACTGCAGCAAGAATAGAGGCTGAATTCTTTGCCTGGAGGTTCCCTGGGGGGTACCTGCCAACTGTGGCGGCACGGCGCTCCATGGCGTGTGCGGGGGGCGGATCCACTCCATCGTGCTCGAAAGCCGGTAATTCCTACGGTACGGAACAGAGCGCGGGCTGGCCAGGAGAAGGAGCGCAGGACCTTCAGCCTGCCTGATAGGGGGCAAGGTAGCGGCTCTCGAAGATTTCTCCAGGCAGGGGCTTGCTCAGGTAGAAGCCCTGCATCTCATTGCAGCCCAGCATCTTCAACAGCCGGGCCTGCTCGGCTGTCTCAACCCCTTCAGCCACCACCTTCAGGTTGAGGGAGTGGGCCAGGTTGATGATCGTGGATACCTGCGCCAACCCCTCCGGAGCCTCGGTGAGATCGGTGACAAACGTACGGTCGATCTTAAGCGTATCGAGCGGGAGCTTGGAGAGGTAACTGAGCGAAGAGAATCCGGTGCCAAAGTCATCGATGGCGATGCTGACGCCCATCCCGCGGATGGCGCGCAGGGTAGCGATACTGTACTCCACGTCCTCCATGATGAGGCCTTCGGTGATCTCCAGCTCCAGGCTGGCTGCGGCATCGCTGTCACTGCCGATGGCGCGCTCAATATCGCTGATGAAGTGGCGGTTGCGCAGTTGCAGGGGAGAGACGTTTACGGCCAGTCGCACGGCGGGCAGCCCGGCCCTGCGCCAGCGCAGGAAGTCGTCGATGGCCTTGCCCAGCGCCCAGCGCCCGACCTCATAGATCAGCCCGGTCTCCTCCAACATTGGCGTAAAGCGTCCGGGCGGGACCAACCCGGTACGCGGATCGTTCCATCGGATGAGCGCCTCGGCTCCGGTCAGCTTGCCAGTCGCCAGGTTCATTTTGGGCTGATAGTGCAGCATGAACTCGTGCTTGTCCAGCGCCTGGCGAAGCTGATTCTCCAGGACAAACTTGCCCGCCATCATCTCGGTCATCTTGGGGGTGTGGAAGAGATAGCGATTGCGGCTGGTTTTGGCCTGCTTCAGGGCAGCCTCTGCGTGCTTGAACAGGGTATCGGCGTTTGATCCATCCTCCGGATACATCGAGATGCCCACTTTGGCGCTGATCCGGAAGGTTGCCGTCTTCACGCCGAACGGATGATCGCGCAGGGCCTTCATCCATCCCTCCACCATCACCGCCACGTCATCTTCCTGCCGGATCTCCGGGACCACGACGGCAAAGTGGTCGGCGCCCAGCCGGGCCAGGAGGTTGACGTCCCCGGTTTCGCGGATCAGCCATTTGGCGACCTGGCGAAGGAGCCGGTCGCCGGCCAGTTGGCCCAGACTGTCGTTGATGTTCTTGAAGCGTTCCAGGTCAATCAGAAATACCGCGAGTTTCTTTTGCCCGCTGACGGCGGCTCGCAGATAGTGCGCCACGCGATTCAGAAACAGAGTGCGGTTGGCCAGGCCGGTGAGGGGGTCATAGTAGGCGAGGTAGTTGAGCTTGCGTTCTTTCTCGATGTG
>JAJZDM010000044.1 GCA_021806005.1 Acidobacteriota bacterium | reverse complement strand
TTTGGAACAACTACTGCCTGACCACAAGATCACTCAAGGCGCTTCCGCCGATTGCCGCTATGATGCGCTCATTGAGAACTATGATGGCAATGGCAGAGACTTGCTCTTGGAAGCAAAACCCGATGCGGACAAAGGGTCTGTCCGTATCGCAATCGGGCAGCTTCTGGATTACCGGCGGTACCTACCGAACCAGGCTGGAACAGATTTGGCAATTCTCACGATTGCATCCCCTTCTCCCAGCCACATCGAGCTTATGCATGATCTGCAAATCACAGCACTGTGGTTCACGGACGAGAGCTGCCGCAGATTGAGTGGCACAGGAGATTCCTGGCGATCGCTCGAATTGCAATTGGCGAGATGCTAACCCACGATTGCAGCTGCGCGGTTGGAAGAAAATTCGGGCTGATCCCCCACGGCTCAGCCCGAGTGCCGCTCGGTTAATTTTGGTAGCAATTTGGTAGCATTGGTAGCAAATTGGGCCGGTTTTACCGACTCAGCCGACTCATAAGTCCTTTGCCGTCAACAAACCGCCCCCCTAGTCGTTCCATGGCATGGAAGAGGTCATCGGTTCGATCCCGATCAGGTCCACCAAACAGTTCAACAACCTGCGTCGTTGGCGATGGTGCCAGGGATCCATTCCGGGTTCCAGCATCTGATATGGGTTAGTCGCCGATCAGATGGAACTGTATCTCCCGCCGATGAGGGCGTACCCGGTGCTCGAAGAGGTAAATGCCTTGCCATGTGCCCAGCACAATCCTGCCATTCACGACCGGTATCGATAGCTGCACTTGTGTGAGCGCCGTTTTGAGATGCGCGGGCATGTCGTCCTGCCCTTCGGAGTCGTGATCGTACGGTCCATCCTCTGGTGCGAGTCGGCCAAAGTAGGCTTGGATGTCACTTCGTACCGCAGGATCTGCATTCTCCTGAATCAAGAGCGAAGCTGACGTATGCCGGCAAAATACCGTCAGAAGGCCGGTGTGCATCTTCTGTTCTTCTACCCACGCGTTGGCCGTAGCCGTGAACTCATAAAGCCCTTGGCCACGTGTTGAAATCTCAAGCTGGTGCACGGATTGCTTCACATGATTGCCTTAGCTTTCTAAAGATACTGAAACCCGCCAGTTATTCGATGGGGGCTCTTCGAGGGAGTCAACCGGCGCCTTGGCCCTATGCTACGGGGCGTGGGTGGTTTGATGCACCGGTTCAGGATGAGGATTGCTCAAGCAGCTTGCAGTTCCATAGCGTGTAGGGCGCGTCATGGATCCTCACGCTAAAGCGGTACGGTGACCATCTCGCCAGGTGGGGCACTTTGCCGCCTTCCATGGCCGGTGTGTGATGTTGCAACAGTGAGATCGCGCAGCATCCTTTCAACTTGAGTCGCACCTGCATCACAGCCAGACGGCTGTCAAGGGCGGAGTAAAAGTAGTCCACTGGGGCGGAGCAAAAGGGAGCCAGTGAAAGGTTGATTTCAGGTCTTTCGGGGGAGGAGGGGCGCCGGAGCGTAGCGAAGGCGGCCCTCCTCCCCCGAGGCGCGTTTGGGGTGGGTGTTTCAGGCCCGTTTGCGGCGGCTTTGCTTGAGGCGGTAGCTGTCGGCGTTCATCTCCAGGATGTGAACGTGGTGGGTGATGCGGTCGAGCAGCGCGCCGGTGAGCCGTTCGGAGCCGAAGATCTCAGTCCACTCGTCGAAAGGCAGATTTGTGCCGCCCTGTACAAGTTCGATAGACAGCCGCAAATGGGCGTATTCGGCTGCCGATATGGCTCTTTCTCACCGGCGAACTCGATCGGCCGTGGGACGGCCGCGCCTTATCTCCCGTGCTGCAATGGTGATGGAACTGCACCGGACCTGACGCCAGATTGTCCTTTGTTTACGAGTACACCCATCACTCCGCCAATTCCGGTGCAGGTGATGGTCCTTTGTGGCGTGCCAGAACAGAGACTGCCAACAGGGCAGCGGTGAACCCTGCTGCGGCGCCTATGGCCAGGGACCATCGTGGACCGAATTGTTTGGCAGCCCATCCAACCATCGGAGCGCCTATCGTCATTCCCCCCAGTGCGATGCCAACCCGGAGCGCCATCACCCGGCCCCGCATCGATGGTTCTGTGGAGAGTTGCATGATGCTGTTGGTGCCGTTGGTCAAAATCAAGGCAGCCGCTCCACTGAGAGCGAGAGCCGCCGCAAACCACCAGTATCCCGGCGCGAGTGCGGCCAGTGTCCAGCCCACGCCGAAGATACAAGCCCCCATCGCCAGTGATCTTAACCCCGGCTTCTTCCTGCTGGCGGCAAATAACGCTCCCGAGAGGGAACCCACGGCCATGATGGACGACAGGAGACCAAAGGCACGCGCGTCAGAGTGGAAGACATTGACGGCCATCGTGGAGATGAAGATTGGAAAGTTGAGCCCGAAGGTGCCAATCAAAGCCAGCATGATCAGAATCGCCCGGAGATCTGGTCTTTTCCATGCGTAGCGCAGGCCTTCCAGGAATCCAGAAGCTGCGCCATTCGCCCTGGCGCTGATGCGCAGTTCAGAGAGTCGGAAGAACGACATCGAGATCAGCACCGCCGCGAATGAGAGGCCGTTGAGAAGAAAGGCCCAGCCGATACCGACCTTTGCAATCAACAGACCGGCTATGGCGGGCCCGATCATCTGCGCAGCATTGAAAGAGGTTGAGTTCAATGCGACGGCATTGGGGAGATCCGCATCGCCCACCATCTCTGCCACGAAGGTTTGCCTTACCGGTGCATCGAGTGCAGCGGCGGAGCCAGAGAGAAAGGCGAACAGATACACATGCCAGAGCCGGATGACGCCTTCTACCGTGAGCATGCCCAGAATGAGTGCAAGGACACCCATCGCTGCCTGGGTGAACATCAGGAGCCGACGTTGGTTGAGGCGGTCCGCCGCTGAGCCAGTCCAGGGCAGGAGCAGGAGCTGCGGGGCGAACTGCAGACCCATGACGATGCCCAGTGCTGACGCATCGCGATGCGTCAACTGCGTCAGTACGAGCCAATCCTGAGCGACGCGCTGTATCCAGGTACCGATGTTAGAGACCAGGCTGCCCGCGGTCCACAGACGGAAGTTGAAGCTTCTCAGAGAGCGGAAGGTGTTGAACAGGGAGTTCTTCATGGGCGCGAAGGCGCATTGCCCCCATGGAACCTGCCGAAGTGACGCGCCGAAAAGATGCTGATGACCAACACGCCCAGGCCGAATGCAAGCACGTGTGTTGCTGCCCGGGGATCGAATACGCCGACGTGCGCGACCAGCATATACCCGGCAACTGCGTTGGAGAGTCCCCAGACAACATTGACCGTTGCCGAGGAGAGCCCTTCGCCGGGCGGTTGGGCGAAGGGGCTTTGGAAGGAACGTCCCATGACGCCTGCGACAAAGTGAGGAATGGCATTTGCCGCAAAGGCGCCACCGAAGAAGTAGGAGACGAGATGAAGCCAGATCATTTGTCAGAGCTCCTTTGAGCCAGCATGTGGATGAGTTCCCGGGTGTTACCGGTCTCGCCAAGAGGCGGGAAGATGTTGTGGATGCTTTCGTCGTGCGCCTCCTGGCGGGTGTCGGTCATCGCGTCGATTGCGAGCGTTACGTTCAGGCCCTGCTTGTAGGCCGAACGCGCCGTCGCCTCAACGCCGCCTGAGGTGGAGACGCCGGATTAAACAACCGGAGTTACACCGGCCTCCCTGAGTCGGCGCTTCAGGTCTGTCGTTACGGAGGCGCCCCAGTTTCGCTTTGTGACGATCATGTCGCATGTCTGCTGGTCCAACTGCGGCAACGTGTAGGTCCACCCCTCCGTAGACGAAAGGCTGCTGCGCGGGCCCTGTTCCGTCCGGCCCGGCACCCGTCTGGCTACATTGACGTTGACCAACACGACCGGAAACTCCTTTGCGCGGAAGACATCCAGCAAGGCACGGGTCCGGCGGATGACAGCGTTGATGGGATGGAGGAAGTTCGCTTCGGTGATACCTCACTGCAGGTCGATCACGATGCTCGCCGAGCGTGGGTCCAGCGTGGCAAGGGGCATCCATGTTCCTCCTTCAATATCAAATGCGCTGTCGAGATGAAGAACAGCGAGGCTCAGTCCTCAACCAGTCGGGTAAGCAGCGCGAGCGCCCGTTGAAGCTTCTCCTGCTCCTGGGCAGAGAGTCTCTGCGCGATCCGCGCCGTGAGCCAGTCCTGCCGCGCCGCCCGGCCCTCCTCCAGCGACTTCAGGCATTTGGGCGTCAGGGCCATCAGTGTCTGGCGGCCGTCGCCTGGATCAGGTGCTCCCTTTACGAGGCCGGCCTCCTGCAGCGGAGCGACGACAGCGCTCATGGACTGTGGGCGCATCCCTTCAGCACGCGCCAGGCTGGATACGGTAGCCGGGCCGTCCCGCTCCAGGCGAAGAACGACGGAGGCCTGGGCCGACGTAAAATCGCCGTGCCCTGCATGCTCGCGCAGACGCAGCTTGATCTTCCGAAATACGGCGCGTAGTTCGGTGGCAAGAGCCGAAGCAGAGGAGTGCTGTGCGGATGAGAGTGGATGACTCACCAGATCAATATCGCATATATACAGCAAACCTGTAAAGTTTAGCTGTAGATTGGCGCTGCTCCTGGGTGAATCTAGTCAGACAGGCTTCTGATGCTCTACCTCTGTCGTCGCCGGGGTCCTGTAGTTCTGTGCGCTGAGCATCGATATTCTACCGGAGAACCGTTTTCCTATTGACACTCTATTTGCTGCCCACGTACTCTCACGGTGCCGGTTCGCCAGCGTTGGGGTCGCTTGTCCGTTCCGTGCGCAGGCCTGCCGCAAGCTCTTTGTTCGTCGCCGGCGATGTTCTTCCCCTTTGCAATTTTCAGAGATCCGGAGGTTGGATCAGAAGAGTATGGATATGGTCTTCAGCTTGAATTCGGCGCGGCGTTTGCTGTGCACCGCTGTACGCTGGCGGCGTTCACGCCAGTGCTCTCTTGTTGCGTTCGTGTTCGCCGGCTGTACCTGCATGATTCACGCGCAAGAGATTCCGGATACGGGAGCGATGCGGATCGAGCAGGTTGTGCCGCACTTTGCCCAACCGCCGGACGACGCGCGCATCCTGATGCGGTGGTGGTGGTTCGGGCCGGGGGTGGTCAAGCCGGAGTTGCAGCGGGAGATACAGGCGATGAAGGCTGCGGGCATCGGGGGCTTCGAGATTCAGCCCGTCTATCCGCAGGCGCTGGACGACGCCTCTACGGGCTACCGGAACCTTCCGTATCTCTCCAGCGGTTTTCTGGATGAGCTTTCATTCGCCAATAAAACAGCGCGCGCGGCTGGCATGAGGGTTGACCTGACGCTGGCCAGCGGCTGGCCGTATGGCGGCCCAAGCGTACCCATCGACCAGGCTGCTGGACGGCTGCGGATCGCGGCCGTTGATCTTCCACAAGGTGCGACGAGCATCGCGGTTCCTCCGCTGGAAGGGGGAGAGACGCTGCTTGCGGTGTTTGCCGGGGAAGGGACTGCGCGGGAGTATGCCGCTGCCGGGCTGCATCCGATCCGGTTTGCACAGCGGCAGGGCCGCCTGCTCCTGACCGGCGCGCCAGTCGCGCGAGTGGTGGTGTTTTACATTGCCAGCCATACCGGCCAGCAGGTGAAGCGTGCTGCTGTGGGTGCGTCAGGCTTTGTCGTCGACCATTACAGCCATGCGGCGGTCGGCAATTATCTGCAGCACGTGGGTGACCCGCTGCTGTCGGCCTTTGCTTCGCAGCCGCCGTTTGCCGTGTTCAGCGACAGCCTGGAGGTCTTTGGCACCGATTGGACGACGGACCTGCTGGCGGAGTTCCAGCGACGCCGTGGCTATGATTTGCTGCCCTATCTGCCGGAGCTGGTGAACGGAACGGGAGAGCAGGCTGCGGAGCTGCGCCATGACTGGGGCCTGACCCTGACAGAGTTGGCGGATGAGAACTACCTTACCCAGGTGAACGACTGGGCCAAGGCGCATGGAACCGTCTTTCGGTCGCAAAACTACGGCTTTCCTCCGGTCTCGCTCTCCAGCAACCGACTGGTGGCCTTGCCGGAGGGGGAGGGTTCGCTGTGGGACCAATTTTCCTATGCGCGCTGGGCGACCTCCGCCGGGCATCTATACGGGCGACCGGTGATCTCAGGTGAGGTGTGGACGTGGCTGCACTCGCCGGCGTTCCGGGCGACGCCGCTGGATATGAAGGCGGAGGCGGATCGCTTCTTTCTGGAGGGTGTGAACCAGATTGTTGGCCATGGATGGCCGTACTCGCCGCCGGGCACGGCCGATCCGGGATGGCAGTTCTACGCGGCGGCAGCGCTGAACGACCATAACCCATGGTGGATGGTTATGCCGGATGTGACGGCGTATCTGCAGCGGCTGAGCTATCTGCTCCGCCAGGGAAGACCGGCGAATGATATTGCAGTGCTACTACCGGAGGATGATGCCTACGCGGAGTTCACGCCGGGCCACGCGAGCTTGTCTGACCTGATGCCGAAGTTTGTCACCCCGGAGCTGACGCAACAGATGGAGGCCGCGGGGCACAACTTCGATTACGTCGATGCCGAGTCCATTGCCCGGGTCGGCATACCTTATCCAGTCCTCGTGCTGCCGCACGTGCAGCGTCTGGCTCCGGCGACGCTTGAAGCCCTGATTGCCTATGTGCAGCATGGTGGCAAGGTGATCGTGGTGGGGCCTGCACCGTCGAAGGCGCCGGGGTTGCAGAACGCTGCGGCGGTGACCGCACAGGTGGGAGACCTGGCGCAGAGGTTGCTGGCGCTGCCGGGAACACAGGGCGTAGCGAGTGACGCCGCACTGGGTGTGGCGCTTGGCCGCGTTATTGCTCCCGATGTGCAGATCTCATCCGACGCCGGCGAGGTCGGCCTGCTGCATCGCAGGCTCTCCGATGCGGATATCTACTTTCTGGTGAATACCAGCAATCATCCGGTGCATGCGACGGCGAAGTTTCGCAGCCCGCGCAGTTTCATCTCGTCGTGGAGCCCGTTTTCGGGCGCGATTCGCTCGGCTCCTGCCGGGGACGTGATGCTCGATCTGGCTCCTTACGAGTCTCGGGTGATCGTGGAAAGCGACCATCCGCTCGGCGCTCCCGCAACTGTACTCCGCGACCCAACGCTGCTGGAGACGCTGGACGCCGGCTGGAGCATCTCGTTTGCAGGAAGTACCGGCGGAGCGCAGGCGATGGATGGGCTGTCTTCCTGGAGCGATATGCCGGGCAGGCGCTTCTTCTCCGGGAGGGCAACCTACCGAAGGCAGGTGAGGATACGTGCTGTCGACCTTGCGGCAGGACATGTGTTGCTGGACTTTGGCAAGAGTTCGCCGGCGGATGTGGACCCGGAGATCCACAATGGGACGCGCGCCATGCTGTCGACGCCCGTCCGTGATGCCGCCGTGGTGCTGGTCAACGGCAAGCGCGTGGGTTCGCTGTGGTGCCCGCCCTATCGCCTGGACATCACGGCCGATTTGCACGCGGGGAGTAATGAGTTGGAAGTGCAGGTTGCTAACACGGCGATCAACCTGCTTGCCGGTCGAGCTCCCGCGGATTTTCATCTGGTCTGGATGCGCTACGGCCGGCGGGCCGTGAACCAGGACACAGAGGGTTTGCATCCACTTCCCTCCGGCCTGCTTGGACCCATTCAACTGCTCGAGGTTAAACCAGCACGATGAGACATTCCTTTTTCTTCTTGGTAGCGATGGCAGCAGCGCTCCTCCTCTGCACGGTGCAGCCGGGAACGGCTGCCGCAGCGTGGGGCAGGAGCTTCAATGCGGTGAAGTATGGCGCGGTTGGGGATGGCAAGACCATGGACACGGCTGCGATTCAGAAGGCCATCGACGCGGCTGCTGTTGACGGCGGCACGGTGATCTTCCCGGCCGGGGTTTATCTTACAGGATCGATCTTTGTAAAGAGCGGGGTTACGTTGCGCGTCGACCGTGGCGTTACGCTGACGGGCTCGCAGCAGATCGCGGACTACCCGATGATGCCGACGCGGGTGGCCGGCATTGAGATGGACTGGCCTGCGGCGCTAATCAACGTCTACAAGCAGTCCCACGTCCGCATCCTGGGCCAGGGCGTGATTGACGGCAATGGACGGGTGTTCTGGGAGGTGTTCTTCAAGCTGCGCAAGCTGGATGCACCCAGGGGTATGCGCTGGGCAGCCGACTATGATGCTCCCCGTCCGCGCCTGATCCAGATCTTTGACTCGAACGATGTGACCCTGGGCGGAGGCCTCAAGCTGCAACGCTCCGGCTTCTGGACGGTTCACCTCTGCTACTCCCGGCATGTGGTTGTGAACGGCGTAACGATTAACAACAACATCGACGGCAAAGGGCCGAGCACGGATGGCGTGGACATTGACTCCTCGACGCACATCCTGGTGGAGCACGTGGACGTGACGAATAACGATGATGCTCTCTGCCTGAAGGCAGGGCGCGACGCCGATGGATTGCGCGTCAACCGACCGACGGAAGATGTTGTCATTCGCGACTCGGTCATCCGGCAGGCGGCAGCCGGGGTGACCTTTGGCAGCGAGACCTCAGGTGGCTTTCGTAACATCCGGATCTATAACCTGCGCGTGCTGGCCCCGACGCCGAACGGCATCCTCTTCAAGTCCGCGCAGACGCGGGGTGGTTATGCGAAGGAGATCCGCATCCATGACATCACAATGGAGAATGTGCCGACGGTGCTTCGCATGACCATGAACTGGTACCCCCTCTACAGCTATGCCAGGATCCCGCCGGGGATGAAGGACGTGCCTTCGTACTACCACACACTGGCGCTGCCGGTGCCGATCTCCAAGGGTATCGAGCACGTAGAGGATGTGCGGATATGGAATATCCGGGCCACCGGGGCGAAGACCGCCTTCGACGTGAACGGCTACCCTACGGCACCGCTCGAGGACTTCACTCTCAGTCACTGGGACGTACAGGCGCAGCGTGCGGGCCATCTCGATTACGTCAAGGACTGGATCTTCAAAGACGCTCTGCTCCATACTAGTGACGGCAGCCGACTACTGGTGGAGCACAGCAGCGGCGTGACGGGAGTTGCCATCTCTCCAGCGGCGGCCTCAGGCGAGCAATGATTCGGATTTCTGGCAGTAAGAGTTTCGTTGTAGCACTCCTGCTGCTGATTGCCGGCAGAGCATATGCCGATGCCCAGACGCCTGTCCGGACAGGTGTGCAGACAGTCGAGCAGAGGAGCCCGCTGCCGACTCCGCAGCAACAGCAGGGCATCGACAGGGATATTTCGCGCCACTTTGGGGATGCGCCAGCCAGCCCCGGGCCGCTGGCCGACGATCTCTCTTCCGCAATGACGCCTGGGGCGCTGGACCACGCCATCCGCAAGGTCGCCGACTGGCAACTTACGCGCGCGGAGCCTTACTTCGACCGTATATGGACCTGGAGCGTGCTCTACACCGGCCTGATGGCCGCGTCGCGGGCGACGGGTGATCCGAAGTACCACGATGCGATGCTGCGCATGGCCGAAAGATACGACTGGGAACTGCGCAGCGCGAACCCAAACGCAGACGATCAGAGCCTGGGGCAGACCTATCTGGAGCTGTATCTCGAAGCCGGCAAAGAGCACCCGGAGTGGATCGCCCCAACCCGGAGAGCGCTGGATGCGGTGATCGGTTCCGACACGCTGCAGCCGGGCGACCCGCGAATTCCCTGGTGGTGGTGCGATGCGTTGTTCATGGCGCCACCCGTCTGGGCGCGGATGTACGCTGCGACCGGAGAGCACAAGTACGTCGATTACCTTGACCGGCAATGGCAGCGAACATCTTCTTTGCTTTACGATCCGCAGGAGGATCTTTACGCCAGAGATGCGACCTACGTGGGCAAGCGCGGTCCCAACGGCCAGAAGATCTTCTGGTCGCGCGGGGAGGGATGGGTGATGGCCGGCATTGGGCGGACGTTGTCCTATCTGCCCGCGGGGGATCCTCGCCGGGGCTTTTACGAGGATCAACTGCGCGCCATGGCGGCCCGGGTCGCCGCATTGCAGGACCCCGGGACCGGACTTTGGCACGCCAGCCTGCTGGACCCGAAGGACTTTCCGGCGCCTGAGATCTCCGGCTCCGCACTGCTTGTGTATGCGATGGCCTGGGGAATCAATCACGGTGTGCTGGATCGTGCAACCTACCTGCCTGTGGTCGAAGCCGGATGGAGCGGTCTGTTGCACCATGTGTACGCCGAAGGGCGTCTGGGAGATGTCCAGCAGACCGGATCCGAACCGGCGTATTACATGCCTTCTTCGAGCTACAACTATGGCGTGGGCGGGTTTCTGCTGGCGGCCTCTGAGCTGAAAGAGATGGCTCTTGCGCAGGCGAACAACGCCGCGGGTCCGGGCGCCGCAGAGGCATCCTCCGGACCTGGGAATGCCGCCGCAGGGTCACCCGATCTGGCGGGAATCGCACACGTCGCTATACGGGTTCGCGATCTGGGCGCGGCGGCTGCCTTCTATGAAAAGCTGGGCTTTGTGCGCGTCTTTGCCCTCTTTCATCACGGGGTGATCTATGAGGCGTTCATGAAGGTCAACGACCGCCAATTTATCGAACTCTACCCGACCGACGCCCAACACCCGGACGCCGGGTTTCTTCACCTGTGCTTTGAGGGGCAGGATCTCCAGGCAGTTCATCGCTATTACGTTGCGGAAGGGCTGGTTCCAACGAAGCTGCGCAAGGCTGGGGCCGGCAATCTGCTGTTTACAATGCCGGGCCCGATCACGGCGCAGGGTCCGCAGAACATCGAGTACACGCAATATATGCCCGGTTCGCTGCACTCGAAGGAGTTCGGCCGCGACCTGGGTCCTGATCGCATCGCCACCAGGATGATCGCCGTGACGCTGGCGACGGCCGACCCTGCAGCGGCGCAAAGGTTTTATACAGACAAGCTCGGTTTTCTGTCCGCAGGGCGGCGAGGGAACCTGCTATCCCTGCCGGGCTCCGGCGGCGAATGGGTGGAGATCGCGCCGCTGCAACCGCTCGGCCTGAAGGCGCGCATTGCCTTTGAGGCTGAACCGGGGCAGGCGAAGCGTCTTCTGCGCGAGCGTCATATAACCTATCGCAAACAGCATCACAGTCTTGTGGTCCGCGATCCGGACGGCAACGAGGTAGTGTTCGAGGCAGCGCCATCTTCCGCAGTCAAGGTGGCTGCTGGTGCGTCTGCTGGGAAGGTTATTGGAGGTTCACGATGAAGGTTCTCGATCGATTCCGACTGAATGGCCGGACGGCACTTGTGACGGGTGCGGCCTCTGGCCTGGGAGCAGCGATCGCCAGCGGACTGGCTGAGGCTGGAGCGAAGGTTGCGGCCCACGGCAATCGCCGTCCCGCGGATGCTACCGTGGCTGCTGTCCGCGCCGCAGGCGGAGATGCCTGGGCGCTCTCGGCTGATCTGAGCGCCCCCCAGGGTGCGGACAGGCTGTTCCATGATGCAGAGGGCGTCCTGGGGCGGATCGACATCCTGGTCAACAACGCAGGGGCGATCCATCGCGCCAACGCGGAAGAGTATGATCTCGCGGATTGGCAACGGATTCTGGACATCAACCTTACGAGTGTTTTTCGTCTGTCGCAGCTATGCGGCGGGGCGATGCTCGCGCGGGGTGGCGGCAAGATCATCAACGTGGCGTCGCTGCTCGCATTCCAGGGAGGCATCCGGGTCCCGGCCTATGCGGCCTCCAAGGGTGCGGTGGCTCAGTTGACCAAGGCGCTTGCCAACGAGTGGGCCGGCCGCGGTGTGCAGGTGAACGCGATCGCTCCTGGTTACTTCCGCACGGAAAACACCCAGGCCCTGCAACAGGACGAGGCGCGAAGCCGGCAGATCCTGGAGCGCATTCCAGCGGGCCGGTGGGGCGAGCCGGAAGACCTGGCGGGGGCGGCGGTCTTTCTGGCCTCTGCGGCCAGCGACTACGTCAGCGGAGAGATTCTGACCGTGGATGGTGGATGGATGGCGCGCTGAGCCGTTACGGACCCATGCGACGCGAAGACGAGATGCTCTGGCGAGAGCAAAGAAAGGTTTGTGATGAAGATTCTGGAACTAGCCGACAAGATCCACTTTCCCAAGATGAGCACGGCGGAGCTGCGCGAGACCTTTCTGGTGCAGGATCTCTTCCAGCCGGATGTTATCGAGATGGTGTACGTGGATCTCGATCGCACGGTGGTTGGCTCCGCAGTGCCTGTGAGCAAGACGTTGCGCCTGGAGACGGCGCCGGAGCTGCGCTCCACCTATTTCACGGAACGGAGAGAGCTTGGCGTGCTCAACATCGGCATCGGGCAGGGTGTGGTGTCCGTGGGCGGGCAGGAGTACGAGCTTGCACCGCGAGACTGCCTTTACGTAGGACGCGGCAATGAATCGGTGACCTTCGCCAGCCGCGACAGCAAGGCTCCGGCGGAGTTTTATCTGCTGAGCTATCCGGCCCACGCGCCGTATCCCACAGCCTTGTCAAAGTACGGCGCACTGGAGGGGTTGCAACTCGGCTCAACCGCATCGGTCAATCGGCGTGAGATCCGCAAACACATCTGGCAGGGAGGCCTGGCAAGCTGCCAACTCGTGATGGGGGTTACGCAACTCAGTGACGGCAGCGCCTGGAATACCATGCCTCCGCACACACACATGCGCCGTTCCGAGGTTTATCTCTACTTTGATCTTCCGGAAGAGGAGCGCGTCCTGCACTTGATGGGGCCGGCGAAGGAGACGCGCCACCTGGTGGTGAAGAACAAGGAGATTGCCATCTCGCCCGGGTGGTCGATCCATGCCGGCGTCGGAACGCACAGCTATGCGTTTTGCTGGGGAATGGGCGGAGAGAATCAGGCCTATGACGATATGGATCCAGTGAAGATTGGTGAATTGCGATAGCAACAGTTCGCGCTCCGGGTATCTCCCCGGAAGGGGTTACTGCAGCGCGAAGGCATAGTGGGTTGTCTTGATTCCGGGACGGCGACCTTGCAAGGACGTCAAACGGGTTGAATTTACCAGGAACTCCCCGCTGGTGCGGTATGCAAATCAGAATGAATGGAGACCTATGAAAAGAAAACAGCGTCCTCTTCTTCCGCTCCTGACTCTGGCTCTGGCAGTGCTCTGCCCGGTAACCCTTCCTCTGCTGGCCCAAAACACCATGCCGCAGCCTTCGCCGGCGGCTGCTTTGTTCCCTGCTGCAGACGTGGAGGCGGTGGCGGCAGAGGTGAAGAGACAGGCAGAGACCAACGGCAAAGGAGGAGCCGGCAAGACTCTGGCAATCTATCCGGACAGCTCGATTGCGATCGTCGCGCGGACGGAGACCTCCGGCGCCGAGATTCATCGCTATGCCAGTGACAACTTCGTTGTCCTGGATGGAGATGCCACCTTGGTTACAGGAGGCTCGATCCCGGGAGCGCACGATACCGGGCATGGAGAGGTGAAAGGGGAGAAGGTGGTAGGCGGCGAGGAACACCATCTGAAGAAGGGCGATATCTTCCACGTCTCCGCGGGCACGCCGCACCAGACCGTGATGACGCCGGGACATGACTTTGTTTTTTTGATGATCAAAGCATTACGACCCGAGCAGCCGTAAGGTGGCGGGCTGCGGCTGGGTGCACGGGTATGGATGTCAGGCTGCTGGTCAGCGCAGTTTGAGGTGATTCCCCCGCATCGCAGCGGATGCGAGCAAAGGGTCTCCGGGAGGCTCCGAAGAGGCAAAACCGATGAACAACGATACAAGCCGTCGGAGGTTCTTGAAGTCGTCAGCCCTTTCGGGGCTGGCCCTTGGGGCGGCGGCCGCCCATGCATCGATGCTGCCCGGCGAGGTGGACGAAGCGCAGGCGCAACCCGCGAAGCGTCCGAACATCGTTCTCTACTGCTGCGACCAGATGCGGTCCGACTTTGTCGGCGCCTACAACGAGAACTCCATGACCCGCACGCCGATTGTGGACGGCATGGTGCGCCGCGGTTCTTCATTCAAGTATGCCGTCACGAATCAGCCGCTCTGTTCACCCTCGCGTGCGTGCATGATCACCGGCCTCTACGCGACGGAGACCGGCGAGTGGAAGATCGGGGTTGGTATGCGCAACGACCTGCCCACGCTTGCCTCCGTGCTCCGCGACAACGGTTATAGCTGCAACTTCATTGGCAAATGGCACCTGATGGCGACCGACCCCAGGACGCGCGCCGGCTATGGCTGGGTGCCACCGGATCAGCGCCATGGCTTCCTTGATCTCTGGCAGGGAGCCAACGAGTTTGAGCACACCACGCATCCCTATGACGGCACCATCTGGGATACCGACGGCAGCGAGATCACCTACAAGGATGAGTATCGAGTTGACTTCATTACCGGCCTGGCGGTGAAGTTCCTAAGACAGCGGCACGAAAAGCCGTTCCTTCTCTACGTCTCACAACTGGAACCGCACCAGCAGAACGACCTGCATCGCATGGTGGCGCCGAAGGGCTATGCTGAGCGCTACAAGAACCCGGTTGTCCCCCATGATCTGCGAGACCTCCCCGGCGACTGGCAGGAGGAGTTGCCGGATTATTACGGCTGCGTCGAGAAGATCGACGAATCACTGGGGACGATTCTCAAAACCCTGGAAGAAGAGAACCTGCTGGAAGACACCGTGGTGGCGTTCATCAGCGACCATGGCTGTCATTTCAAGACTCGCAATACCGAATACAAGCGTAGTGCGCATGATGCCTCGATCCGCTTTCCGTTTGTGCTGCAAGGCCCTGGCTTTGACCAGTCGACCATGCGCGATGAGGTGGTCAGCATGATCGACCTGACGCCTACGCTGCTCGCCGCCGCCGGGGCTCCGATCCCCGCCTCCATGAAGGGCCGGAATCTTATGCCACTGCTCAACTCGCGCAAGGCGCAGGAGGGGTGGATCAACACAGCCTACATCCAGATCAGCGAATCCATGGTGGGCCGAGCCATCCGTACCGGGCAGTGGTGCTATTGCGTTGTCGACCGGGGAATGAAGGGAACGGAAGCGCCCTCCAGCATGCACTACGAGGAGTACCAGATGTATAACCTGGCGGACGATCCTTTT
The DNA here is from genome assembly GCA_021806005.1 of Acidobacteriota bacterium. Classification (GTDB taxonomy): domain Bacteria; phylum Acidobacteriota; class Terriglobia; order Terriglobales; family Acidobacteriaceae; genus Granulicella. Next base: position 12,829 of record JAJZDM010000044.1, on the reverse strand, counting down.
CAGCAGGTGAACCTCGCCGGACGCCAGGAGTATCGCGATGTGGCAGCAGAACTGCGGGCGCTGCTGCTCAAGAGCATGGCGGATGCCGGCGAAGAGGTTGCGGAGATTACTCCTGCGCACCTTTACCCCTGACCAGCGCGGCCACGCGCGGCTGAGTGGCTGCCGTTTTGAGGTTCAGAAGCCGGGTCTGCGAGGCAGGGGGTTGGGGTGGGCTGCTACAGCCCTGCAAAACCTCGCCTCGACGGTGCGATTACGGCCTTTTTTCGTGTGTGATGCATGTTGATCGGCGCTTCTGCCCGTGATCTGGCTCAGCGGGGAGAGCCCCGTTCCCTCAGCCCGATGCGATGAACCCGGCTCGCCCTTCCTGTTGAATGCTTGAAGCGCAGGGAGAATGGACGGGACCACTGCAGGAGATACACTGATAGAAGCCTCTATTTTTACTAAGTTTTACCAAGGAGATTTCTGTGTCACAGCGCACTTTCAGCATCATCAAGCCTGACGCCGTTCGGAACGGCGACACAGGTGCAATCCTCGCAGAGATTGCGAAGGCGGGGTTCAAGATTGTTTCCATCAAGAAGATGTCGATCTCCAGGCAGCAGGCCGAGGGGTTCTATCATGTGCATGCGGCGCGGCCGTTCTTTGGTGAGCTTTGCGAGTTCATGAGCTCGGGGCCGATCTTTCCGATGGTGTTGGAGAAAGAGAACGCGATTGCCGATCTGAGAAAGTTGATGGGTGCGACCGATCCTGCCAAGGCAGAGGTGGGGACGATACGCCAGAAGTTTGCCGCTTCGATTGGAGAGAACGCGATTCACGGATCAGATGGCGAAGATACGGCAGCCTTCGAGATCGGCTACTTCTTTGCCGGAGTGGAACTGAAGTAGTTCTAGAGGCGAAGGGAAGGACCGATCGCCAGAACCAGTGGCTGTGGAGCAGGAACTGACCGGTTTGGCGGTTGGATGTCATCTCCAAGGTCTTCTGTCCGGGCGTCTGCAACTCCCATAGGCTTATGAGGGCCTCCGATCCTTGGTGCGAGCTTTGGCGCCAAGGATGGGAGGCCCTCATTTTTGAAGCTTTAGCCGAAGATGGCCTGGGAGGAGTATCTTGCCGGGTTGCGACAGTTTTCGGCTGGCCAGGTAGCGGAAGAGCGACGATCTTCCAGCGCAAACTCACCGTGGAGATGGCTTTGCCCGGTGGCGGTATTTGAAGGCGTCATGGATATGGGTTGCATCCGGTCGGGGTCGCTTCAGCCACGCTCGCTTCCAGCCCGATGATTACCCCTCCAGCGGGTTTGCCAGGGTCTGGCCGAAGGCCGAAGAAGATGGGCGTCGGCAGGTGGACCGTAGAGTGTCCCCGGGCGGTGGGCCGTTTGGACGAATGTGGGATGCAGAGTTCCGGATTCAGGGACCCGGGTAGTTCCAAGGAGCCGGTGGAACCGAAAGACGCAGGAAAAGTGAAAATGACACAGCCAACGGATCCCCAACAGGACTATGATGCAGGCGAACCGCCTTACCTGCCTTGCCGAGACGGGAAAGTTTTCCGGTTCGGTTCGGCAGAGCAACTCAAATTCGAGAGTATGTAGAGGTGTCCCATGACTGTTTTGCCTATTCTTTGGATCGTATGGGGGGTTGTAGCCGCTATCCTGTTGATTTTGCTGGGTTATCGGGGAACCCTGACACGCTATGAGGAAGACCAGATCTTTCTCGATCAGACAGCCAGCATCGAAGCCCGGGAACAGGGTGATATCCAGAAGAAACTGGGAAAGATACGGCCCTATCTGATGGTTACGTTCTGGGTGATTGGAACCCTTACGGTGGTCATCCTCGGCCTGTACATCGAGGACGCGATCCATCACCTGATGTAGTCGGGTGATGGATAACGGTGGGTCAGCGCAGGCTGATGGAGCGACCAGTGTCCCTGAGGGGTACGGCTGGTGGGCGTGGACGAAGGCAGGAGAGCCTGCTCATGCTCGCTCCATCGGCGTGCGCTGATCGGATGTTGCAGGTTATGCTGGGGGGATGGAGAAGCAGAGAACGCAGGTGACGCGCGAGGTCTTTGGGACGCTCGCCGATGGCAGCCAGGTGAGTTCGTACACCCTGAAGAGTTCAGCGGTTGAATTGCGGCTGATCAGTTACGGCGCGCGCGTGGTGGGGCTGAAGACAGCGGATCGCGAAGGCAGAATAGCCGACGTGGCGCTGGGTTACGATGCGCTGACGCCTTACGTCGAGGGCACGAATGTGTATCTGGGTGCCATGGTGGGGCGATTTGCAAACCGGATTGCGAAGGGGCGGTTTGAACTGGAGGAAAAGACGGTTCAGACCACGATCAATAATGGTCCCAACATGCTGCACGGGGGCCAGGAGGGATTCGATCAGCGCAACTGGGAGGGAGCCGTGGTGACGGATGGCGTGGAGTTTACGCTGCTCAGTCCGGATGGGGACCAGGGTTTTCCCGGCGATCTGCTGGTGCGGATACGTTATACGCTGCAGGACGATGTTGTGCGGATGACCTGTTCTGCCAGGAGCGATCGGACGACGCTGGTGAACCTGACCAACCATACGTACTTCAATCTGGACGGGGAGGCATCCGGGACTATTCTGGAGGAGGATTTGACCCTGGAGGCGGACGCCTATACCCCGGTCGCCAGCGAAGAGGCGATTCCTACCGGAGAGATTGCAGCGGTGGAAGGGACGCCGTTTGATTTTCGCAGACCGACGCGAATTGGCGCCAGGATCTCCGAGCCGAATGAGCAACTTGGGTATGGGCGTGGCTATGACCACAACTGGGTGGTTCGGGGCCGGGCAGGAGAGCTACGGCCAGCGGCGAAGTTGTATGCGCCGGTGTCAGGCCGCGTGCTGCGGGTCGAGACGACGGAACCGGGGATTCAGTTTTACTCCGGGAACTTCCTGGATGGGACGCTGGTGGGGAAGTCAGGGGCTCGGTATGTGCAGCGGAGCGGGTTGTGTCTGGAGACACAGAGGTTTCCGGACGCGCCGAACCACGCCCACTTTCCCTCTGCAGAGCTGAAGCCGGGGGAAGAGTACTTCAGCGTGACGACGTGGACATTTCAAATCGAGTAGAGCCGAGATCTGGTGCTGCTATCGATAGGCGGGTGTGTCTACCTCTCAGTTGATCAATAGCTTTGCCAGTGTACTGGTGCGAGGGGGCAGGTTCCCAGGAGCGTCTTGACGGGCACTACGACTATGGCATTTTCGGTGTGGATGGGCATCCCGAAGCGGGCTTGCAGTGGCGTTTTCATTGGGGAAAACGCCCATCGAAGTCGAGTCGCCCTCTACACCTACACCGAAACTGCCTTAAGCCCAGCACATTCGACTGCAATTCTTGCACTTCCACGCTGATGCTACTCCGTGGAAGATATCCTGACCAAAGAAAGAGTGTGCAGGACTTCTGCCGCCGATTCACCTTGAGTCATCTTCCCCCTGCAGGTTGATCGCTGCTCCGAGGGATCAGGTTTCGCAAAGCCAGAGGCCCACTTTGCTGCCAGCCCCAGAGGGAACCGGTAGCAAAGTGGGCCTCTGGCCAACGTTCAACCGCCTTCCGTATTACCGGAAAGAGAAGAACTAAGCGAAACCATACACTTCTGCCGCAAAACACGACCCGCGATCGGTTTCATGGGGATATGAAACCGATCGCTCCCGCAACCATGGGAAGAGCATGCAGTGGACCCTTTTGAGGCCATCTGTACGCGCCATGGAAGGCATGGCGTTAGACGAACCTGGCGGCAAACTTCCGGCGTGCGATTCCTGCCGCGCCGAGAAGACCGGTGCCAAACAGCAGGAGGCTGCTCGGCTCGGGTGCGATATCCCCGGTACCGGAGTAGCTGGTGGCTTCGCCGGTTGTTCCCTGCGTGGTGAAATCAAACGAGCCGTTTGTGTCGCCAGTGGGGCCTGAGTCCGTAAAATATCCTGCGGTGTTCAGGCTGATGTCCCCGCCACTGTTCGAAGCCATGGTGATCGCGTCCAGGTAGTAGGTCAGGACGGAGGTGCCTTCGGTGATGGTCAGAAGCTCCATGGGGTTGGCGAGGTTTTCGGTTGCAATGTCCAGAGTGACGGTGCCGGTGCTGCCGAAGTTCACTGCGCCGCCATCAAAGCCGGCGAGGCTTCCGTATCCGTTGCCGGCAGTGCCTCCGGTAAAGCTGACCATGCCGGGCGAAGTTGATGTGGCTGGAGTGTAGGATACGCCGAATCCATCGATGCTGATCTGGCCGACACCCAGAGTGTCTGCGTAGGCCAGCGAGGTTGAGATGGCGACCGACGCTGCGAGTACAAATAGCTTTGAAAGAGTCCTCATAGTTTCCTCCTGATACGTCCCGCTTTCGCGGATCGAGCTTGTTGTGTTGCGGCATACTGTAAAGAACGCTCAGCTTCGGAGTACGCATGCGATTCGCCGTGCAGCCCGACAGTTGAGAACGCCTTTGTGCCTTTGATAACTGCATCTGAAGCGCCAAACGCTAGCCGCTTTGAATGAATGACTTGCGAGGCAGGAGCGTCGCCAGGTCTGCAACAGTTTGCACACTGATGCCCGTGTCTCTTCCCTTTGATCGGTGATTAGAACGGCTTCATCTTTTATTAATCAAGGGGATATGAGAATCTCCGCGCCCGGGACGAAGGTTGTTCCGGCCGGTTTTGCGCGTTTGTACAGAGGGAAGAGGGAGGAGTGGCTCGCCGGCGAGGCTTGGTGTGGCAGAGGCGAGGAATCACGATGGTCCGATCAGCGGGCAAGCGCTCACGCGAGTTCGCTGCCCCGGCAGACGTCGCCCCTCGGAGGGTGAACTCGCCTGGGGTTGGCTGGTCGCGCTCTCAAGGAGTCATGGCGGAGGGAGAGGGATTCGAACCCCCGTAGCCCGTAAAGGCTAAGCGGTTTTCAAGACCGCCTGTTTCAACCACTCACACATCCCTCCGCGTCCAGCGAACGCGGTCCTGCCCCTCTAAGGTTAGCAGGATTTCGATGCGAACTCTCGGGAAGGCGCCGTTCCCAGAGGCTCCGGTACAGGAGTTGCAGCCAGGCGGGGGGGGTAAAATAGAGTGTGGTTTCGTAGACTTTTCCAGGGGCAACCGCGTCCATAAAAGGAATGAGAACCTCCAGCGTGCTGACAGCCGAGGCGGCAAGGCAGATCGAGCGTGAAAGCGCTGAGATTGCGCGTGGGCTGAAGCGGCAGGATCCTGAACTGCTGGACCGCCTGATTGAGACCTATCAGCATCGCCTGATGCGCTACCTGATGTTCCTTACTAGCAGGCGGGAGGTGGCCGAAGACCTGTTTCAGGAGGTGTGGATCCGGGTGCTGCGCCGCGGCTCGCAGTACAACGGAAAGGCGAGATTCGATACCTGGATCTTTGCCATCGCCCGGAACCTGGTGATCGACCTCTCGCGAAAGCGCACGATGGCCTCTCTGGACGAGATGCGGGAGGGTGTTGAAGATCGCGACGCGTATCCGTTTGAGATGATGCAGGAGGGGCCGAGCCCGTTCGAACAGTTTGAGTGCAGGGAGAATGCGTCCGAGGTGGCGACGGTGCTGTTGACGCTGGAGCCAGCTTATCGCGAGGTGTTGACGCTTCGCTTCCATGAAGAGATGTCTCTGGATGAGATTGCCGTGGTAACCGGGGCGCCACTGTCTACGGTCAAGTCCCGACTGTATCGCAGTCTGGCCGCGCTGAAGCCGGAGATCCTGAAGTTGCGCGCCGGCGGAGGCCGCTCTCGCGATACAGAGACCGGGTCTGTGGAGGTGCGGGGATGAACTCAATGACCTCCGAGGGCAGGCCATACGCAGAGGCATTGCACGGCCGGGAAGAGAACGTGTCCCGGGTGCTGCATGCGGCGATGCGGCAGGACGCGGCGCGGTGTGCGGTGGTGAACCGAACTCATCGGGTAGTGCGTGAACAGGCGATGAACCTGCAGGAGCAGCGGCGCAGAACCCGCAGCCTGTGGGTGCCGCTGGCGATCTTCTCCCTGCTGATGATCACCAGTTGTTATGCGATCTGGGGTCTGCTGGACGGTTACGATGTCACCTCCAGTGGATTTCCCGATGCGAGCGATCAATTGATCCTGCTGCTGCTGTGGTCGCTGCCGGTGACAGCCGCAATTCTTGGACTGGCGTGGTTTCGGCGGGCAAAGAACCGTTCGTTTGGCGGCAGCCCGGGGAATGAAAACGAGGTGCAGCCATGATGCCAGAGATCTTCTCCGAGAGGCTTTCGAGGCGCTTGAGCGGGGCTGCGGGCAAGAAGGAAATGGGCGCGGCAGGGGACGAAGAGTTGCGCATGATACCGCGCTGGTCAATGGTTTTGGCCTTTTTTCTGTTCGCCGGCATGCAGTACATCTTCCACGTCGTGATGCCCCACCACAAGCATGAGCTGCTGCCGCTGCGGCTGATGATGGGCTACGCCTGGGGCTCGCTGGTGGCCAGCTACGCCCTGCTGCTGGGCTATGTGAGTCGCGATGCGAAGCGTCGCGGGATGTCGGTAGGGTTATGGATGCTGGTGTGCGTCCTTTTGCCAGGCGGGATTGGGGCGGTGGTGTACTTTCTGCTGCGGCAGTCGGTGCTGTTGAAGTGCCCGAACTGCTCGACCACGGTTGCAGATACGTACCATTTCTGTCCGCAGTGCCAGTTCCAGATGGCTCCCGTATGTGGCCGATGTCATCGCAGTGTAAAGATCACCGACGTCTTCTGCACCTGCTGCGGGCATGACCTTGCAGAGGATGGAGCCCCGGTACGGTTGCGTGTCTACAGTGACTGAGATGGCGCGTGGAGAGCTGCTGGCGGGGTAATGAACGTGGCCGCGCCGCGGACGAGATTGAATCCTCATCCATCTCCGGATGCCCTATCCTCCAGCGTGCCCGCTCTGTTTTAATCAAGTCCATGGCGATGCCACTCAGTGCGTTGATTATCGACGATGAGCCGTTGGCCCGGCAGGAGTTGCAGTACCTGTTGGATAGCGCGGGAGACGTTTCGGTGCTGGCCCATGGGAGCAACGGCATCGAGGCGGTTGAGTTGATCCGAACCCACAAGCCGGACATGATCTTTCTGGATGTACGGATGCCAGGGCTGGACGGGTTCGCGGTGTTGAAGAAGCTGATGACCCTGGATCGAAAGATGCGGCTGCCGCAGGTGGTCTTCGCCACCGCCTTCGACCAGTATGCGGTAAAGGCCTTCGAGGTGAATGCGGTCGATTACCTGCTGAAGCCGTTTGACAGCAAGCGGGTGCAGCGGACGCTCGAGAAGGTGAGGGAGCGGTTCGCCGATAGCCAGGGTACGGGTAGTGGAAGTGCTTCAGCGAGCGAAGCCCAGGGAGGACGAGCGGAGGAGCAAAAGGCCCAGAGCCGCATGGCCGGCGCGGAGGCCAAGCTGGATGCCCTGCTGAAGATGGTGGAGGAGCAGGCGGCGATGGTGGCCTCTGGCGCCACGGGCGGAGGCGCGAGCGGTTTGGGACGCTCCGGCAAGGTGGTGGTGCGTGCCCAGAACCGGTTGCTGCTGGTGGATCAGAAGGATCTGTGCTTTGCGACCATCGGCGAGGGCAGAATTTCGGTGGTGACCAAGGCACTGGAGGGAGACTCCAACTGCAGAACCCTTGAGGAGTTGACCGATCAATTGGATCCGGAGCAGTTCTGGAGGGTACACCGATCGTTTGTGGTGAATATTCAACACATCCGTGAGGTGGTGCCGTGGTTCAAATCCAGCTACCAGTTACGCATGGACGATCGCAAGCAGACGGAGGTTCCGGTAAGCCGATCGCAGACCAAACGGCTGCGCGAGTTGTTCAATCTCTGATGCCCGGGCAGAACCTGTCCCGTCATCAGAACGGCTGAAGGAAGGCGGCGAGGATATGGAGGAAGAGCTGGTCGTCGAGAAGTTTGTCTTCATGATGGTGCTGCGAGGGATTGGCATCGTTCTGCTGATTGCAGCGATCCTGTATCCGCTGGACTGGGCGATCTGGAGGGTCAGGGTGGCGCGCGGCGGAGGGATGGGATCAGTGATGGTGAGGATGTACACTGCCGCAGGCATGAAGGGTGGAAAGCTGGATTACTTCCCGAATGGGACGGTAGCGGAGCCGTGCAGCCGTTCCCTCTACCCTCAGGAGGGGAATAACCCATGCTGGTGGGTGGAGCGGCATCGTGAGGTGGTGAGCCGCTATTAGACCGTCGCCTCCCGTTGCATCGTCTTCCTGAGGCGGGGGCGCCAGGTAGAGTGACTCTGGAGTCGCGTCAAGGCAGCGCGGGCGCCCCGAAGTGATAGACCACGCCAACGGTGATGGGTTTGGAGTACAGGGTGCCGCTGGCAGTGACTGGAGAGTCCAGGTGTTCAATCTGGGCGTCGACTTTGAGGTCAAAGTGGGGGGTGAGGACGTAATCCAGCCCGCCCCCAAAGGAGAAGACGTTGGAGACGGAGCTGAGAAAGAGGAGCGTGGCGGATGGATTCGGATATCCGCCGTTCAGATAGTCGATCTTGGCGCGGCCATAAAGGAAGTCGCCATAAGGTCGGAAATGGTTGTAGTAACGCTGCACGCGGCCGCCAAAGAGGATGTTCTCCTGCGAATCAATACTGCCGCCATCTACCGGATAGGTTCCGCGAACCTCAGCCGAGAAGTAGAAGAGATGGTAGGGACGGAAGCCCACGTCGCCGCCAGCGGTTATGCCAAGATTCCGGCCGCCAGCCAGGCCTGTGTAGTCCCCGGTTAGTCCTCCAAAGGCGGAGAAGTTCAACGTCCGGATGGCCGCCGGAGTCGCCTGGGCACGCAGCAGCGGGCAGGCAAGCAAAGCGAGATAAAACAGCGTGATGGCGCGGAAACCGTTCTTCAATCTGACTCCTTGGCGACGAGGGAACCCTCCACCCGGACTACTTTGCCCGTTACGGTGAGACCACGAGCAGCACGGGAGGGTCTTGCAGGCATCGAGAGAGACTTGAAGATCCCTCCCGGGGCATCTTCCCCGGGGAACTACATGTGAGTCTATTCGAAGATTATCCTAAGTGGAACGCAAGAAGGGTGTACCGGATCTGGCCGGGAAAAGTTTTGGGGAGTATAGGTATATGTCCAGGCAATCACCAGGAGGGCTCCCGTTTCGGGACTGGTGGCGAATTTCCGGCAGGGGCTGATCTGATGCTGCCGGGTCTCAGCTATTCGCCACCACCTGGCCGGGCGCGAACCATCGTTGCCCCCGAGCGGTGTGGCGGATCGGGGGCAACGATGCGCTGGATCCATTCTTTCTGAGCCTGCGTATCCGAGAGGGAGCCAGATGTGAGATCTCCATTCCACCCCGGTAGGCAAACTTTCCGGAAACCCGGAATGGAGGATGACGTCCATCCACGATGCGGCCCCGCATGACACCTGCAGGAAGCGACGAGGGCCGTTTGGCACCCGCAGCCAGCCAGCAGCTAGTCTTTGACCGATTGAACGGTGATGGTGTCGCCCGACAGTGTGCCGCTGACGGTCACTGTTTTGCCGGCAAAGGAGTTCAGCTTGCTGGAGTTCGAGACGCTGTACACCTTGGTTCCGACGATGAGGACGGCAGGAGATCCCATTCCGATGCACTTCTTGGCGCAGTCAGCGTGGGCGGCGGTGGATGCCTTGGCGAGGTTGTTGTGGGCACACATGGAGTCGGCCACGATGCCCTTGAAAGTTTGGGCCATCGCGCTGGCGGAGAGGAAGGAAAGAGCGAGGACAGGGACGGTGAGCAGCTTCTTCATGGGAGACCTCTGGAAGATACCTTCGTACTGCGAGAGAAGTATAGCGCGATGGGGACGCCTCGCGATACAGGGGCGGGCATCCGTCTCCCACCTCGCGAAATCGAGATGGGGTGCACCCGACGATGAGACAGAGATAAGGATAGGTTCGAGCTCTTCCGGAGTCCTGGTTCTTTCTACCGCTCCTCCGTCCGGCTACTCGACGGTCACGCTCTTGGCGAGGTTCCGTGGCTGGTCGACATCGCAGCCCCTGCGTACGGCCATGTGGTAGGCCAGCAGTTGCAGCGGGACGACCTCCAGGATGGGCAGCAGAAGCTCGTGGGACTGGGGGATGTGGATGACGTGCTCGACGAGTTGGCGGATGTGGGTGTCACCCTGGATGGCAATGGCAATCACCCGTCCCCCGCGTGCGGTGACCTCCTGGATGTTGGAGAGGGTCTTCTCGTACTTCAGGACAGAGCTCGGGTCGTTGGGGTCCTGGGTGGCGATGCAGACCACGGGAAGTGTCTCGTCGATGAGGGCGTTGGGGCCGTGCTTCATCTCTCCGGCAGGGTAGCCTTCAGCGTGAATGTAGGAGATCTCCTTGAGCTTCAGGGCGCCTTCCAGTGCGATGGGGTAGTGGATGCCGCGGCCGAGGAAGAGGAAGTCGCGGGCGGTGGAGAAGGCTCTGGCCAGATCGTGGCACTGTTCGTCGACCGAGCGCAGGATCTCTTCGATCTGGGCGGGGATGCGGGAGAGCTCGGTGACCAGATGCAGAGACTCCTGGTCCGTGATCTGCCCGCGCACCTGAGCCAGATAGAGGGCCAGGGTGAAGAGGGCGGTGAGTTGGGCGGTGAAGGCCTTGGTGCTGGCCACGCCGATCTCGGGACCGGCGTTGGTGGTGATGACGCCCTCTGCCAGACGCGTCACGGCACTGCCGACCACATTGCAGATGGCCAGCGTCTTGGAGCCTTTGGTGATCAGTTCATGCTGTGCGGCGATGGTGTCTGCGGTCTCTCCGGATTGGGTGATGAGCAGACCAAGGCCACTGGAGTCAGGAATGGGATCGCGGTAGCGGTACTCGCTGGCGTAGTCGACGTCGACGGGAAGACGGGCGAGGCGCTCGATCATGAATTTGCCGGCCAGGCCCGCGTGCCAACTGGTTCCGCAGGCGGCGATGGTGATGCTGGTCGCAGAGCGAAACGCCTCCGGGGTGATGCGCATCTCGGGAAGGAAGACGCGGCCGGTGTCCAGGGAGATGCGGCCCAGGGTGGTGTCGCGGACCGCGCGCGGCTGCTCGTTGATCTCCTTGAGCATGAAGTGCTTGTATCCGGCCTTCTCGGCCTGAATGGGATCCCAGGTGATGCGCTGGGGATGCATGTCACGGGGTGTGCCGGCGAAGTCTGTGAGGGCGATGCCGGAGGTGGTCAGGGTAGCGATCTCGCCGTCCTGGAGAAAGTGGATGAGGCGGGTGTGATGAAGGATGCCGGGCACGTCGGAGGCCAGGAAGAACTCTCCTTCTCCGATGCCGAGGACGGCGGGGGGGCCCATGCGGGCGGCGACGAGCTTGTCCGGCTCCGCGGCGGAGAGGACGCCGATGGCGAAGGCTCCGGTGAGGCGGGCTACGGCGCGGCGAACGGCTTCTTCGAGGGGAAGGGCGGGGGGATTCGGAGACTGGAGGACAGTGTCGGCGGTGGTGGCCTCGGTGGTGGCAGCCCTGGAGGTGAGATTCAACTCCGCTTGAAGGTCGAGTTCATCCTGGATGACATGAGCGATGATCTCCGTGTCGGTTTCGCTGGCAAAGATGTGGCCCTTGGCCAGCAGGGCCGACTTGAGCTGCAGGTAGTTCTCCACGATGCCGTTGTGCACCACGACGAGGGTCCCGGTGCCATCGCGATGGGGGTGGGCATTTTCTTCGGTGGGGCGGCCGTGGGTAGCCCAGCGGGTGTGGCCGATGCCGTAGGTTCCCTGGACCGGGTCCCGGGTCAGGCTCTCGGCGAGGTTGTGCAGTTTACCGGGGGCGCGGCGAAGCTGGAGAGGATGGCCACCGCCGGCGACGGCGATGCCGGCCGAGTCGTACCCGCGGTACTCCAGGCGGGCTAAACCCTCCATGATGACAGGAACGCAAGCTTTGGGACCGATGTATCCGACGATTCCACACATAGCTCAGAGTGTAGAGGAGTTCGGCGTGGAGGACGAGGGCTTTCGTTTGCGTGGAAATTTCTTGAGCGGTTTGCTTTGAAATGGCCGCATGGGTTGGTGTGGCCCAACCAACCCACGAGCGATAGGGAGCATGTCAGGGGCGGGCGGCGTAGAGCAGGACAGCGGTGGAGGGTGGAACAGAGGAGAGTTCGTGGTCCCCGGTGGGAGTTTGAATCTCGACCTTTCTGGAACTGAGGGAAGGAGCGGTGAGGGTGGGACCCTGGCGGTAGAAGGGAAGGTCGATGTTGAGGGCCTGGGTACGGTCCTTGTTGATGATGGCGACGATGTGCTGGCCGGTGGGGAGGGTGGCGGCGTAGGCTGTAGCGTTGACCGGGCCGGGGTTGAAGTCAATGGGGAAGACGGTAGCTCCGGCGAAGTGTCCGGCGAAGAGCATACCGTAGGAGACGGGCTCGGCGACGTAGCTGTCTCCGATGTGAGCGATAGGGGTGTAGAAGGGATGCGGGTGGGTGGCGGCGTCGGCGGGCTGGAGGAGGTCGTCGCCGGGAAGATGACCGCCAAGGGAGTTTCCGACGTACTTGCCGGTGCCGCCGTGCAGGTTGGCCCCGGCGTAACCGCGGCAGGCCAGGTCGAGCAGGTAATCGGCGGCCCAGAGGGCAGCGGCGTAGACGTCTGAGACGCCCGGTTTACCGCCGCGGAAGCAGGTGTTGCCTTCAGTCATGCGAAACGGCACTGTAGCATGCTCCCCGGCGGAGAGTCGTGCGGCTGCGGTGCGGATGTCATCGGCCAGTACGGCGACACGTGGGTTGGGAGCCAGAATGTAGTCGATGGTCATCCGGGGATTGGAGGGAGGTCCACCGATGTAGTAGTGATGCGTGAGCGCGGCGACCTGCGGGGGGTGAGAGAGCGTGAGCAGACGGTTGACGACGGCTGCATACCAGTCGGGGTTGCCAGCGGTGTCGGGAAGGCCGAAGCGGGCTGAGGGTAGGACGGAGCGGA
>JAJZDM010000043.1 GCA_021806005.1 Acidobacteriota bacterium | reverse complement strand
CACTGAGGGAAACAGGAACGTGGCACCTTCTGTTCAAGGGTTTCCAGCGCTCAAAGACTTAAGTGGCTTCCCATTCTTTGCGCAGAGAGCCGCGTGAAGGATAGGAGGCCACAATCTTGTTGACTCTTGTTTCGAAACGATTTTAGTCCGATGAAGATGAAGGAGATGGCAGCTCAATTCGTTTTGCCCGGACCGTCGCCACGAGCCCCAGTCCATTGGTGAGCAAAATCAGCGCAAAGGTGAGCGAAGGAAAGAACACGAGCTGCTGCGGCTCTGCCCGAATGGCTTCCAGAACCAGAACTGCCGTGATCAGTCCACGCGGAATCAGTGTCGTGGCGAGTTCAATCTCGCCCGGATCTGGTCCTCGCCAGACGACACGACTGATCTGGACCGACACAACGCGAGCGAACAGAATGACGAGCAGGAGTCCGACGCTGGGCAGGAGTTGCTGCTTCAGTCCTCGGAACTGGATCATGGCTCCAAGGAGCATGAAGAAAAAGCTTCTTACCAGGAATGCCAGCTCCGAGTGAAAGGAGAGGATCTGGCTGCCTTCGTCGGTGGGATTGAACTCCAGTTCCAGCTCCCGCAGGAAGCTCTCCGGCCCCAGCAGATTGGCAAGGGTTGCGCCAAAGACCATGACGGCGAAGAGATCGCTGCCGCCCACAGCGTGGGTGACCGAGAACACAATCAATACCACGCCGAAGGTGAGGGCTTGCCAGAATCTGTGGTTCAGGATCCTGGGGAGCAGACGAGCCCACAGGAAGCCGGAGCCGATGCCAATTACAAATGCCAGGAGGAAGTGAAAGACAAACTGGATCACCATTCCACCCAGGATGGCGCTGCCGCTGCTGTGGTTGGTGCCGCCACCCGCAACCAGACTCAACAGTACACCGAGTACGAGAGCCCCGAGTCCATCTCCAAAGGCGGATTCGATCACAAGAGTGGTCTTCAGCTCAGGCCTCAGGTTCATCTGCTCGAGCATGGGCAACACGATGGAGCCGCTCAGGCACCCGAGCGCCGCACCCGCCAACAGAGATGCCATGCGGCTCATATGGAAGACGTACATACAGAAGAGGTGTACGCTTTCCATCGTGAGCGCATAGCTGAGTGCCGCCAGGACGGTACCGGCTGCGAACTGCTTGCGCGCGTGCCGCATATCCAGTTCCAGGCCCGCCGCGAAGAGAATCAGAATGAGCGCAAGCGTGCCAACGCCGCGCGTTACTTCGGGAAATCGAGCGGCGTCGATCCAGTGGAGTCCCGGTCCCAAGGCGATTCCGCATAGCAGCAGGACCACAACGTCAGGCACGCGCGTGCGATGCGAAAAGCGATTGGCCAGATACGCCAACGCCAGCAGTCCGCCCAGCAGCCCCCAGAAGTTCGCCAGCGTGATGGTCATTCGTCAGTTCGTCTCTTTAACCATAATCGACGGACGACGGTTGGGTGGGATGTTCACGGTGTTTCTCCAACATGGATGCTGCTCCTTGAAGGTTGCATTCGTTGCGCGCAGGGTGCAGACGCTGCGACTCGCTCTTCGGTTCTGTGCTGCGAGCCGGCTCAAGGTTACCCCGGGCTGATGCAGGATGAGAGTGTCGCGGCCGACCGGGAGATCAATGGCTTACGGCGCATGGAGCGTTCCAGCAGAGCTAACCTTGCTCGCGCGGGAGATCCCAGTCGAGCCGTCCACGCAGATGCACTGGAAGGGTTGAAACGGCTATGCGATACTTGTAGAGCAGCCGGGCAAAGGATCGAAGCCATATTGGGGCGAGATCTTGCTGGAGCGGCTCTTGAAGGCCTTCTGCGGCAGTCGCCGTTTGCAACAGGCCGGGATGGCGGAACTGGCAGACGCAGCGGACTCAAAATCCGCCGACCCTTGCGGTCGTGGGGGTTCGACCCCCCCTCCCGGCACCAAGATTCTAAAAGACTTATAGTGAAAACGACCTCTCCAGCGCGAGAGGTCATTTTTGTTGGTGGCTGTTGGTTTCCAGCGATTTCCTGGAATGGCCGTTCGTCCGCGATCCGGCCTGCAGTGGGACGCAGCGAGGAACGTTCCCCGGAGTTCCCGGAGCGTAGCCAAGGTTGGGTAGGAGTCAAGGCCCCGCCTACGCGCGGAGATTCTCGGTCGGTCAGCGTTGCCGCCGACTCCTGGGCAACGCTGCTCGGGCGCAAATGGAAGAGCGCGTTGCTTGTGAACGCAGACGACAATATTGTTCGTCGTGTCCTGAATAGCCCTGAAGCGATGGCCACCGTGGCACGCATCGCGGGCTGGCGCGCACCTGGCGACAATATGATTGAAACCATCATTATCCAGAGCGAAAAGGGTGAGGAACTCAAGAACAAAACCAAGGTCAAGGGCCTTGCTGAAAAGCAAAAACGACGAAGGCGTCCGTGCACCGGGTTCAATGCTGATCGTCCTGCGTTGCAGGTGAGATGTTTCAAGAATGGAATGTCGTCAGGCTGCCAGATAAGATGCGACCCGATCTGCATCCGAATGGATGCTAATGTTCTGGTGCTGTGCGGATGCATTGCTTGCCGTTGCAAGTGGACCCGCGAGACACGGCGACTGCCTGTTCGTCTTCTAGTTCTCTTTACCGGAAGGAGGTTGAAGGTGCGGTTTGACCGCCGATTGCGCAACTGCCTCGGACAGCCAGAGGCTGATGGAAGCAATCTGCTGGTCAGAGAGCACCTCATGCCCGGGCATATCGGTTCCGGCAATTCCGAACTTCACGTTTCGTGCAATCTGGTTCATGATCTGGCTCCTTGACTGCTGTGGTACCAGAAAGGAGTAAGGACCCCTGGTGAGATTGATGGGAACTCTCCTGAAGCTGGACTTCCAACGCATTCGGGTTGGTCCTTGTGGAGTGTGGCAGGTGGCGCAATCGTGGTAGAAGAGGCGCCTGCCTTCATCGGCATTTGCTTGCGCAATCGCGCCTGGATCCAGGCACCAGGTTGTTTCCATGGCCAGCCGCTCAGGAATCCTGTCAGCGCCGAGGCTCTGGAGGTAGGCTACAAGATCATCGCCGCGGCTGTCCTTGAACAGGAACCCGAAGGAAGGCATGATCGAAGCGCCGCTTACCTCTGCCGGATTGAAGAAATGCGCCTTGAGCCAGATTGCCGAGCGACGTGCGCCAACCTCTGAGAGATCCGGACCTTGTCTGCGGTTGCCGATGAGCGGCGGATCTTCCCGGCGGACCTGGTCGACTGTTGAGGCCGGGCCCCACAGATCAACGTCCGCGGTGTTGGGACGAACGTATTGGGAGTGGCAGTGGATGCATCCCTCGGAGATGTAGACGCGCCGGCCTCGCGCGATCTGCGAGAGTTGCCGCGGCGCACTGTGGGCAGAGAGCATGGTGTTGACGAAGACCGCGACAGATATCACTACTCCCGTGAGAGCCAGTTCACGGCCGCGGCGCTGCACCAGCCATAAAATTTGGGGCACCAGGATCACGCAACCGGCTGCGGCCACAAAGGTTGCGGGCACTGCGTGCAGATGCTGAGCCATGCCGATTCCCATCGCCGAGCCGAACCAGCCTGCAACCGAATACAGCCAGCCTGCCACACGGCCCCGCTCCGCGGAGGATGTCGCCGCTGCCAGCTTGGATGGATAGACCACCAGAGCCACGGAGTAGAGAGAGACACCGACCGGATACAAGAGCGAGGCTGGAAACGCGTGGCTGGGATTAAGCAGCAGCAGACATGCCCCGCCCAAAGCAAGAAATGCCGAGATCAGCACCGGTGCAAGACCCCAGCGTCGAAGCAGCAGGGTGCTGATCAGGGCGGCTGCCAGATGCAGAGCCCCATTCGACCAGAGATGAGCCGATCCCAGCCAGGTGCCGGCTTTCAGTTGTTGTGTGTTCTGGATAATGAAGAATGCAGCCGAGTCCAACCACACCAGAGCTGTAAATGCTGGCAACGCGCGCCAGAGTGGCGTTGCCGCCTCCTTGTTCGGGCAAGGTGGCTCCGGCGGGGAAGCATCGGCGAAGAATGTAACCCCGATACCGACGAGACAAAACAGGCCGGCCACCGATGCCTGGGTGGTTGCCGGCGCATTGAACAGTGGAGGAAAGTTGCAGATCAGGTAGCCGACGCCGGTGCCGACACCGGCGACGAAGATCAGATCACCTCCGTTTGCCAAGTCTCTTAGATGGGTGACCAGGGTAACGGTCAGCAGCCCCAGGGCTGCGCCGATGAAGAACGCAATCACCACCGCGCCAGAGAAGTCCAGTGGTGCGGACGTAGCGAAGGCCGCAGCGGCGGCGATCGCCAGGGCGATACGGAGACGCAACTTGGGTGAAGGCCAGGTAATGCTCCGCGGCGCGAGGAGACTCGAAAAGATGCCGGCTGCAGCCATTGCTGCCATCACGATCTTCAGGCGCGAGTCAGCGATGCCAATATTGGTGAGTCTCTTGAGAAATGCAAATTGCGCAAAGATCAGGAAATAGACGTAGGTGAGGGTGACAAGGGCCGCGCCTTGCCATCCGGAGCAGCGACGGTTCTCACAGCGCATCGGCGGGCCATTTCTTGTAGAGACCCAAGGCCTGGAAGAGAACGCAGAAACCGTCGAAGGCCGCTACCATCAGCCAGCCGGACGGTAGATCTCCTGTCATCACCTGCACCCCGACGAAGAACGCAACGCTTGCGCGCGTGAAGGCTGTAAGCAACCACACCATCTCCAGATCTCTCCGGTTGCATCTGCGATAGACAACGTATGCGCCGTATAGGTTGGAGATGCCCACTGAAAGAACAAAAGCGCCGATGAAGGACAGGTAAACCATATCTGCGGATGGTGCCGGCAGGCGCAGCAACTCGAGCGTGAAGGCAGGCGCCATGATCAGCAGAGCGCCGGTTGCGGTGTCGGAGACGCCAGTCAACAGTTGATAGCCTAGAAGCAATGAACGGTTCATGCCGTTTTCTCCTGGAGGGGATCGATGCGGAGTGACGCTGGTTCGCGCAGCAGGCGTGAGGCCCCCACGAACCAGTCGAGAGAGGCAAGGAGCATGAAAGATCCTGTCAAAAGGCGCAAGGCATAGAGAAGATTGCGCAGCGTTCCGGGAATCATCGTGAAGGCCGGATTGGATTGTTCCAGCCATCCGGCGATGGTCATCAGGGCGGCATAGGCGATGACGCTACCGTGCCAGGCATAAAACGATCGGGTGCGATTGAAGACCCAGCCGCCGTCGCCGAGTATCTGCACAACGACAAGGATAAGAGCGGTCGACGTGAAACCCGCCATAGCCACAAAGGTGTGACCTACCAGTCCGTCAGTGAATTTGAACTTGTCCAGAACGCCGGGAAGGAAGAGGACCCACCCGGTAACGACCAGCGCGCCCCACCAACCGTACAGAGCCGTTCGCCAGCGGCGGGTGTTATCGTGCCACGCGAAGGCGCTGTAGTAGGCAGGAATCAGCGGTAACCAGAGCAGAAGCGTGCCCAGGCTCATGTACTGAAGTGGCTGATGATGGCTCGCGTTGGCGCGGCCCATAGCGGCGCATAGCGTCGACTCCGCAGCCAGAACCCACCACGCTACGCCAATGGCTCGCCTCTTCCCTGGCAGACGGCGGGCAATGCCACAGGGCAGCGTCAGCAAGATCAGAACGACTATGAGCGACGACTCGAGCTGGCTCGCGCCGGTTGGACCCCCGGTGTCAGGATTGATTGGGGGATAGACGGCTGGGCTGGAGGCGAAGTACAAAAGCAAGGGCACTGCGAGCAGCACGACAAGCCCGACGAGTTTTGCCCACCAGACTCGCCGATCCTTTCCGGACCGCAGTCCAGAGCCAGAGAGTAGAGAAGATTTCAGCAGCAGAAAGAGCCAAAGCGTAAGCAGCGCGCCGATGAAGAGGATTCGTGTGTAGCCCTGCCAGTCCAGGAAGAGCTTGCCGCTGGAGTGGCCGGAGAGCCAGGCAAGGGCTCCGGCACCAAGCGCTGCTGACCAGACCCACAGCACGGGACGGCACCAGAGGGCGGCAGGGCCGCGATCGACGCCGTAGACCTTGAAGAGGAATCCCAGCAACGGCATGCTGGTCCAGCCATAGAGTTCCAGGTTCATGTGGACCATCATCCAGCGGCCGTATGTCCATTCGCCCAGAGCTCCATTGAGGTTTGGAAAGAGCAAAAGTGCGGCGAGCATGACGCCAACGGTGTTGGCGACGACGAGCCACATCAGACCGTGCCACGCCGCCTGAGCGACCGGATTGGGAGCGATTCCGCTTTGCGCCTCTTCAGAGAACGCAGACAGTCTCATTGGCTCTTCCATCGTGCATCTCCACAATCCGATCGCAGCGGCTGGCCAGAGCCCGATCGTGCGTGGACATCAGCAGGGTTACGCCTTCAGCGTTCACCAACTCCAGCAGGAGATCAAAGACCATGCCGCCAGTGCGTTCATCCAGCGAACCGGTGGGCTCATCCGCAAGCAGGATCTTCGGCCGGTTCATGAGCGCGCGACACAACGCGGTGCGCTGCCGCTCGCCGCCTGAGAGCTTCTGGACGCGGTGCTTCAAGCGCTTGTGCAGTCCGGTGCGTTCCGCAAGCTCGCCCAGCCTCTGCCTTGCCGCGTGCGGATTTGTGCCTGCGGCAACGGCCGGAATCAGGCAGTTTTCTTCGAGCGTCAAGTCAGGAATGAGGTTGTGCAATTGAAAGACGATGCCAATCTCATGCCGGAGCAGGTTCAGCAGGTTGCGGCGTCGATCGAGTTCGCTCCCGTTCACCCACACGCGGCCGCGATCCGGCTGATCCAGGCCAGCGATCAGATGCAGGAGCGTGCTCTTGCCGCAGCCCGACGGTCCGCAAAGGGCCACCGAGCGACCTTCGAAGCATTCCAGGTCGATACCTTGAAGAACCGTTACCGCGCCATCGTCGTAGCTCTTCCAGAGATCCAATGCGCGTACGGCGATTGCGCGCTGTCCGTTGTTCGGCGGAGATAGACTCATTCGAAACGCAGCGCCTCCACAGCGCGGACGCGCATGGCGTAGAACGCGGGGTAGAGTGTGCCTGCAAGTCCGGTAAAGAGCGCCAGCAGGAGCACAACGAGCATCAGCAGAGGGTGCAGCGACGGATCGATGTATCCGTCCAGCGCGGGAATCATCTTGAGCGCTTTGAGAACCCCAGCGCCGACCAGCAGTCCGACGGCCGCGCCGAAGACGGAAACTCCTGCGGCCTCGCCAAAGACCACCGCGCCGATCTGAAGGCACGAAAATCCGTTGACGCGCAGGATGGCGATCTCACGAATGCGAGTGAAGACAGACATGATCATGGTGTTAGCTACGCCGAGCCCGCCAAGCAACAGGCCGCAGCCGCCTACCGCCCACGCGGTGGCTTTCAGAATCCTGAACTGGGAATAAGACCGCGTGAACTCTGTATCTTCGAGGGCGGTCAGATCCGGATACCTTGCCTCGACCATTCGTTTGAACGCGGCCGCATCGTTCCGCCTGCGCAGCTTTACTGTAGCCACGGAAGAGGTTCCTTCCTTGTGAAAGAAGGATTGCGCAGTGGTCAGGGGCATGAATACGCCGCCGTTTTCAAATCCGTTTTCTGTCTTGACGACTCCCATCACGCGAAAGGTGGAATGGCCCAACTGCACATTCTCCCCAACCCGGGCGGAAAGAAACTGTGCCGCGCGGCTGCCCAGGACGACCTCATTCGGCTTCTGCGCGAAGGTGCCGCGTTCTCCCTGAAGCCAGGTCGCTTTCTGAATGCGGGCGTCGCTCGCGTCAACGCCGAAGCAGGTGATGATGGGATGTCCTGCGCTGGCAACCACTCCGAAGAGCACGGGGTTCGCATGCGCGACAATCGGCCAGGAGGCGATCTCTCCGGCGGCAGAGACCGGGACGTTGCTGAAGAACAGGTCTGAGACATCGCGCTCAAAGACGATGATCTGGCTGTCGTTCGACAGAATGTTTGAGAACATTCCGATTGCACCCTGCAGGATGGAGACCACCGTTATCATCGCGGCCACGCTGAATGCCACGCCGGCTATGCTGATCAGGGAGCGGACGCGATGGCGGAGGAGGTTTGTGACAATCAGTTTCAGAAAGATCATGCCGCAGTGGCTCCGACGGGCGGGCAGTCGTTGCATGCTACGCGATCCAGTTCATCCTCCAGTTGCTCTCCGAGTTGCTGCATGAACTCCAGTCCCGGCCTTAGCGCGAGTAGCCGCCGCAGCGCCGTGTTGCCGAGTTCCATGAGGCGCGTAAACCGCATGATCGCCCCTTCCACGCCAATGATTTCGACGAGGTTGGGCCGACCAAGTTGCCCGTCGCGTGCCGCTGTCTTTCCTGTCTGCGTCGCGTCCTGGAGGCGGTCTTTGAGGTCGTCCAGAATCTGGTAACCCAGACCCCAGAACACGGATATTCGCTCCATCCATTGAATCTCGCTGATGCGCGCTCCTCCCAGCATGGCAGGCAGCACCAGCGTCATCCGGATGAGCGCAGCCGTCTTCTGGCGGGCGATCGCCTGGGTAGTTTCCTTACTGCGCGGAAGGGCAGAATAATGAAGGTCGAGGCTCTGCCCGTTCAGGAGTCCTTCCGCACCGAGGCAGCGTTCGATATAGTCCAGCACCTGAGGCTGTGTGCCCGGAGGGCACCCAGCCACGGATTGCCACACCAGAGCGTAGGCGCGGTTGATCAACGCCAATGCCGCAAGGATGGCGTTCTCTTCGCCGAACTGGAGGTGTGCACAGGTAACGCCGCGCCGTTTCTGCGCGTTGTCCATGCAAGGCATGTCATCGAACAGGAGCGAGGCGGTATGAAAGTACTCCAGCGCGACGGCCAGCTTTTCGGCGCGCTCTACCTCCACACCGTATTCCACGGCCACGGCAAAGGCCAACTGGGAGCGAATCAGACTCCCTGGGTTGCCAAGCACATAGAGGAGTACCTTCTTGAAGACAGGGTCAAACTCTGACGAGAATGGGAACAGATTGCGCAAAGCATCCGCAGAGAGACCCGCGCGGATAGAAGGTAGACCTTGTTTTGATGGCACAAAGATCCTCGAAAATGCATGACTGATCGCTACGTCCTGGCCCCGAAGAGTTGAGTTTTTGGGAGAGAGGAAGCTCGATGGCCTTTTCGAGTTCTATGCGTAGGACGCAGATCCAGATGCGATGGAAGCAGAGCGAACGACTCCTCTTCATGACACTTTGTTCATGAGCGGGCCGTGGTCAGGTCGTTCTCAAAGGTCAAGGGAAGCAGGGTTATCGACCATTACCGCGGAGTTTCTGTTCAAGGCACTTGGGGCGTTCCTTTGGCGGAAGGCAATGGTTGCGCCCGTCCGCAGGATGGCGCTGTGGAGACAGGACGCGATCCACGGGATAAGAACTGTTCGGGGAGCTTGGCTGCGGTTGTGCCAGGCCACAATCGGGGGGGGGTGCCGCACCAGCCTTCGGTATGCGGGATTTGGATGGTTCTGGAGCAGGAGACGGATCTCTCCCCACCCAAAAGCATGCGGGTTTAGGACGGTATTTGGGGATGGCATGGAGGCCCGCCCGAGAGGTTTCGGCGGGTTCTGGTTGATGGTGGTGGGAGCACGCTACTCCCTCTACACAGACGGAGCGAGCGTGTCGCAGAGCTGGGAAAGATGAAGCCACCTCATGGCGAAGCCCAATACGCGCGAGGAAGGCCCTTAGCGGACGGCGGGTGGAGGGGTGGAGCGGAACTCGCGCGCGGCCTGGTAGAGCTTCCATAGGGCGAAGAGCAAGGAGATCCCGATCGTGGTCCAGACTGAAATGAGGATGGTGTTGGCCCAGCGAGCGTTGAAGCGCGCCCATACGTGAAGGACGTGACTCCCGTAACGGATCCCCAGCCAGGCTGTGATCGCGTGGCGGAGAAATCGGCTGACGGTGAAGGATCCCATGAACTGGCGGCGTGGCATGTGGACCGCGCCGGCCGCGAGGATGAAGGGCCAGAGCGGCATGGGTGGGGGAAGGATGGCCGGCAGGGCAACGGTGAGGATGGGATGGCTCTGCATCCAGAAGGTGATCCGGCTGAGGGTTTGAGGGGAGACGTGTTTGCGCAGGAAGGTCATACCGCCCACGGAGCCTGCAGCGTGAGAGATGAAGCCGCCGGTAGCCGAGCCGAGGGTGGAGACGGCCACGACAAGGAAAGGATTGACGTGGGCGGCGGCGTAGAGGATGACGAGAATGTCCGCGACTCCAGGGATGGGCAGAGGAACAAAGGTGCTGTTGACCAGGGCGATCAGAAAGAGTCCGACCAGACCCAGGCTGGAGAAGAAGTGGAGGGTGGCGCCGTGGCGGAGGACCTCCCGGGCGGCCTCTTCAGCCCCAGCCGCAGCGTGGGGGAGCGCGAGGAGGGCCGCGAGCGATGAGAGGTGAGAGGGCATACCGGTCTCTATGACCTTAGCTGGTAAGTGGGCCATTGGGGAGAACTTTTTGCGGGCTGCGGCTGGATGCTGGAGGCGATGCGCGGGTGGGTTGCACTGATAAACTGGAGGAACCTATGCGCAACTTGTCAGGGAACCAGATTCGGGAAGATTTTTTGAGATTTTTCGAGGGCAAGGGCCACCGCAGGGTGCATTCGTCCTCCCTGACACCGGCAAACGACCCGACTTTGTTGTTTACCAATGCCGGGATGAACCAGTTCAAGGATGTCTTTCTGGGCGCGGAGAGCCGGGAGTATCTGAGGGCGGCGAGCAGCCAGAAGTGCGTGCGCGCCGGGGGTAAGCATAACGACCTGGAGAACGTGGGGTTCACCCGGCGCCACCACACCTTTTTTGAGATGCTGGGAAACTTCAGCTTCGGCGATTATTTCAAGAAGGATGCGATCGCCTTCGCCTGGGAGTTGCTGACCAGTCCGGAGTGGTTCGGGATCGACAAGGACCGGCTGTATGTGACTGTGTTTGAAGGGGTGGAGGGCCAGGGGGCTGTGCCTCGCGACGATGAGGCCGAGCGGCTGTGGATGGAGGTGGGCGTACCCAGGGAGCGGATCTTTGCCATGGGGATGAAGGACAATTTCTGGCAGATGGGCGATACGGGCCCGTGCGGTCCGTGCTCGGAGATCTTCTTCGACCTGGGGTTGAAGGCCAGTGAGACGGGGGAGGACCGTCCGTTTCCCAACGACGATCAGCGCTACATGGAGATCTGGAACCTGGTCTTCATGCAGTTTGACCGCAGCAGCGATGGGGTGCTGACGCCGCTGCCCAAGCCCTCGATCGACACCGGCATGGGGCTGGAGCGGGTGGCGTGTGTGCTGCAAGGGAAGCTGAGCAACTACGAGAGCGATCTGTTTACGCCACTGATCGCCAGAGCGGCTGACCTGGTGGGGTTTGGCGGAGGCGGGTTGGCGAGTGATCGGATCGGCGAACTGGCGGTGAGCGATGAGAAGGGCGCAGCGTCCCTGCGGATTATCGCCGACCACGCGCGGGCCGCGACGTTCCTGATCTCCGATGGGGTGATGCCCGGCAACGATGGACGAGGGTATGTGCTACGCAAGATTTTGCGCCGCGGCATTCGGCATGGGCGGCTGCTGGGGCAGGAGAGGCCGTTTCTGCACGCCATGGTAGGAGCGGTTCGGGATGAGATGCAGGCGGCGTACCCGGAGCTGAAGGAGAGCGCGGAGCGGGTTGCCAGGGTGGTGCTGGCCGAGGAGGAGCAGTTTGCGAGGGTGATGGAGATTGGTTCTGGACAACTGGATCAACTGATCGCCCAGAAGCGGCGTGGCAGTTCGGGCGAGGGTGGAGTGCCCGGCGGGGAGGGAGCCGAGACGGGTTTGAGGATCGAGGGGCGGGAGGGTTTCCACCTGTACGAGACCTTTGGCCTGCCACTGGATTTTATGGTGGATGCGGCCAGGGATGCGGGCCTGAGCTTTGACACGGCTGGCTTTGACCGGGCCAAAGAGGAGGAGCAGGCGCGGGCGCGTGCCTCCTGGAAGGGCGGTTCGCAGAAGACGGCGGCACCGGTCTATCGGGAGCTGGCAAAGACGGAGTTCGAGGGGTACACCTCATTGCGGGTGGAGGGCGTCAGGGTGTTGGCGCTGGTGAAGGATGGGGTGGGCGTGCAGGTGCTTCGCGCGGGTGAGACGGGCGAGGTGGTGCTGGACGCCACCAGCTTCTATGCGGACTCCGGGGGACAGGTGGGGGATGTGGGCTGGTTTTACTCTGGCGATCACCAGTCTGTGGTGGCTGAGGTGAGCGGGTGCAAGAAGCCGGTGCAGGGGGTGTT
Source organism: Acidobacteriota bacterium (assembly GCA_021806005.1). Taxonomy (GTDB): domain Bacteria; phylum Acidobacteriota; class Terriglobia; order Terriglobales; family Acidobacteriaceae; genus Granulicella. The sequence continues at coordinate 15,659 of JAJZDM010000043.1, read as the reverse complement.
TGCGCATCAGGTGGTGGTGAAGCAGACCCTGGCGGTGGGCGATGTATTGGATGTGGTGGTGGACGCGGCGGTGCGCGAGGCGGTGATGCGCAACCATACCGGAACCCATCTGCTGCATGCGGCGTTGCGGCAGGTGCTGGGTACGCATGTGAAACAGGCGGGGTCATTGAACGATCGCGCGCGGCTGCGCTTTGACTTCAGCCACTTTGCCGGGGTGGCCGAGCCGGAGATGGAGGAGATCGAGTGCATCGTGAATGCGCAGGTGCTGAAGAATACTCCGGTGGAGACGCTGGTGGATGTGCCGATTGATGTGGCGGTGCATGAGCTGGGAGCGATGGCTCTGTTCGGCGAGAAGTATGGGGACAAGGTGCGGGTAGTGAAGATCGGAGATTTCTCCACGGAGTTGTGCGGTGGAACGCATACCGGGGCGACCGGAGAGATTGGTCTGTTGAAGCTGATGGGCGAGGGGGCCGTGGCGAGCGGTGTGCGCCGCGTTGAGGCCGTGACCGGGATGGGAGCGCTGAGTGTGTTCCGGCGGGATGCCGATGTGGCCCGGGCGGCGGGCCAGTTTGTAGGCGGTGGCGAGGTGAGCGGCGAGGCGCTGCGAGCCAGGGTGAACGCCATGGACGAGGAGATGAGGAAGCTGCGCCGGGAGCTGGAAGGGTTGCGGATGAAGTCCGCGAGCGCAGCCGCGGCGGATGCGGTGGCGTTGGCTGTAGAGGTGAAGGGCGTGAAGGTGCTGGCGCAGAGAGTGGATGCTCTCGGATCTTCGCCGGAGGCAAAGTCGCAGATGCGGAACCTGGTGGATGAGCTGCGCGGAAAGCTGGGAAGCGGCGTGGTGGTGCTGGGCGCGGCCAGTGCGGAGGGGCGGGTGAACCTGATCGTGGGGGTGAGCAAGGACCTGACCGGGAGGGTGCAGGCGGGCAAGGTTGTGGGCGCGATTGCGGCCAGGGTGGGCGGCAAGGGCGGTGGAAGGCCGGATCTGGCCGAGGCCGGTGGAAGCGATGCGGCCGCGCTGGATGCGGCGCTGGCCAGCGCCAGGGATGTGGTGGGGGAGATGCTGTAAAGGCCGAAGGCGGCGAGGTATTCGACACGGTACCTCTGCTGGATTCACAGGCATGCTGAGCGGGGATGGAACCTTACACTTGAAGGTATGGATCCCTTGCAGAGCGGTCATATCCATGCTGGTGGGAGGCTCGCTGGCTGCCTCGGGTGGGGTGCTTTCGCCCTGCTCGGAGTGTGCGTGGGGAGCGTGGGAGCTGCTACGGGATGGGCTGCGAGCGGTGCGGGGGTGCGCACGGCCACCGCAGGCGCCAAGGGAGGTCCAGCTTCAGCCTGGGCGGAGGCGTTGCAGGCCCGGAGGCAGTTTGAGGCTGAGCCGGTAGAGATGCACACCCGCGAGGCCTATGAGCATGTGATGAATCAGTTTCGCGTGATCTATCGCGACGACCCCGGGGATGAACATGCGGCCGCGGCGGTGGAGGCGGTGGCTGAGTTGTTTGCCCAACGGGGACGCGAGCTGCACGATGGGAAGAGCCTTGCGGCTGCTGTGGGGCAGTATGAGTATCTGGCCAAGGCCTATCCGGGGGATACGCTGGCTCCGGTGGCGCTGAAGCAGGCACTGAGGCTACTGGGATCCGAGGCTGTGCCGGGCGCGGGCAACGACAGCGCGAACGAGGAAGAGGCGAAGAAGATTCGCACAGAGCTGGCGGAGGATTATCCGCAGAGTGGGCGAGAAGCCGGAGCGGGATCTGGAGCAGGGGCCGGGGTGGAAGCGGGCGAGGACCACACGGCAGCGGGTTGGGAGCCGGCGGCTAGCCGGGCGGGTGCCGAGGGGCCGGCCGGGACGCAGACCGGCTCTTCCGGCGTGGGGCAAAGTGGAGATGAGAGGAACTCGGATGACTCCGTTCCGCAGCCTGATCCGACCGGGGTGGTTGCAGGGGTGAGCGCGCCGAGAGAGGGTGCGACCGCAGAGCGAAAAGTGGCGAAGCTGGACCAGCGGGAGCCGGGGGCGAAGAGCGGGCCGCTGGCGGTGGTGACCGGGATCCGGCACTGGTCGACGTCCAGCTATACCCGGGTGGCGATCGACCTGAATGTTGCGCCGGGGCAAGAGGTGAAGTACGAGGCGGCGCGGGTGGAGCACCCCGACCGGATCTTCTTTGACCTGGAGGATGCGCGGCTGGGTGATGGACTGGTGGGCAAGAGCATCACGGTGACCGATGATGGATTTCTCAAGCGGGTACGGGCAGCGCAGTTCAAGGGCGATGTGACCCGAGTAGTGCTGGACGTCCATCAGGTGACGGCGTATTCGGCGTTTTGCCTGCCCAATCCGTATCGGCTGATCATCGATATCCACGGCGATCCGGGCGGCCAGCAGACGAGCCAGACGCCGGATGCGATGAGAGGCGCGGGAACGAGCCCAGCGGCGGCGCAGGCGGGAGAGGTTGCAGTGGCACAGGTGGAGAGAGCTCCCGGAACGGCTGGGAGTGGTGGTGGGGTTGAGATATCCAGCCTGCCGGCGATGCCGGTGACGGACGGGAGAGCAAGCTTTGCGCTGCCGAAGCGGAGCGTACAGGATGCAGGGGTTGGCACCGGATCTGGAGCAGGATACGCAGCACGGCCCGTTGCAGGGCTCGCTGCGGAGTTTGGGAGACCGGATCTTGGGACAGTGACTCAGCCGCAGGTCGTGAAGGCGTCAAAAGCAGTTGTGGCCCGGTCGGCGGCGGATAAAGCGGTAAGAAGCGCAGCAGAGAGCGACGCCGAGGTTGCGGATGTCAGCCGACAACCGGGGATGGTAGAGGCGACACGTCAGCCAACCTCGAAGCCGATTGCCGAGATCAGCCGGGAGCTGGGAGTGCAGTCGCCACAAGCGCAGAGATCCCGGGCGAACGCAGCGGCAGTGGCGAAGGGAGGACCGGTGACCACGGCAGAGGTGAAGGGGACGCCGGCTCCAGTACCACCGCCGACGAGCGCCGGGGAGACCTCACTGATGCGGACGCTGGGTTTGAAGATCGGCCGAATTGTGATCGATGCGGGTCATGGCGGGCACGACTCCGGAACGCTGGGAGCGGGCGGGATCGAAGAGAAGGATGTGGTACTGGATGTGGCGCTGCGACTGGGCAAGCTGCTGCATGAGCGGCTGGGTGCCGATGTGGTGTACACCCGCGATGACGATACGTTTGTACCCCTGGAGACGCGCACTGCGATCGCCAACAAGGCGCAGGCGGATCTGTTCATCAGCGTGCATGCCAACAGTTCCCGGGACCCGAGCGTGAGCGGGGTGGAGGTGTACTACCTGAACTTTACCAGCGACCCGGAGGCGATGATGGTAGCCGCGCGCGAGAATGCCGTCTCCACCCAGAGTGTGCATGAGTTGAGCGATCTGGTGAAGAAGATCGCTCTGCAGGACAAGATCGACGAGAGCCGGGAGCTTGCGACGGATGTGGATGCGTCGCTGTATGGGGGGCAGCGCAGAGGGAACTCGGGGCTGAAGAATAGGGGGGTGAAAAAGGCTCCATTTGTAGTGCTGATTGGAGCGAATATGCCATCAATTCTTGCCGAGATCGACTTTGTGACCAATCCGAAGATCGCCGCGGAGTTGGAGACGCCGCAGTATCGGGAGCGGGTGGCGGAGAGCTTGTATCGGGGGATTGCGCGCTATGCCGAAGGGGTCAACGGGGTGAGACCGAAGGTGGAGACGGTGGAGCAGGCGCAGAGGTAGAAGCCTGCGCCGCGAGTAGGGGCTGCCCCAGAACGGTATGGTTTGGACGACAGCAGCGATTGGGCTGCTTGGCTTGCGGCTCCTCCCCGGCCCGCAAGTTGATGCCGAAGGGTCGGTGTGGTGAGGCCGAAGGTGGAGACGGTGCAGCACGGATTCGCCGGAGAGTGGGAATCCGCGTTAGCGCCTGCTGGGAAGGAACCCGCACAGGGCCGCGGCCGACAGGGTCAGGGCGGCGATGACATAGAGTCCTCCGGAGAAGCTGTGGGTAAGGTCTCTCAAACGCCCAGTAAGGTAGGGGCCGACGAAGCCGCCGGCGCCTGACACCATCATGATGATGGCGACGCCACCAGCGGCTGCACGACCACCCAGCATGCTGGTGGGGATTGCCCAGAACGGTCCCATGATGCTCCAGTAGCCTATCGCGGCCAGGGTGAAGGCGATGAGGGCGGGCAAGAGCGCGTGCGTGGAGCCTGCCCAGGCAAAGCCGGCTGCGCTGAGAAACAGGCAGGCGGCGATGTGGCCGCGCCGTTCGCCGGTGCGGTCGCTGCTGGAGCCGATGGCAACGGTGAAGATTGCCGCAGCGAGATATGGAACGATCGAGCCATTGGCAATGAGACGGGTCTCCGCAGGCGAAGGTGTCCCTGCGGTTCCATGCAGATAGCTGGTCAGGATCAGGGGCATCCAGAGGTTGACGGTGTACACGCCAACTTGATCGAAGAAGCAGATGGCCGCGAGCAGCCAGATCATCGGCTCCTTGAAGGCGTCGCTGAGTCGGTGGTTCTCCGCAGCGCCCCCGGCCTGCCGGTCGCGCTCCAGTTCCTCGTCGAGCCAGAGTTTTTCGTCTCTGCTGAGCCAGTTGGCATCGTCGGGATGGTCGGTGAGCAGATAGAGAACGCTCAAGCCCATGACGAGGCTGGGGATGCCTTCCACCAGAAACAGCCACTGCCAGCCGTGCAGGTGGAGGAAGCCTTCGAGGTTCAGGAGCGATCCCGAGATCGGGGCGCCCACCACGCCGGCGATCGAGGTCGCGGTCATGAATCTGGCGGTGGCTCCGGCACGCTGCCGCGACGGGAACCAGTAACTGAGATAGAGGATGATGCCGGGAAAGAATCCGGCCTCACATACACCCAGAAGAAACCGCAGGAGATAGAACGATGCGGACCCATGCACAAAGATCATCCCGGTGGCGATGATGCCCCAGCTCATCATGATGCATGCGATCCAGCGGCGCGGTCCAGCCTTGATCAGCATCAGGTTGCTGGGCAGGTCGAAGAGCGCCGAGCCCAGAAAGAAGATGCCCGCTCCGGCCCCGTAGACCGTGTTACTGAGGCGCAGGTCGTGCTGCATCTGCAGTGCGGCAAATCCGACGTTGACCCGATCCAGGTAGGCGAGGATGTAGAGCAGGAAGAGATAGGGGATCAGATGCCAGACGATCCTGCGATAGAGGCGGGTTCCGTCTACGCGCTGTGGCAGGTCAACGGGAGGCACACCCTCACTGTAAATGTTTGCGGCGAATGAGGCGGGGGCGCGATGCGACGCGACGGAACGCGCCGGGCGGGAGATCAGCCCGCCTGGTACTCAGCCGGCGGCTGATTCGGGAGCGCAATTTGTTTCTGTGATGTTTCGCCCTGAATCGTCACTAACCGAACAGAAGCACTGCCCACTCACAAAGCTGCCTGACCGAGGACGTTCCGAAGGCGGGCAGGAAAGGGGCCGGATTCCGGAGCATGGCATCCGGGCTAGGGGCAATGGCGTTCGCCGCGGAAGGTGCGCGCGGGAGGGGTGCGAATCCAGGGTGGGCGATGGAAAGGAGGGGTAGGACATGAAGGAAGGCAAAACGTTCACTATTGGCCGCGATCCTCGCTGCGATATTGCGGTGGCCGATGACTCGGTGAGCCGCGTGCACGCCGAGTTCCTGTGCGGCGATGACGGCTCGATGACGGTGCGCGACCGGGGCAGCCGCAACGGAACCCGGGTGTTGCGCAAAGGGGCAACGAAGCCTGTGGCGGAGATGGAAGTGGAGGTCTGCTTTACGGATACCCTTCAGTTCGGTGGGGCCTCGCTGACGGTTGGTGAGATCCTGACGGGCCTGCGGGGAAGGCTGCCGGAGGCGGGCAACGGCGCTGGCGGCCGGGTGTGGGCCGCCTCGGTTGCGGAGACCAGGATGGAGCGCTGCGCGTGCGGATCGATCAAGCCGGTCCATCAACGTTGTCCGGAGTGTCAAGCATGAGTGATGTTCTTGCGAGGCAGAGTCGTTCTCCGGAGCCCGAGCGCAGCCGCTGGGCCGTGCCGGACCGTCGCGTGGTTCTTGTGCTTGCGGTGCTCTGCGCCATCTGCTGCATTGCGCTACTCACGCTGCTGTTGAATCCCGATGGCCGGGCTGCCGCGCTCCTGCTCGATCGCCGTTCGCCGCACTTTGTCTTTCCGTTTACGATTCAAGACTTTGAACACATCTTCTTCTTTATGGCGCTGGGCGAGCTGTTTGTGCGCTGGAGGGTAGGGGAGCACGAGTTGGCCTTCGTTGAGCGCGGGTTTCTGCCCGAGGATGAGAGTACGGTGCTGCAGTACTCAGATCTTGGGCCGATCCGGCGCCGTGTGGCGAAAGAGTTCGATCGTGAGAACGGTTTTCTGCCCTCTCTGATCAATCTGAGCATTCTGCAGTTCCAGTCCAGCCGCTCGGTGGATCAGACCGTCGCGGTGATGAACAGCAGCCTGGGACTGATGGAGCATCGGGTGGATATGCGCTACGGATTGGTTCGCTACATCGCATGGCTGATTCCGACGCTGGGCTTCATCGGCACGGTGATCGGCCTGGGGTCGTCGCTGGCCAAGGCCGGAGCCTCGGCCTCGATCAGCGTGCAGGCCGTGGCCAGGATGCTGGCCGTGGGCTTTGACTGCACCATGGTGGCGCTGATGGAGAGCGCGGTGCTGGTCTTCATCCTGCATGTGGTGCAGGAGAAGGAAGAGACCAGCCTGAACCTGGCCGGCGACTACACGCTGCGCAACCTGATCAATCGGCTGTATGCGGGCCGTCCGGCCATGGAGAGGGTGGAGACATGAGATCCCGCAGCCGCGAAATCAACATCTTCAACATGTCCCTGCTGGACATTCTGAGCGGGGCGCTGGGTGCTTTCTGCTTTCTGATGCTGGCCCTGTTTCCGTACTACAAGCCCTCGCATCTCTCGGCGGAGGATCAGAAGACCTACCAGGATGCGGAGCAGATGCAGCGGAAGATCCAACAGTTGGAGGATGCCTTGCGGCGGCAGAGCGGCGCCGCTTCGGCGGACATGATGCAGCGGATGGAGCAGGCGCTGGAGCAGGCTCGACAGCAACTGGCCCAGACGCAGCAGCAACTGAGCCGTACCCGCGCCGAGATGGAGCAGGCCGAGCAGCAGGCGCAGAACCAGGGGTCGCAGCGGCAGGAGACCCCCGTGATGACGATTCAGGACTGGTGGCCGTCCGACGAGCCAAGGATCGACATGTATGTGCTGGAGCCGGAGGAGGGCCCGGATGGGCAAAGAGCTCCGGCATTTGATCCCACGAAGCCTCAGACGGCTCTCTTCAACTCGACCTTGGTCAGCGGAGGGCCGGGCAGTGAAAGCTGGACATTCGGACGGCTCTTCGCCGGGAACTATCCGGTCTACTACCGCTTCCATGATGCCTCCGACGCTACACAGACGGTGAAGATCGTCGGCGTAGCCCACCTTAGCGGAAATATGAAGGAGTTTCCGCAGGTCACGCTTGGCCCCGGCCGTCTCTGGGCGCAGGCAGGCACGGTGGTTGTGAGCCAGGACGGGAAGATGAACGTCATTCCGGCCGGCGACCCATGACTTCGGAGGGAGCCGGCTTGAGCCTATGGTGACGGAGGAGAAGGACGATGATGCGGTGCGCGGAAGGCCATTTTTACGACGCTGCCAGACACAGCGCCTGCCCTTGGTGTACGAAGGCGTTCGACGCAGGGCGCCAGGCTCCGGCTGCGGTCGGCGCGGAGGGCAAGACGCGCCCGCTGGTGGTGATGGGCTCGCCGGCCGCCGCTCCCCGGCCAGTGGCGACCCGGCCGGCGCCTGCTTCCGACCACGCTCCTACCCGGCGGATGGATGCCCAGCCCAGCGGCGTTGACCCGGTGGTCGGCTGGCTGGTGTGCGTGGACGGTCCGGAGAAGGGCCGGGATTATCGTCTTCATGCGGAGCGAAACTTCATTGGCCGCGCGGCCGCGATGGATGTGAGCCTCGCCCGGGATGCCAGCGTCTCGCGCGAGAGGCACGCCATCCTGAGCTTTGAGCCGCGGAAGAAGAGCTTCTGGTTGCATCCGGGAGAATCCTCCGGCCTGGTGTACAGGAACGGAGAGATGGTTTCGGCGCCGGTGCAGGTGGAGAGCAGCGATGTGATCGAAGTGGGTAAGAGCAAGTTGGTTGTGGTGCCGTTTGTGAGTGAGTATCGCACCTGGTAAGGATGGCGGAAGCCCATGCGATATGTACCCGGAAATGCCCAGCACATCGGCTCGCGTGAGGAGCAGGAGGACTCCTTCGGTTTTTCCAGCATGGAAGATGGCGGATTTGTCCGCCATGGCGGCTTTGTGGGCGCGGTTGCCGACGGCATGGGAGGGCTGGAGCATGGACGGGAGGCCAGCCAGGCGGCGATGCGCGCGTTTCTGTGTGGTTACGGCCGCAAGCAGGAGACAGAGTCGATTCCCGAGGCTTTGGAGCGATCGGTGCGGGAGGCCAACGAGGTGGTGGTGCGGATGGGGAGGGACGGCGGTGCTGGGACCACGGCTGGGATCGCGGCTGGAAGCGCGCTGGGGAGCACGCTGGTGGCCGCTGCGCTGAGGGATCGTTCGCTCTACTGGGTATCGGTGGGGGACAGCGCCGTGTATCTGTGGCGGAATCGGCGGCTGACGCAGTTGAATTGCCCGCACACCTTTGCGAGGGTGTTGAATCGCCGCGCCGCGGTGGGCGAGATCTCGCGGGAACAAGCGGAGCAGCATCCGGATCGGGAGGCGCTGACGAGTTATCTGGGTGAGCCCATGCTCAGAGAGATCGACCGCAACCGGAGAGGTTTCCATCTCAAACAGGGAGACCAGATTGTGGTCTGCACGGACGGGGTTTTCAAGACGCTGAGCAGCGAGCAGATGCAGGCGGCGATGGGGGATTCTCCGCAGAGATCCTGCGAGGCGCTGGTGGAGCGGACGCTGGCCGCCGGAGAGATCCGTCAGGACAATCTGACGGTGCTGGCCATCGCCGCCGAATGTGAACCGGGAGATGGCGAGCCGGCGGGAGAGAGGACAGGGGAGGGTCTGGCGGCGGGATCCACGGTGATGCGACAGGTGCGCAACCGCAGGCGGGTTTTGATCCTCGCCTTGAGCGGGGCGGTCCTGGCGGCTGCGGCGCTGCCTGGGTGGCGTGCGTGGCGACGTCTGGAGGCTGCGCCGCACCGTGGCGTAGACACTGCACCGCCGGCTGCGCCACAGGATAGATCGCAGGCTGCTCCGCGCCCCGGCGTACGCGCTGCGCCAGTGAAGGCGCCGTTGGCCGCAGGTTCCCGCGCTACCACCTCTCTCCCGGAGGGGGCTTCCGCGCAGGGAACAACGGCTGCGGGCACAGCCTTGCGGGTCTCCGAGGGGAAGGCAGCCACACAACTGCAATCCGGCGTTGGAACGAAGATGCCGAAGCCGGGTGAGCCGTTCTGAGGACGCCGCAGGAGGATTCATGGTGCGGTTCGAGAGTGCGACGTTGTCCAGAGCCGGAGGCCGGAGCCGGAATGAGGACCGGTGCGGTTCGATGGTCTGCGATGGGGCTGCCTGCTGGGTGCTGGCGGATGGTCTGGGAGGGAGAGTCGGAGGAGAGATTGCGGCGCAGATTGCCGTGGATGCGGTGCTGGCGGTCTTCCGGGATGATCCGCGATGCTCTGCCGATGTGCTGGAGAGGGCGATGGAGGAGGCCAACAGCGCGTTACAGCGGGAACAGGCGGCGGAGCCGCGGCTGGCACAGATGCGCACGACCGCCGTGGTGTTGCTCAGCGATGGCTCCAGCGCCCTGTGGGCGCACCTGGGCGACTCTCGCCTGTATTGTCTGCAGGATGGATGGATCGTCCATCGCAGCCGCGACCACAGCGTTCCGCAGTCGCTGTGCGACGGCGGCCGGATCACGACGGAGGAGATCCGCTTCCATCCAGACAGAAACCGTCTGCTGCGCGCGCTGGGCAACGCGAGCAAGGCCGAGCCTGCGCTGGCTCGGGACGCTCTGCTGGTTGGCGAGGGAGACGTGTTCCTGCTCTGTTCAGACGGATTCTGGGAGTATGTGACCGAGACGGAGATGGAGGCCGACCTGGCCTGCGCGATGGCTCCGGGCGAGTGGCTGGATCGCATGGAAGACCGGCTGTTGCGGAGCGTTGCCGCGGATCATGACAACTACTCGGCGATCGCGGTCTTCGCCGCTGCGGATCGTGGCATGAATCTGGGCGAGAGTAGCGCCGGCTTCGCTCCCGCGTCCGGAGTGAAAGGGCGCGTTGTGAAGCGTCAACGCTCGCCCGCCGGTTGGCCGGTCTGTCTGGGATTTGGTTCACCTGGCTCTTTGGCAGTTCGTTCGGCTGTCGGTCGGGAGCAGATTTCGTTCGGAGGAGAGGTTTATGCAGATTGAAAAGCTTTGCTATGGATGCCTGGAGGATGATTCCGGGCTGCCCGAATGCCCTCGATGCGGATACTCTGCCAGCCAGACTCCGGATTTTCCGCTGTTGCTGCCGCCCGGAACCGTACTGCACGATCAGTACATGATTGGGCGGAGTCTGGGACATGGAGGCTTTGGCATCACCTACCTGGCGTGGGATATGAATCTGGAGCGGCGGGTTGCGGTGAAGGAGTATCTGCCCAATGGCCTGGCCACACGGACCCATGGAACGCTGCAGATCTCCACGTACTCCGGGCAGAAGGACGACTACGAGCTGGGGCTGCGGAAGTTTCTGGAAGAGGCGCGGGTGCTGGCGCGGTTTCAGAGCCATCCGGGAATGGTTGCGGTGCAGTTCTTCTTTCAGGCCAATGGCACGGCCTACCTGGTGATGGAGTATCTGGACGGGAGCACCTTCGACGCTTACCTGAAGGATAAGGGCGGGAGAATTCCGTTCTCTCGCGCCATGGATGTGTTGATGCCGGTGATGGACGCATTGCGCGAGGTTCACAAGACCGGCATTCTGCATCGCGACATCAGCCCGGACAACATCTACATCACTCGCCTGGGGCCGGTGAAGCTGCTGGACTTTGGCGCGGCCCGCTACGCGCTGGGCGAGCACAGCCAGAACTTCTCGATCATTCTGAAGGAGGGCTACGCGCCGGAGGAGCAGTACCGCAGCAAAGGGCATCAGGGTCCGTGGACCGATGTGTATGCCTGTGCCGCAACGCTGTATCGCGCCGTGGTGGGCAAGGTGCCGCCTCCGGCGCTGGACCGCATCCACCAGGACGAGTTGGAGGCGCCCTCGGCCCTGGGGATTGCGATGCCGATGGCCGCGGAGGAGGCGCTGCTGAAGGCGCTGGCGGTAGATGCTCCTGCCCGCTATCCGTCGATGGAGGCGTTCCAGAGCGAGATCGCCGGCTCCCGCCGGTCCGACTCCGACGACGAGTTCCGCAATCTGACGGTACCGATGAGGGAAAATGCGAATAACCAAGGGCTGGGCCTGACGGTGCCTTTGCGAAGCCAGAGCGTGGGGTTGGGAGGCAAGACCGTTCCCCTGCACCTGCCGGTGGAGAGGGACGAGAGAACGAAGCCGCGCGCGTATCTGACCCCCGGGAGAGTGCTGGCGGGCGGGGCGTTGTTGGCGGCGGCGCTGATCGCCCTGGCGATTGTGCATCGCGCCTCCGGCCGGTTGCGGCCAAAGCAAGTCGCTACGATGGTGAGCCAGCCTGGGACTCCGACGGCCGGGAGCCAGCAGCCCCAGGCGCAGGCGTCTGCCGCGGCTACCGAGCCCAGCAGGGTATCCGAAGAGCAGCCGATGGCGGCGAGGAGTACGCTGGTCGTGCCGACGAGCGAGGCTTCGGCGGCGATGAATCGGGTGGTGATGCCGACGACCCGGGCGGCGCCGCTGGAGAATCAGGCAGGGGTGGGGACGAACGGGGTGGGGGCGAATCAGAGTGTGCCGCCGGCGAATCCGGTGGCGACGAATTCAGTGGCGGCGAATTCAGTGGCGGCGAATCCGATGGTGCGGCCAGGGACCGCGCCGGGAGCTGGTTACGGAGCGGCGTACTCAGCGCAGCCGAGCGCAGATCTTCCGCCGGGTCAAGTGGCGCAGCAGGGTTACCAGGCGCTGATGAATCAGGCCGAGGCTCTCTTGCGCCAGGACAACGCTGCCGGCGCTCTGCAACTGGAGAAACAGGCGATGCAGATGAACCCAACCCTGCCCACGGCGTACGACATGATGGGCTTTACGTACCTTTACGGCTATGGGAACTATACGGCTGCCCAGCAGGATATGGACGCTTCGCTGCATCGCGGTGGAAGCGCCCTGTTCCATGTGCGTCACGATCTGTACGACGGCACGTTCACGAACAGCTCCATTGGGATGTTGCGCGTCGGTACGAACACCATCACCTATCAGTCCAGCAACGGTGTTGACTCATTCACTGTGAACCGTAGCAATGTGGAGGACACTGGGCTCAACCGACACATCGGTTCGGTCTTCCGGCGATTTCTAAGCTCCGCTGACCGGGCCTATGCCCCGCAGAATGGGGTGAATGGAAGCGCGGTATCGTCCAAGGGCGCGTTCCACATCCGAGCGGATTCGCATACCTACAACCTGGTCGGAACAAGTTCGGATCCCGCGGCGGAGGCGGGGGTGATTCTGCATCTGCTTCATCCGTGAGGAGGGCAGCGACGGATGTGCCAGAGTGATTTGGCGGCGCAGGCAGGGGACTGGCGTGGCGAGGGTGCGAAGGGCAGGGGTGAGGGAGTCTGCCGGTCGGGGCGGGTTGGTGTAGTCTGGGCGCAGGATGCGTTCCAGGTTGAGTGCAGGGCGGAGGATGGGGTTGGCGGTGCTTCGGGCAGGGCTGATGGGCCTGGCCGGCGTTGCGGGATTGGCGTGGAGTGTTGGGCCGACAGCGCGGGCGCAGGTTGCGATCACGGAACCGGAGGATCCGCTGTTGCCGGCCCGATTTGGGGGGTGGATACGGACTTCCGAGGTAACAGCGGCGATTGCCCCAGCGAGTGTGAGCCCGGGGGCGCTTACGGAGTGCGGGGAACAGCGGTCGAAGGTGGCTGCGTACGCGCGCACTGGGAGCGGGGTGCAGGTGGAGGCGCTGGAGTTTGGGGATCGGACCGGGGCCTACAGCGCATTTACGCTGATTGAAGAGGCAGAGCAGGCTGCAGCGGGTGGTGTACCGGGCGGAGGACCAGGCCCTATAACAGGCGGCGGGATGGCAGGGACGGCCTCAGGTTGGTGGCTGACCGGGCTGACCGTGGGCAAGGGGTTGGAGGCATACCAGACCGTAGGGGCTGCCGCGCCGGGTGGTGCGGTGGTGCTCTCTCTGGTGGGCAAGACGGTGCTGCTGGCGAGGTTCAATCAAGGGTCGCCGGAGGAGGATGCGCAGGCGCTGACGCCGCTGCTGGAGGCGATGCCGAAGGTGTTTGGCAGCGCGGCAGTTGTGCCGGTGCTGCCAACGCTGCCGCCCGCCAGAGGTCTGGTTGCGGGGAGCCTGCGTTACGCGCTGGGGCCGATGAGCTATGTCGCCGAGGGCGGGGTGCTGCCGCAGGGGTCGCTGGACTGGTCGATGGAGCCGGAGGCGGTGACGGCACAGTATGACGATGCACGCGGCAAGGAGACCTTAACCCTGGTACAGTTTCCGACTCCGACGATCGCAAAGCGCGCGGCGAAGGCGATTGCGGCTGAGACGCTGGAGTTGAAGGGCAATGGCCGGATGCAGCAGCAGGGGACGCTGGTAGCTGTGGCGACAGGGGGCTTTTCCGGCGCGGAGGCCGACGCCATGGTGAAGGGAATTCATCTGAATGAACTGGCGTTCAATCAGGATGCGCATCCGCCCTTCAAGGTGGTGGCGGCCCAGGCGTTTACGCTGCTGGAGAATATAGCGATTCTCTCCGGAGTGCTGGGAGCGGCGGCGGTGCTGCTAGGGCTGTTCCTGGGGTTTGGACGGGCGGGGTACAGGGTGTTGCGGGGCAGGCCGCCAGCAGTGGAGGTGGAGTTTCTGAGCCTGCATCTGGCTCCGCAGAACAAGCCGGCGATCTTTACGGAGTCACAGGCCGCAGAGGATGAGTCGGAGCGGAGTTGAGCGGTGAAGAGAGGATGTCTTCGCCGGTCTGGCGCATGCCCGCATGGGCTGGTCCTTCTGCTGGAGGCTGCATGATCTCTCCTGCTGTATTCCCCCCTGGGGGTGGATGGCAACACGCAGGATGTCGTTCCTGTATTGCTCCGGCTAGCCGATGCGGGGACGGGGTGCCTGAGGTTGGACGAGCCGTACTTCGACCCATCTTGGGCCAAAGAGAGGAACAGGCAAGCAGAGTGGCAGCAGTGGCGATGCTACTCTGCGACGCCGTCGTTGACCTGGGCGCAGTCCATGCTCAGGGAGCCGTTATTGTCAAAGAGTAGTCCATAGAAGCGTAGGACGCTGCCTACCGCAGGTTGTTCGGTGTTGAGCATCTGGGTGTTGCTGTCGGTGTAGACGATGATGGTTCCGGGATTGGTGGCCACGTTGGACTGGCCTTTCAGTCCGGCGAGGTTCAGGAAGAGGTCATAGGAGGCGAGCGAGACGGTGTAGGTGGTAAAGCCGCTGCTGCTGGCGATGGCGTTTACGGTGGCATCAATGGTTTGCGGAAGCAGCGTGATGGTGGATGCCACGGGGTGAGAGGTGTACTGGGCTGAGAGCGTGGTGATCAAGCTGGTCTGGCCTGGAAGTAGGGTTGCGGCACTGAACGTGGGGGTAAATGGGAGAGAGTTGAGGTTGGTCATCTGGCCGGAGATTTGAAAGGTTGTGGGGGTTTGCGCCGAGGAAGAGAAATAGTACGGGAACCCGTCGCCCAGGAATCCAACGAAGAACGGCCCCTGGGTCTCGATGGCCAGTGCACTCATGCCGGGGTTCGGCGGCGAGTTGAATACCAACGACTGCGGTCCGAAGGCAAAGGACAAGTTCTCTGAGTTGGTGTTATACACGGCAACCCTGGTGGCCAGCAGATCTCCACCCGGTTGGATGTCCACATCCATGTCCACGGGCAGGCCGACGGCCAGTTGCGACGCGCCGGTGATTCCCTGAAAGACCGTGCTGCTGTTGGTTGTGATCTGCCAGGTGGGACCGTTGAGTCCGGCACCGAAGTCTCCTGGCACGGTGAAGCCGGTTCCGTCGCCGGTGACCGACGTGATGAGCCCGCGAAGCCCCAAGGCTCTTCCGTTGGCGGTGTTGGTGGGTTGCGCGGTGAGGCCCACGGGGGTGAGGTCAAAGGTGGGGGTGTAGCTGAAGGGGGTTGGTCCTTCCACAATCGACGCGCAGTCGGTCATATTCGTCGACCTGGAGACCTGCAGATTCAGTTCCAGGCCCATGCCGGTCCCGGTGATGGTGAGGGGTTGAGGCAGGTTGGCTGTGACACTGCTGGCGGGCGCCGACTGGGCGGAGTAGACATAGTTTGTTGTATTGGACGAGTCATAGGTCTCACAGAGGGGCACACCGTAGTTCGCCGTGATGGTGGCGGAGGTGTAGACGTCCTGAGGAACGGTCACGGTGGCCAGCGGTTCCACGATTCCGTTGAGGTGCATGAACTCGATGTAGAGTGGCGTGGAGAGCAGGGTGACCGACTTTCCCTGCTGGTCGGTGAGGGTGAGACCGGTGATGTTGAGCGTGAGTTCCGATAGCTTGTCGTTGGCCGTGCTGGAGGCGAGCAGCGTGACGGCGGTGGTCCCGGAGAGCGTCGACTGGGTTCCGCCGCCCGAGGCTCCGCAGCCTGCCATGAGCGCC
>JAJZDM010000042.1 GCA_021806005.1 Acidobacteriota bacterium | reverse complement strand
TGTCCACTCAGCTCGGAGTCGTTGGCGGAGGTCGTCTCCGGCACCACGCTCAAGGTCAATGTCGCGCTGCTCTGCTCTGCCGTCGGAGTGCTGCTGTCTGTTGCTTCCACCGTCACCGCGGACGAGCCCGCTGAAGTCGGTGCACCCTCAACCGGATATCCGCTTCCGGTGGATGCTGCCAGACCGGCAGGCAGGCCAGAGTACGTTACCGTGTAGGGGGACGTACCGCCGCTGACACTCAGATTCGCGTAGGTATAAGGCATGGTCGCCATTCCCTGCGGCACGCTGTTCAGCGTCACCACCAGCGCGGACGGGTTCACCGCGATGCTGTAGGTGATGGTTGCGGTATCGCTGGTGTTGGTGGTATCGATTACCTCCACCGTCAGCGGCAGGCTCGTCTCAACCGCGCTGGGATCTCCGCCAAAGGTGAGCGTGCTGCTGCCGCTGTTGAAAGCCGTAAGTCCATCCCCGTTCGCAATCGTCGTGGCCGCTCCGCTCACCGGGATGGCCGTCCCGTTCACCACAAACGCATAATTGTTGCCACCCGCTCCGCCCGACGCGCTGATCGTCCCCGCATACGTCGCTCCCACCGTCCCCGATGGCAGAGGATTGCTGCTCGCCGCCGGCAGGGACACCGCCTGGGAGCTGACAACAATGCTATAGGCATTGGATCCCGAGTCGCCGTAAGCATCGGCTGCATTGAGAGTGAAGCTGTAGGTTCCCGCCGTAGTGGGCGTTCCGGAGATCCCTCCGGTGACTCCATTCAGCGCCAGGCCCGGCGGCAGACTGCCCGCAGCCAGGCTATAGGTCAATGTTCCCGCTCCGCCTGTGGCCAGCGCGGTGTAGCTGGTTGCATAGGCCTGACCCTCGGTGGCCGTAGCGACAATCTGCCCGGTAAAACTTATTGGTGCCGCTGCACCAATGGTTATCGTCAACGGCGCCGAACTTGCCGTCAACGCCGTTGGCGTGCCGGAATCAGCCAAGGTGAAGATCACGTTGCTGTACGTTCCCGCGCAGGAGGCGGTCAACGCCGCTCCTGACGAGGTCGTCAGAACGCCCGTAGCACTCAATGTCAGGCAGACCGGAAGAGCCTTGCCGCTGCTGGAGACGGCCCAGTTCCGATAAGGAGCTATACCGCCGCTGCCCTGCAGTTGCACGGAGTATGTCGCTCCCACCGTGCCTGCAAGGTTTGCGCTGGTGGTAGCCACCTCCGGCGCCGGCGGAATGGTGATCAGAGTCGTCCCACTCACCGCACCGTTGGCCACCGCGGTCGCTGTGATCGTCACCGTCTGCTGAGCGCTCGTCGCGGCCGGCGCCGTAAACGTCGCTGAAGACGATGTCTGGTTCGAGAGAGTTCCCCCGGACGCGCTCCAACTCACCCCCGCCGAGCTGTTTGTCACCGAAGCGCTCAGCGTCGTGGTATCTGCCCCATCCACAGTGCTGGCATTTGCCTGCACCGTCACCTGCCCCGTCGATGGCGTGGAAGAACTTGTTCCGCCACTGCAACCCGTGAAAGAGCCCGGTAAAGCAACTACGACGAGCAAAACCAGACCCGTTGAAAGCGAAAGACGTGGACGACTCATCCGTTTCCACCTCAATTTGTCCCGATCTTCGCACGAAAGTTTGCGCGATTGGAAGGTGTCCCAGGATGAGGCAAGCAATGCCGGATGATATTCGCCCAGCTTCGCCAGGGATCACAACTGGGAGAGGACTAGGTCCCATCGCGCCTCATCCTTCCTCACGACGTCACGAACCCGCTCAAAATGCTGTATCTAAGAGAACAATCCCCCCCGAGCCAACCTGCGGCTTCAGCCCTGCTCCAGCTCCATGAGCGCCCCCTCTATTACCCGCTTTGATTCCTGCACTCCGTTCATCCAGGCCGAAAGAGTTGCTCTCCTCCCGTCACCGTCATCCCATGGACCCCCAACCCGTCTATCAATCCCAGGTCAGGGAGCCGCCGTTCTGATACTCGATGACGCGGGTCTCGAAGAAGTTTTTTTCTTTTTTGAGATCCATCGCCTCTGACATCCATGGGAACGGATTCTCGACGGCGGCAAAGACGCCCTCCAGCCCCAACTGGGCGCAGCGCCGGTTGGCGATAAAGTGCATATATTGTTCGCACATCCCGGCGCTCAAGCCAAGAAACCCATTCGGCATCGTATCCCGCCCGTAGGCGGCCTCCAGTTCGGCCGCCGACCGCAGCATCTGGCAGATCTCCTGCTGAAACTCCGCACTCCATAGATGCGGATTTTCGATCTTGATCTGGTTGATCACATCAATACCGAAGTTCAGATGAATCGATTCATCCCGAAGGATGTATTGATACTGCTCGGCTACTCCTACCATCTTGTTGCGGCGTCCAAGGGATAGGATCTGCGCAAAGCCGGTATAAAACCACATCCCCTCGAAGACCACATAGAAGGCCACCAGATCTCGCAGAAATGCCTGATCCGCCGCGCGAGTGCCTGTCTGGAAAGATGGATCGCTCAGGTTCTGCGTGTACTCCAGCGCCCAGGCGGCCTTTTCGGTGATCGACGGAACCTCCCGGTACATGTTGAACAGTTCTCCCTCGTCCAGGCCCAGGCTCTCCACGATGTACTGGAAGGTATGGGTATGCACAGCCTCCTCAAAAGCCTGGCGCAGCAGATACTGCCGGCACTCCGGATTGGTCAGATGCCGGTAGATAGCCAGCACAATATTATTGGCTACCAGCGACTCTGAAGCCGCAAAGAAACCCAGGTTGCGCTTGATGACGTGGCGCTCCTCCGCCGTCAGGCCCTCGGCGCTCTTCCACAGCGCAATATCGGCCTGCATGGAGACCTCCGTCGGCATCCAGTGGTTGTTGCAGCCGGAGAGATATTTCTCCCACGCCCAACGGTACTTGAGCGGTAGCAACTGGTTCACATCGGCGCGGCAGTTGATCATCGCCTTGTCATCAACCCGCACCCTCGCAGCGCCACGCGTAATCTTGCCCAGGCCCGTACTGTCCGCGTCTTCTCGCGTCGCGGGGGGTGTCAGCACAAAGACCGTCGGCTTCTCTTCAGCCACTTCTGTCCAGTCAAGCATCGCTTCTCCTTCTTTAGCTAAATACAACGCCTTTACTGGCACGCCTCACAGGTTGGGTCATTGATCGCGCAGGTTTTTCCCGCAGCCATCTCGACCCTCACCGCATTCAACTTGCCGTCGGTACCCTTCAGCGTAGATCTCTCCACGTGGGTGGCGCTGCGCGATCTCAGGTAGTATGTCGTCTTCAGCCCGGAACGCCACGCCTCACGATAAAGCGCATCAAGCCTCTTCCCGCTGGGCTGTGCAATGTAAAGGTTCAGCGACTGGGCCTGATCAATCCACTTCTGCCTCCGCGCAGCCGCCTGGATCAGCCACGTCGGCTCAATCTCGAACGATGTGGCGTACAACTGCTTCAGATCTTCCGGAACACGATCGATCGGGCCCAGCGATCCGTCGAAGTACTTCAGGTCACTGACCATCACCTCATCCCACAGGCCGCGCTGCTTCAGGTCGTGAACCAGGGCCGCGTTCACCACGGTAAAATCACCGGACATATTCGACTTCACATAAAGGTTCTGATAGCTCGGCTCAATCGACTGCGTAACTCCGCAGATGTTCGAGATCGTTGCCGTGGGCGCGATTGCCATCGTATTGGAGTTGCGCATGCCAACGCTCTTCACCCGCTCTCGCAGTCCGGACCAATCCAGCCGTTCGCAGCGGTCGATCTGCAGCGTATGGCTGCGATGGTTCTGCAATATCTCCACCGAGTCGATCGGCAGAATCCCCCGGCTCCAAAGGGAGCCTTCGAAGCTCGCATAGCTCCCACGTTCGGCAGCCAGATCCACCGAAGCGGAGATGGCGTAATAGCTGATCTGCTCCATGCTCTCATCGGCAAATCGCACCGCCTCCTCTGACGCGTTGGGAATCCGCAGCGTGTAGAGCGCATCCTGAAAGCCCATGATGCCCATGCCGACCGGACGATGGCGAAGGTTCGACCGTCGCGCCTCCGGAACGGTGTAGAAGTTGATGTCGATCACATTGTCGAGCATCCGCATCGCCGTCCTTACCGTCTTCTTCAACCGGGCTTCATCGATGCCGTTCGCCGTCACGTGATGGGCCAGGTTGATCGAGCCCAGATTGCATACCGCAATCTCCCTCTGGCTGGTGTTCAGCGTGATCTCCGTACAGAGGTTGGAAGAGTGCACCACGCCTGCATGCTGCTGTGGCGAGCGAAGATTGCATGGATCCTTGAAGGTAATCCATGGATGCCCCGTCTCAAAGATCATCGTCAGCATCTTGCGCCAAAGATCCACTGCGCGCACGCTGCGTGTCACCTTCATCTCGCCGCGCTGCGCCCTGGCCTCGTAATAGCAGTACCGTTCGGCAAACGCCCTGCCAAAGAGTTCATGAAGATCCGGCGTCTCATCGGGTGAGAACAGCGTCCAGGGTCCGTCCTCCTCCACGCGCTCCATAAACAGGTCCGGCACCCAGTTGGCCGTATTCATATCGTGGGTGCGCCGCCGGTCGTCGCCGGTATTCTTGCGCAGATCCAGGAACTCCTCAATATCGATGTGCCAGGTTTCGAGATAGCCACAGACGGCTCCCTTGCGCTTCCCTCCCTGGTTCACCGCGATCGCTGTGTCGTTGGCCACCTTCAGGAACGGCACAACGCCCTGCGACTGCCCGTTCGTTCCTCGGATGTGTGCCCCCAGTCCCCGCACCCCGCTCCAGTCATTGCCCAGCCCGCCAGAGTACTTGGCCAGCAAGGCGTTGTCCTTGATCGCCTTGAAGATGCCATCCAGATCGTCTGAAATCGTCGTCAGGAAGCACGAGGAGAGCTGCGGGCGAAGGGTCCCCGCATTGAACAGGGTTGGCGTGGAGCACATGAAGTCGAACGACGAGAGGAGTTCGTAAAACTCGATCGCTCGATCGTCACGGTCGATCTCCCGCATCGCCAGCCCCATCGCAACTCGCATGAAGAACGCCTGCGGCAGTTCGTACCGCACTCCCCGGTGATGCAGAAAGTAGCGGTCGTAGAGGGTCTGCAGTCCGAGCAGTTGAAAGTTGCGATCCCGGTCCGCATCCAGTGCCCGGCTGATGCGAGCCAGATCAAAGCTCCCCAACTCCTCGTCCAGCATCTCCAGTTCGATCCCGCGCCGGATGAACTCCGGGAAATACTCCGCATACTCCCGGTCTCGCTGCTGCCGGAGCCCACCTCCAGTCTGCGGAAACAGAAACGCCATCGCCTCCTCTCGCAGCAGATTCATCAGCAGCCGGGCGCTGACGTAGGCGTAGTTCGGCTCCTGCTCTACCAGCGTCCGCGCTGCCATGGTCTGCGCCAGCCCCAGTTCGTGCGCCTGAATCCCGTCGTACAGGTTGCGTCGAACCTCGGCCAGGACGCTTTCCGCGGAGACACCCTCCAGACCGGCGCACGCTCCATCGATATCCCTCCGCAGTTCAGCCTCATCGATCGGCTCCAGGCGTCCATCCGGGTGGCGCACCTTCAACCGCGAAGGCGCCTCACCGGTTGCCGGCTCGTCGCGCCGGCGCCGCTCCTGGGCACGTTCCTCGCGGTAGAGCACATAGGCGCGGGCCACCTTGTGTTCGCCACTTCGCATCAGGGCTAGCTCCACCTGGTCCTGGATGTCTTCGATATGGATGGGGCGCCCAGGCTCCGCGCGCCGGCTCAGCGCCAGCGATACCTGCTCCGTCATCGCCTCCACAGCTCCCCGGATCCTGCGCGAGGCCGTAGCCTCCGACCCCTCCACCGCAACAAAGGCCTTGGTGATGGCCAGTGCAATCTTGCCGACGTCAAACGAAGAAAAGGCGCCGTTGCGGCGGATCACCTGTATCTCTCCAGCACCGGGGACAAGGGCGGCGTGGCGATTCAGCAGTTCGGGCGATGCAGGCAGGTTCTGGCTGGACAACTCTTGAGGCAGCGTGGCCATGGATGATCTCCTTCTGGCCTCACGGAGCGATGCGAAGAAACAGCGGATTCACTCCGGCTTAGGGAGATAGCCTCTGCCACCTCGCCCCCCCTCGGAGGCGTCAGCGAATGTTTCCTGGCAGGTCTTCGGACTCACAGGCTCTACCTACTCGCCGGACTTCCCAGGCCCTGGGCCCAGTGTCTTTTTGGCTTTCGCGCCTGCTCACCGCTGCGGGGCAGTTCCGGTCTCTCACCGGATTCCCTTTTCATCCTCCTTGCAGAGGAACCGAGGAATCTGACCACTATATCTTGAGCACCTGCAAAATGCAATACTACCAATTGCGTGCCTTTTGCAGATTTTACACAGCGGGGATTACCTCCCCGGACACCGTTTCGAGTCGGCTTGCCACGCTCAACGGCAAATTTTGATGTCCATTTTGGACACCTGCCGCCACAGGCTCGCCGCGTGTCCGTCCCGCGCCGATCCTGAGATCACAGTCCTTTTGCTCCTCCTTCAGATTCTGACTGCAGGTTGCACGTGGGGGCCGTTGATCCCCCGTCTGCTCGAACCGCTTCCAGGTCCTGCAAAAGTTGAACCCGCAGACCGTGGCATGCTCCCGTCTCCGCCCTGGAGTGACACCCCACACCCGGACCTTTGCCCCGCTTGCTGCTCCGTGGATAACCGTTGCACCCCTGCCTCCTGCGACGACCGATTCAACTTTGACATACTTGTGTCCAGAGCAAGATCAAACCTGGCTCCTGTGGCCGCGTGATTCCGGGGAGACGAATGGCCGCTCCATGGACCAACAACCGCGAAGAAGATGGCGCCCAACTGAATCGCCGGGCCTTCGTACGAGGCGCTGTCCTCGGCGGTATCGGCGCGGCTCTACCGACAAACGCGCAGGCATGGGCAGGCGGCAATCAAGCTCATAACGCCCGTCCGGTGCAGGGCGTGGTTCTCGAACTCAACCGAATTCACAAGTGGGACCAATCCAACGGCGACACCTGGGATCCGTTCTGGGCCGATGACGACGCACTGTATGCGTTCAACTGCGACGGGCGAGGATTCGGCCAAACGGCGATGAACCTTGCCTGCAATCGCCTGTCTGGCTCGTCCCCCGACACGCTGACCGGCGCACAGGTTAATTCCATGGCCGACTACGGAAGGGCCAACGAACGGGGGCCGGACCATGCAACCTGGAAGGCTTGCGGACAGGAGTGCATCGATGGAGTCTTCTACGCCTTTGTGTCGCGCAATACCTATGGAGATGAGAGTGGAGATCCGCTGCTGCGGCAAACAGCACGTAATGCAAGCCTCATTCGCTCAAACGACCGGGGCCGCACCTGGACTCGCAGCGTGCAGCAGAACGATGCAAATCCGATGTGGCCGGGAGCAGCCTTCGGCGCGCCCTTCTTCGTGCATTATGGCAGGAACGGAGGACACGTACTCCAGGATGGTGCAGTCGAGTTTGTCTATGCCTGCTCCACCAATGGCTTCTGGAACGACGGTGACCATCTCATCCTGGGGCGCGTGCGGCGGACCCGCCTGCCGCACCTGAACCCTGCTGACTGGGAGTATTACGCAGGAGGCGATGGAAACACAGCGGCCGCCTGGAGACGGGAGATCCTGCAGGCGCAGCCGATCCTGAGCCGTGCAGCCATGTGTGGACAGACACCAATCACCTTTCTACCTGCGCTTGGCATCTATCTGCTGATCTCCTGGTACAACACCGCGAAGATGACGCAATGGTTTAAGCCCAACCGGATGCGCTATGACTTCTACCAGGCGACGCACCCGTGGGGACCATGGAGCCAGGTTGCATCTCACGATGACCGCTTCCTGGGCCCAGGTGTTCACATGTATGGACCGAGCCTGTGCGCCCGCTTCCAGCAGCAGCGCGAAGACGGAGTGGAAGTATCCCTGTTCACATCAGGATGTCCCTTTGACGACGTGAAAGATGGTCCTTACAAGATCTGGCGGATCCCTGTTTTGCTGTGCACCCGGCGCCTGCCTGCTTCCGAGACCATCCTGGGATCGGATGATCGAATTCAATATCGGGGAGCGTGGTTCCCACAGGTAACAACCGAAGTGGGAGATCTACGCACTGCGCCACGGGCAACCTTCGTCCGAGGCGCCGCCGCCGAGATGACCTTCACCGGAACCGGCGTCGAATACCTTGCCGATAAGTCGAGTGGCCAGGGCAGCGCGGCTGTCCTGCTGGATGGGGTGCGGGTAGAGACGGTTTCGCTGCAGGTGAGCGACTTTTCCAGGCTGCTCGCGATCTCCGTGTACAGCAATCACCGGTTATCCCGCAGAAAGCACACGATTCGAATCGTCAATGACGGCGATGCGCCTATCAATATCGTCGGCTTCCGCGTCTTCTGCTGATCCCGCGCTGGCATCGCCAGGATGCACCGCCCAAACGGATCTCTGGTAAGCGGTTCACTCGCCAACCAAACCGTTTGTCATCCTCTCGGGCGCCCGCGCCAGCGGGCCGTTCTTCGGGCGACGCTTCGGACGTGTATCGCGCGCGGCCAGCACCCGAAGCGCTTTGGCAGACCGCGCCCATGGCAGCCCTGTTCAACCACAGATCGAACCGCGCATGATGCCTGCAAATGGCTCAGCCGCACGTCGCCCGCTCAATGGGCGGCGCATCCTTGCTGCGCTCCTGCCGTACTTCCTTCCGATCCATCTACAAACATTCATACGGAAAGCATGAACGCTCTTTAGATGTCGAGGTTCTTCACGTCCAGGGCGTTGTCTTCGATGAACTTGCGGCGGCTCTCCACGTCTTCTCCCATCAGCGTGGTGAAGATCTCTTCCGTGGCGGCGATATCTTCCAGCTTCACCTGCACCAGGGTGCGGCGGGCGGGATCCATCGTCGTATCCCAGAGCTGCACGTCGGTCATCTCGCCCAGGCCCTTGTAGCGCTGTACCTGATACTCCTTGCGACCCTGCTCGATCACATACTCGAAGACCTCGCGTGCTGTCTTCTTCACCACCGGATCCTGTCCGACCTTGCCGGAGCGCTTTCCGGGCTTGGCCGCCTCCGTCGCAATCACATCGTCCTCGGCAGCGCCTTCCAGCTCCTCGCTGGCATCAAGCTCCAACCCTTGCTCCTCCGGCGCCTCACCGGATTTGGCCGCGGCCGGGACCTTGCCCGCATACTCCACCAGAAATGGACCGGCCAGCTTCTCGGACAGTTGCGCCTGCTTGGCCAGCAACTGGCGTGACTCCGGAGCGGCAGCCAGTGTCCAGTCAATGTGGCGGGGCGCTCCCTGCGCGTCCACAAAGGTGAGGGAGTAGGTGCGATGCTCCTCGTCGTACTCCACCTCGGAGACGCTCTTGAACTGGTAGGCGCGCTCGATCTCCTTCAGCCGCACCCTCATCTGCTTGAGCTTCACGTCGCTCTCGAAGTCCGTGCGCCGGACGGCGTCCTTGCCCTCGCTGGCGAAGGTCTCCGCAAAGATGCGCACCACCTCTTCGTTGCGCAGTCGCTTGTCCACCTTGTCGAAGAAGCCCAGGTAGTCGTTCACGCTCCTCATGTAGTCGGTCAGCGCCTTGCCCTCCAGCTTGGCGCCGCCCTCTCCGTAGCGGATGATCATGCCGTCGGAGGCCCGCTTCACCATCACCTGCACATACTCGCGCTCGTCCTTGATGTACTGTTCAAACTTGCCCTTCTTGATGCGATACAACGGCGGCTGGGCGATGAAGACGTGCCCTCGGTCCACAAGCTCCTTCATGTGACGGAAGAAGAAGGTCAGCAGCAGCGTACGGATGTGCGAACCATCCACGTCGGCATCGGTCATCAGAATCAGCTTGCCGTAGCGGAGCTTGGCGATATCGAAGTCATCCTTGCCGATCCCGGCGCCCAGCGCGGTGATCATGGCGCGAATCTCCTCGTGCCCCAGCATCTTGTCATAGCGGGCCTTCTCCACGTTCAGGATCTTGCCCTTGAGTGGAAGGATGGCCTGGAACTTGCGGTCCCGTCCCTGCTTGGCTGTGCCGCCGGCGGACTCGCCCTCCACCAGGTACAACTCGCACAACTCAGGCTTCCGCTCCGAACAGTCCGCCAGCTTGCCGGGAAGACCACCGCCATCCAGCGCTCCCTTGCGGCGCGTCAGATCGCGCGCCTTGCGCGCTGCCTCCCGCGCCCGCGCCGCGTCAATCGCCTTGTTGATGATGCGCTTGGCTACCTGGGGGTTCTGTTCCAGAAAGGCGCCCAGCCGCTCGTTGACAAACGCCTGCACCTGGCCCGCGATATCCGAGTTCAGCTTGCCCTTGGTCTGGCCCTCAAACTGCGGCTGCGGCAGCTTCACGCTCACCACCGCCACCAGGCCCTCCCGAACGTCATCGCCAGAGAGATTCTCCTTGACGTCCTTGAACAGGCCAAGCTGCTGTCCGGCTACGTTGATCGTGCGCGTCAGCGCCGTCCGAAAGCCTGATAGATGCGTTCCACCATCCACCGTGTTGATGTTGTTCGCAAAGCTGAAAACCGTCTCCGAGTAGCCATCGTTATACTGCAGGGCGATCTCCATGGTCACATTGCCCTGCTCGGTCTCCATGTAGATCGGCTTTTCGTTCAACACCTGCTTGCCCTTGTTGAGCAGCTTCACGAACTCGGCGATGCCACCGCTGTACTTGTAAACCTGTGCCTTTGGCCCTCCCTTGGCATCGGCCTGGCGCTCGTCGGTCAGCGTAATCTCAATGCCCTTGTTGAGGAACGCAAGCTGACGCAGCCGGTTGGCCAACGTGTCGAAGCTGTACTCCGTCACCGTGAAGATGCTCTTGTCCGGCAGAAAGTGGATCCTGGTGCCGCGCCGCTTGGTAGGACCCATCTTGCGCAGCGCGGAGGTGGGTTCGCCCTTGGCGTAGTCCATCTCCCACGCAAATCCGTCGCGCCAGATCTCAACCTCCAGATCCTCTGAAAGCGCGTTGACGCAGGAGACGCCTACGCCATGCAGACCACCCGAAACCTTGTAGTTCGAGGCGTCAAACTTGCCCCCGGCGTGCAGCATGGTAAGCACCACCTGCACCGCCGGCATGGTCTCGCCCGTGGGCAGCGTCTTGTTGTCCACAGGAATGCCGCGGCCGTCATCCACCACGGTGATCGAGTTGTCCACGTGAATCGTCACCTCGATGCGCGAGGCATAGCCGGCCAACGCTTCATCCACTGAGTTGTCCACCACCTCATAGACCAGATGGTGCAAGCCCATCTCGCCGGTCGACCCGATGTACATCGCAGGGCGCAGCCGAACTGCGGCCAGACCTTCCAGAATGGTGATGTTCTCTGCGGAGTAGCTCCCGGAATCGGCCGCTGTCGAGGTCGCGTCGGGAGGAGGAGGGGCTTGCTGAGCGGGTGTGGCAGGGATGATCTCTTCAGACACGAACGGGACACTCCAAATGGCTTCCGGTGGCTTCAGACTGGGTCGGGAGTAGACGCGAAACCATTGAAAATAATGGTGATGTGCGAGTTTCCTCGCTCCTTCAGTATAGCATGTTTCCACCACCTTCGAAGCGCCTTCCGAGCCCCGAAACAGCTCTCCCGCCGAACCCTCCCACCGCACCCCCCGGGAAGGCATGAAAAGGCCCTGCAGCCGTGGCTGCAGGGCCTTTCCCTTGAAGCATTTCCCGGCGGCTCGGTCGGTTCACCCAAAGCGAACCGACCGACGCAGCAGCGTCCCCATGACAACCTGAAACACCGGGAATTCAGGCCGAATACGTGATTGGCTTCTCCACCGACGGCGGCGCCAGGTGCTCGGCCAGGACAGCCTGGTAGAACAGCCCGGCCAGCAAGCCGCCCACCAGCGGGGCAACCCAGAACAGCCATAGCTGCTGCAGCGCCCAGAAGTTGCCTCCGGCGGCTACCACAATCGCCGGGCCGGTCGAACGGGCCGGATTCACCGAGGTATTGGTAATTGGAATGCTGATCAGGTGAATCAGCGTCAGGCAGAGACCGATCGCCAGCGGTGCATGTGCCTTGGAGGCGCGCTCATCGGTGGCCCCCAGGATCACCAGAATAAAGAAGAAGGTCAGCAACGTCTCAGCTACCAGGCAGGCCAGCAGGTTGTAACCACCCGGTGAGTGTGTCCCGTAGCCATTGGACGCAAAACCGCCCAGGCTCCAGATCGCCCGGCCAGTGAAGATGATGTAAAGCACGCCGGATGCCAGCATGGCGCCCAACACCTGGGAGGCCCAGTACGGCAGCAGTTCACTGGCCGGAAAGCGCTTGCCCGCCACCAGCCCCAGCGTAACCGCCGGGTTGATGTGGCAGCCGGAGATGTGCCCGATGGCGTACGCCATGGTCAGCAATGTCAGCCCAAAGGCGAAGGCAACACCCAGATAACCAATGCCGGTGTTGGGAAAGGTGGCGGCGAACAGCGCTGCTCCACAGCCTCCGAAGACTAGCCAGAAGGTGCCGAAGAGTTCAGCGATGCAACGTTTCGAGAGTGAGACTTGCATAGATCCTCCATGCGGCCTGAGTTATCAGGGAAAAATGGTGATGCCGTTGTTTAAAGCTCTGCCAGTCTACATCCACAATGTGTTGTCCGCATGGATAGATGGGAGTCAAAACGACACCCTCGCTGAAACTTCTCTACCCGGCGCTCCTTCGCCCGGGGCGCGCGAAGCTCCCGTCGCCGCGCGAGTCCCGGGATACATCGTCCTTCTGCCGCATTCAGCCACCGATGCTTCCGATGCGGTAGCGCATGCGTGGCAGCCATCTCCCTGCGCGAAGCTGGTGAACGCCTCTGGCTTGCCCGCTTCCGCGTTTTTCCTCAAACTTCAACCATGGCTCCACGCTGGTGCTGGATGCGGCCTGGTTCTGATTCACGACCGGAGGCAATCATGTTTCGTAGCATCCTTCAACCTTTCTTCCTGCCTCTGCGCAGGCTCATCGCTCTCCTGCCGCTTCTGGCTGTGCTGGCGGCCTCCCTGCTCTCCTGCCGGAGCGGAGAGGCATCCTCGAAGTCGGCTCCCGCCGACCTCGTGCGCGTCTTCACAAATGGAACCGAGGGCTACGCCTGCTTCAGGATCCCGGCGATCCTTCGCACACCCCACGGAACCCTCCTGGCCTTCGCCGAAGCTCGCCGGAGCAGTTGCGCAGACTTTGGTGATGTGCGCATCGTGATGCGCCGCAGCCGCAATGGCGGTAAAACCTGGGGTCCGCTCGAAACCGTCGCGGAGAACGGCAGCCTGCAGGCCGACAACGCCTCTCCGGTAGTCGACCTGTTGGACCCGCGCTTTCCGCGTGGGCGCGTCTTCCTGATCTACACCACCGGTAACGCGCCGGAGCCTGACGTGCTGCAGGGTAAGGGAACGAGACGCGTGTGGTACCGCACCAGCTTGGACGAGGGCGTCACGTGGACGGCGCCCGTAGAGTTGACCAGCAGCGTGAAGCTGCCCTCCTGGCGCGAGTACGCTACGGGCCCCGGGCACGCCCTGCAACTGACCCAAGGAGCACACGCGGGCCGGATCATCATCGCCGCCTATCACTCGCAAGGACCTCCACTGCCTGACGGCCGAGCGTACGAGGCAAATACGTTTTACAGCGACGATCATGGGAGCACCTGGAAGCTGGGCGGGACCGTGAACGCGCCGGGCAGTAATGAGAGCACCCTCGCGCAGAGCGCCGGCGGCGTCGTTTTGAACAGCCGCGATCAGGCCAGATCCCAGGCACGCACGGTCTCCATCAGCGCGGATGGTTCTGAAAGCTGGCGTTCCACCTTTGTCGCCAGGGATCTTCCGGATCCGCAGTGCGAGGGCAGCATGATCCGCTACGCGGCTCCCAGAGCACGATCCGTCCTGCTCTTCAGTAACCCAGGCAACCGCACCGAGCGACGGGACCTGACGATCAGCGTCAGTTTCGACGGCGGATGGACCTGGCCAAAGCATACGGTCCTCTACCCTGGCCCGGCCTCTTACTCCGACATCGTGCTGCTGCCCAAAGGCCGTCTGGGGGTTCTGTGGGAGTGCAGCGACCCCGACGGCATTGTGTTTCTGAAGCTCGCTTTAAAGCCGCTGCTCTGAGAGGACAATGGGGATGGTGCGGGTTCGCGATCCCGGTTTCAAAGCGCATACAATGGTTGCCATCTGCTAACCCGACGAGGAACGAGTACCTGGCCCGACAAATCTTCGCCACAAAGTCCATCGACAAGCTCATTCAAGAGTCTGAGGCGCCGGAGACGGCGCTCAAGAAGACACTTGGCCCTGTCTCTCTCACTGCCTTCGGCGTCGGCGCAGTGATCGGATCGGGGATCTTTACCGTGATCGGCACAGCCATCGGCGGCAATCCCGCGGCGCTGAGCGACTGGAGCGCCTCACCGGTTATCGACCTGATCCTTGGGCTGCTCCACCATAACGTCGGCCATATCGCCGGACGGCCCGGCGCTGGCCCGGCCCTGGCCCTCTCGATGATCCTCGTGGCCATCGTCTGCTGCTTCACCGGCCTCTGTTACGCCGAACTGGCCAGCATGATCCCCATCGCCGGATCCGCCTACACCTACACCTACGCCACGCTCGGCGAGTTAATCGCCTGGATCATTGGCTGGGATCTGATCCTGGAGTACGCCTTCTCCAACATGAGTGTCTCGGTGGGCTTTGCCGCTCACGTCGTCGATCTGCTCGACTGGCTGGGCATTCCCATCAGTCCCCGATGGCTCTCGCCGGCCTATCTGCCTCAGGGCCTCCAGGATCTGGCGGGCAACACCATCTACCAGCCCGGATGGCACACGGGCTTCAATATTCCGGCCTTCCTCATCGTTGTCCTGCTCACCGTGGTTCTGGTTCGCGGCATCCGCGAGTCCGCCCGCACCAACAACATCATGGTGCTGGTGAAGCTGGTGGCCATCCTCGCCTTCATCTTCGTCGGCCTGCACTTCCTCCATCCCTCCTACTACCATCCCTTCTCTCCCAACGGATGGTCCGGGGTCCTGGCCGGCGGCAGCATCATCTTCTTCACCTACATCGGCTTCGACTCCGTCTCCACCGCCAGCGAAGAGTGCCGCAATCCGCAGCGCGACGTCCCTATCGGCATCATCGCCACGCTCATCATCTGCACCGTTCTGTACATCGGCGTAGCCGTCATCCTGACCGGGATCGTACCCTGGCAGAGCGTGATCGGAGATGCGGCTCCGGTGGTCAACGGACTCAAGCGCCTCACGATGCAGACCGGCAGTTCGCTGCTGCACTGGACCCGCCTGATCGTCCTGCTCGGCGCCATCATCGGCATGATCTCCTCGATCCTGGTCTTCCAGCTCGGTCAGGCCCGGGTCTGGTTCGCCATGAGCCGCGATCGTCTGCTGCCAGATGTCTTCTCCAAGGTTCATCCCCGCTACCGCACCCCCGCCTTCGCCACCTGGGTGGCAGGGATTCTGGTCGCCATACCCGCCGGCCTCTTCGACGTCGGAACCCTGGCCGAACTCTCCAACATCGGTACGCTCTTCGCCTTCGTCCTGGTCTCGATCGGGGTGCTGGTCCTGCGCCACAAGCAACCCGAGCGCCGGCGCGGCTTCCGCGTGCCGGGCGGCCCCATCTTCCCCGCACTCAGCATCCTGTTCTGCATTCTGTTGATGGCCGGCCTGCCCGTAATGACCTGGATTCGCTTCTTCGTCTGGCTGATCATCGGCCTCTTCGTCTACTACTTCTACAGCCGCAAACGAAGCGAGTTCTTCACCGACAAGCGACGGTAGCTCTTCGAGAGAATTTCAGGTAGGCGTTTATCGACATTCGATCGAGACATCTCCGCCGGCAAAGACAATCCACTCTTGGCAGCGGCTCCTCAAACCCCCCACCGCTGGAGAAGTGGAAGGTACCATGGAGAGATGGCCTACTGGATTGATACTGGCCTCTCCGCAAAGTTGGCGATCATGCAGCGGCCAAACGGAGGAGCGCAACTGGCCGGCGAGATCCGCTCTCTCAAGCGCCAGGGTGCCGGGGTACTGGTCTCACTGCTCACCGCCGATGAAGAGATCGAACTGGAGCTGGAGCACGAACGTGCCGCCTGCGCCCTCTATGGCATTACCTTTCGCAGCTTTCCAATTCCGGACCGCAGTGTCCCCGAATCTCCCCAGGCCTTTCTTCGGCTCATCGAGACGCTCCACCACGATCTTCTCCAGGGGCAGGGCATCGTGGCCCATTGCCGCGCCGGCATCGGACGATCGTCGCTGCTGCTGGCCTCGCTGCTGCGCCGCGAAGGGTTCTCCGCGGCAGATGCCTTTCACCGCATCACTCACGCCCGCGGCATGCTGGTTCCCGACACCGCTGAACAACTCCGCTGGGTCGAGAGCCTGAAGCTTCGGAGTGTAGAGTAGAGAGCAGACCCTGCCTATGGCGCGCACGCAACCTCATCTGAACCACGACCCGCTTGATCCCATGGTATGGCTGCAGGGCCTTCCCAAGGCTGAGTTGCACCTGCATCTGGAGGGCTCCATCACCCCGGAGACCCTCGTGGAACTCTCCGCCCGCAACGACCCCACGCCTCTTTCGCTGGACGCAGCGCGCGCCATCTACCGCTACCATGACTTCCCCAGCTTCCTGCTCTGCTTCAAGGCGGTCACCGAGCGGCTGCACACCCCGGCGGACTACGAGTGGATCACCTACAACATGCTGCGCGACCTGGCGCGGCAGGGAGTTCGCCACGCAGAAGCCTATATCTCGATCGGGATCCTCTACTGGCAGGCGCGCCTGGACGTCGATGCGGTGATCGCCGCCGTCGAACGCGGCCGAACCCGCGCCGAGGTCGAGTTTGGCATCTCCCTGCTGTGGATCGTCGACGCTGTCCGGCACTTCGGCCTGGAGGCCTGTGCTCGCGTCTTCCGCAAGGCCGCAGAACTGCAGCGCTCCTGCCCCAGCATCGTCGGCATCGGCATCGGGGGCAATGAACTGCTCGGCCCGGCGCATGAGTTCCGCGACCTTTATGCCGAGGCCCGGAACGCCGGCCTGCGCCTTACCTGCCACGCCGGCGAGAACGCCGGTCCGCAGAGCGTCTGGGCTGCGATGAACATTGGCGCGGAGCGCATCGGCCACGCGCTCTCCGCTCAGGATGACCCGGATCTGATCGAGGTGCTGGCGCAGCGCCAGACGCCGCTGGAACTGAACATCACCAGCAACCTGCGCACCGGCTGCTGTCCCTCCCTGCAGGAGCACCCCGCACGCCGCTACTTTGACGATGGCCTGATGGTCACCCTCAACTCCGATGACCCACCTTTTTTTGGCGCCAATCTGCTGGACGAGTACCTGCTCGCCCACCGCGACTTCGGGTTCTCACTGGAGCAGCTTCGCGAACTGGCGGCCAACTCCATCGAAGCCAGCTTCCTCTCACCGGAGCGCAAACTGGCGCTGCTGAGCGAGGTCGAGCGCTACGGCTGGTAGTTCGCCGAGGCTGAAGGCTCGCTACACTCACGCTCCAGATGCGCCCGGGACAGCCAGCTTTTTCTCACTTTCCGGGCGGCGCGGGCACCATCACGGCATCCGGATCCACCTTGGGAATTCCGAAGTGCCCGCTCAGATGAACCAGATCCAGCGGCCGCAGGTCGCCGGAGACCTCGATGACGTTCATCTGCCGAGGGCTGCGCACCAGCACCAGAACATTATCGATGTCCATCCCGGTAAAGTGCATCCAGAGGTCCGTAAGCGTCCGCTGCGGCTCGATCGCCTGCGGAGACGCCCCGGGCATCACCGGCTGCATGGGCGCATGCTGGCTTACCAGGTGCTTCCATCCCGCCGCGTCCAGCATCGCCACCAGGGTCTGCATCGTCTGCGGAACATAGAACGCCGGCTCCTGATAGCGGTAGTTCTCCAGCGTAATGCTGTCCAGTTGCATCGGTGGGCCCTCACCGTCATTCAGAAACCCGCTGGCCACCTGCAGCATATTGCGGTCGAAGGTGAACGCGCTGTGGGTAGCCGGCTGGGGCGCCAGATTCCGGATCAGACTGTCAACTGCCGGCGGCTCCTGAGCCGGCGCGGCAACGGGAACAACCAGGAGGGCAGCTAGGGGAATCGCCGTCAGAAGAGCGAACCTGCAGATTTTTCTCACGAAGACCTCGCTTCAGCGATAAACCACTTCTCCCGAAGAAAGTTGCATTGAGAATACACCGTATCTCAGACCTGGAGCTCGCAAACGGCAGTCCGCCGTCCGCCCTACTGCTGCTGCCTGGGGGCAAAGTATCCCTTCCTCACGCGCACCGAATAACCCGGATTCAAACACTGCAGATAGATGGTGCGAAACGCTCCATTCGCTTTGTAGTCGGACGGAACATAGACCAGCGAGTACTGGCTGCGCAACTCCGCCTCAATGCTCAGGAAGCCTTCTCCCACATCCGGCATGGTCGGGGGAAAGAACGCCTGTCCTCCCGTCGCCCCGGAGATCGCTCGCAGCGTGTCATCGCCCTTGTCCCGGCTTGGGCCCGTATTGGTGCTGATGGTGTACACGATGGTCGACGCACGCTGACACATCTTGATGGCATCATCTTCGGTGGCCCGGCTATAGTCGTCATCGCCGTCGGATACCAGCACGATCGCCTTGCGCACATCCACATCCTGGTTCAGGGTCAGCATCTGGTCGCGACAGGTCTTATACAGGGAATCGAACAGCGCCGTTCCACCTCCCGGCCGCAGCCGTTCAATCGCGCTGTTGAGCAGATCCACGCGGTTGGTATAGTTCTGCTCGATATCGGTCTGAACATCAAAGCCCTCCACAAACGACTCATCCGCAGGATGCAGGACCTGCAGCAGAAAATCGACCGCGGCCTGCTGTTCATAGTGAAACCGCTCGCGGATGGAGCTTGAGGTGTCAATCATGATCCCCACGCGCAAGGGAAGGTTCGTCTGCTGCTCAAACCGAATAACCCGTTCCGGCGGACGTCCGTCGTCCAGCAGCCCGAAGTCCTTGGGCTGCAGCCCGGTCACAAAGCCACCATGGCGGTTGGTAACCGCGAAGAGCAGATCCACCTCGCGCGAGAACACATGCAGGGTTTCGGTGGCAGGCGGCTCGTCCAGGCGCCGCTGCAGTTGCGGGGCAGACTCCGGACTGCTGGTGGAGGGCTGAGTCGGGCTGGCCTGATCCGGGCTGGCCTGGGTGCTGGAGGGCTGTGGCTGGGGTTGGCTGCTCTGCGCAGCGGCGGTCTGCGCCCATGCAGCAGATCCAAGCAGCAGGCCAGTCCAGAGCGCGCATGTACGAAATCTCATGCTACCCATCGTATCAACTGAATGGACGAAGATTCGTCCGGAGTCCGCATCCGCCCTCCACCCTTATGCTGCCGTACCAAGCTGCCGCAGCAACCGGTGCAACTCCTCCGGCAGCTCCGCCCGCAGCAGCAGGGGTTTTCCCGTTTGGGGATGGTGAAACTCCAGCTCAACCGCATGCAGAAAGTTCCGCTCCAGCGTCAGATCTTCCGGCTCACCCTCCCGGGGGCCAGCCGCCCGGCTACTCACTGCCCCTGCCAGCGGAATCCAGCGTATCCGGCGCGGGGCTCCGTACAAAGTGTCTCCCACCACCGGATGCCCCATCGCCTGCATATGGACGCGGATCTGGTGGGTTCGCCCGGTCTCAATCCGTACCTCCAGCAGCGTGAACCTCCCGTATCCTCCGCTGATCCGTTCCAGCACCCTCCAGTGCGAGACGGCGCTGCGTCCGTCCGCGCGCCGGGTCGTCATCCTCATCCTGCGCAGCACATCCCGACTGATGGGCAGTTGGATCGTCCCCTCCTGGCCCTTGACCTCGCCGTGCACCAGTGCCAGATACGTCTTGCGCATCTGCCGCCCGGCGAACATCTCCGCCAGTTTGCGGTGCGTCGCATCGTCCTTGGCCACCACCAGCAAGCCACTGGTCTGCTTATCCAGTCGATGCACAATCCCTGGCCGGAGATCCCCGCCAACCTGGCTCAACCCATCCCCTGCGCCAAAGTGGTGGAGCAGAGCGTTAACCAGCGTGCCCCGGTTATGCTCGGCCGATCCAGCGCCCGCATGCACCATCATCCCCGCCGGCTTGTCCACCACGGCCAGCGTCTGATCCTCGTAGAGGATGGTCAGTGGAATGTCCTCCGGGGCCGCATGCAGCGGCTCGGGATGGGCTTCACCCTGAATCTCGATCGACTCTCCGCCCTTCAACCTCTGCTTGGCGCGTGCCGCACCACCCTCCACCATCACCTGCCCAGCCTCGATCAGCAGCACCACACGCGCCCGGCTGATCTCCGGTAGAGCCTTTGCCAGATACACATCCAGCCGCAAACCAGCCGCCGCCGGCTCAGCCGCAAAGCGCAGGATCCCGTCAACCGGTGTCAGATCCTTCCCCGCCTGCGTCTCCACCGGCCGAATCTCAGGCTGTGGGGGTGGTGGCGCCTGGGGAGCAGGATACCGCCGCTGCGTCTTCTGCTCCTGCTCCGGCGGGTGCCGATGGGCGCTGGGACCGCTGACGACCAGACCCGAACTCCGGACGGACGCCGCGTCCGGTTCCGTCCCGTAGCCGCTGACAAGGGAGTCCGACTGAGCCGCCGGCTCCGGCTCTTCCTCAGGCAAGCCCTCAGCCCGGCGCTTTGCCTCAAGTTCCTGCGCGAGAGTTCGCTGCGCCCGGTACTCGTGTTTGACCGTCTTGCCGCGCTTGCCCTTGGGCAACATGTGCTGCGAAGGCATCAGGCAGCCTCCTTCAGAAAGGTCAGCAGCACTCCGCCGGAGAGCATCATGCCGACGGCCAGCCACTGCACCGGGTCCAGCCACGCCCCGGGACCGCTCTCCGGCTGCGTGACCATGTCCAGCAGAAAGCTCACCCCACCGAAGGCCAGCAGCGCGGCAGCAGCGACGCGGCCTGTCCGGCCGTGCCGCTCCAACATCTTCATCAATCCGATCAGCAGTAGCAGACACGCCAGCGTGGCGTAGAGATCGACGGGATGCTGATGCATCAGCCCCGCACTGCCCGGCATCACCCGCCCCCAGGGCAGACGCGTCGGCATCCCCCTGTCCGCGCCTGTAAAGAATCTTCCCAGGCTCAGAATCGCCCCCAGCGCCGCAGCGCAAGGAGCCCAAGCATCCAACGCCGCCAGCAAGGGAATCCGCTTCCAGCGCATGTAGATCACCCCCGCCAGCGCCGTCAGCGAGGCATCCACCCAGGTATAGGAGGGCAGCGCCAGCATCACCAGCGGCATGCGCAGAAAGGCTCGGGGATCGAGGGCGATCAACGTCAGACGGGACAGAACGAACCCGGCCATCACCACAAATACGCCGGCGTCCCACAAACCTTCCGCTTCCAGACCCACCCGCACCGCTGTCTTCTGGCTCAGCCACATGGCAGCGATCATGCCCAGTGCCGCAAACACGCCGTAGACCGGCAGACGCACTCCCGGCAGACGCAGCATCATCAGCGCCAGCCCCGCCAGATGCATGGGTCCCAGCCCCTGAACCCCGTGAACCGGATGCTGACCGAGCAACCACCCCAATGTCTGCAGTTGAACCTTCACCCCTCTATCCTTCCTTGCCTTCTTTCAAGATACGCGGGGAGCGGACGGTCCGGAGGAATCTGGGCGGGCGGGTGCCACGCAACACGTACCCGCGGACAAAGAAGAACCGACCCGCTGGGCCGTACAGGGAGGCGCAGGTGAACCCGTCCTGAGACGGTGGACTTCAGCCGTGGCTCTTTAGGCTTTCCGGACTGGCGGACCTAGCACACCGAGCCATATCTACGAGCTGAAACCCTGTTCGATGAATGTTGGTTCAACCTGCGGTGTTCCCCGTACCTGCTTTGCAGGCCGGTCTCTGCATTGGATGCTACCCAGACCTCCGGATTTGCGCAACTCGTGAAAGGCCAACCGCCGGCGAACGACACAAAAAGGTTCCATTGCAGGGAATCGAACCTGCTCATTCTTATGAGCGTCGAGGATCCAGTTCGGCCTGGGCCGGAGATCTCGGCCAGCCCTGACCCCAGCCTGGAGAGCTCGCATTTGCAAACAGGAAGATATCAAGTAGACGATATTTATGATATATACAGAATATATCACGAGGGTGCTATGCGAACACTCATTGACATTCCCGAAGCCGAGTTCACGCAATTGAAGACCGTCGTTCGGCAGCTTGGCATCTCACGCGCGGAGTTCATTCGGCGCGCCATCACGGTTTCCCTGGCTCCGTACAGGGAAGGCATGAGCCATGCAGCCTTCGGCTTGTGGGCAAGCCATCCGATGGATGGGCTCGAATATCAGGAGAGGATGCGCGCGGAATGGTGAGCACTCCGGTGCTGTTTGACACCAACATCCTGATTGACTATCTCAGCGCTTATCCCCAAGCCAGGATCGAGTTGGACACCCACTCCAACCGCGCCATCAGCATCATCACATGGATGGAGGTTCTGGCCGGGGCAAGCGCCAATGACGCGGAAGAGACGCGAGCCTTTCTGTTGAACTTTCACACCATCCCGTTGAGCACGGAGATCGCCGACCGCGCCGTAAAGATACGCCAGACTCGCAGAATCAAGCTTCCGGACGCCATCATCCAGGCCACCGCCGAAGCCTCCGGCCGAACCCTTGTCTCGCGCAACACTCGCGACTTCCCGAAAGGCATGGCCGGCGTCCGCACCCCATACACTCGCTGATCCAGGCCAGCCACCAGATATCGGCCAAATCCAATGTCACTCGAGGCCCTGGGCCCGCCGATCGCCGGGATTGACAGCAACGCTGCTCCTCCAAGTTCAGACCGCCGAATTGATCACGGCCTTCTCTCGCCGATCTTTCCAAGACTCAAGCACAGCGGCGTCGTTCTTCGGCGAAAGACGTTGCAGGCGTGATACTCGATATTCTCGGAGAGAGGTTGCCTCTTCGAGTCGTTTAAGGCAACGGCAAGCATATGCTTGTCGAACCGGACACAAAGACGGACGACCACGATAGAGAGAGGAGATGCCCTCGGCAGCTCATCCGGCGATCCAGAGGGCATCTCAGCGAAATGGCTTCGTATGCTGACATTGCGGGTTGACGAGTCGATCAATGACCGGAGCGGACTGTATATCGTCGCGGGGTTTCTTGGAAGCGAAGAGCAATGGCAACGATACGAGGAATTCTGGAAGAAAGCGCGGCGACCCCTTGACTCGCTTCACTTATCAAGACTCCGTCTAAACTCCCCAAATGCCCCACTGCGCTGCGAAAAGGTATTGCAAAGGCTGGGTGCGGTTCCGGGAGAGTGCGGACTGCAGCCCGTAGCGGGCTCGATCTGCCGGGAGGACTACATCCATCAGGTTTCGGGAACAGCCCTACAGCCTCTGATGGAAGGCTATGTACTCGCAATTCTGACACTTCTTGATGGAGTAGCGACGCACATTCCATTGGAAGAGAGTCTGAGCGTCGTCTTCGAGGAGAACACCGCCCAGGCTGCACTTAGAGAAAAAGCGATGTGCTTCTGGAAAGAAGGTCACATTAGGCCGTCCGGACGGTCAGTTCTGGAAGGATGGTCTGCAATACGAAAGGAAACTCTCACGGAAGCACCGGATTACCTTTGCTACGCCCTCCAGCAGCGCGAAGCAGACAAAACGTCGCAAAAGGCGCGATTGACAGCGCCGATTCTCCTCAAAGAGCCGATCTGGTATCACACAGGCAAAGTGGAGGTCGGCCGCTGGCTTAACGAGCTGAAGCGCACCAGAACAAGAACGGGCGACCTGCGAGAGACTCGGCTGATAGGATGCGATCGCACCTGAAGTCAGGTCGCTCTCGAACGCAGATGCCTCCGGCAGCTCGCCGAGCCTCACCGTAAGGCTGGTCTGGTACACAGGCAACACCGATACCAGGGCCTCATTGTCCAGGCCGGCGGCCAGACTTCGGGCCAAGGTCTCCATCCGCTTCGGGTGCTTCGCCGCCCAAAGCACGTAGTGCGTATCGATCAGCACTCTCACTCGCCTTCTCCGCTTCACGCTATCTGTTCGGCCTCGGGAAGTTCGTCAAAATCGGCCGTGATATCGAAATCGGCATGGTGAAACAGGTCGCACACCCGTTCCTTCACTGGCTTGAGAGGGACGATCATGGCCACCCGCATCCCCTTTCGCCCTGTGGTCAGACTAACCTTTTCTCCCCGTTGAGCAAGCTTCACCAACTCAGAAAGCTGGGTCCTGGCCTCGAATATCGTCCTCTCAGCCATCGATTTCATCCCTGCCAGGAGCAGCTTGGCGGATCCGCTGCGTGCCGCCAACACCCGGCACACCTCACCGTCGTTGGCGCCGGAGACCTCCGCCCGCAGCCGCGAACAAATATCCCCTGAGCGGGCGGCGAGGGCCAGAACAGAGGGGAAATGACGGCAGCATCGCCGGAAGGACCGCTTTACCGGCCCTCGCCTAAGTCTGCCACCAGTTGCGCCACGTCGATCGCTTCAATACCCGGAGCAACCGCCGTTGTCGAAACCGACGCGCCCGATCTCCGGTGCACCAGTAGAAGCCGCTCTGCCCGGTCACCGAGCGCCCGCCGGAGCGACCCGAGGGGAGCCGCCATCGCCGGCCGGACGGTTTTGCTCGCCTTCACCTCGACCGGCCACAGTCGGGCATTCGGGCGCGGAATCAGAAAGTCCACCTCAAGCCCCTGCTGATCGCGAAAGAAGTACAACTCCTTGCGCTCGCCCCGATTGACTTGGCTCTTCAGAATCTCCGCAGCCACAAAGCCCTCAAACAACGCTCCAAGAAACGGCGATCTCTCCAACTCGCTCTGCGAGGCGATGCCGAGGAGGTAGCAGGCCATCCCGGAGTCCGCCCAATAGATCTTTGCGGATTTGATCAGCCGCTTGCCGAAGTTCTCAAAGTACGGGGGCACAACGATCACCTGGCCCGTCATCTCCAGAACGCGCAGCCATTCGCCGACAGTGGGCACCGAGACTCCAAGCGGCGCAGCCAGATCCGTCTTGTTGAGCACCTGCCCATGTCGGGACGCCAGCAGCGAAAGAAAGCGGCGGAACGTGACCAGATCGCGCACATTCGTGATCGCCCGTACGTCGCGTTCGAGGTACGTCTGCAAATAGGACGAGAACCACAGTGCGCGCGCTGTGGGCCGCGCCAGGACCTCAGGAAACCCTCCATGCAGCAGGCTGACCCTGGGCGTCTCTGCCAGGCTGAATGGAAGTAGTTGCAGGATCGCCGCACGGCCGGCCATCGACTCCGTGATGCCCTGCATCAGCGGAGCCTCCTGGGAGCCGGTAAAGAGCCACTGCCCCATGCGCCGGGGCTTGGCGTCGATCAGCGTGCGGACGTAATCGAACAACTCCGGAACGTTCTGAATCTCGTCGAAGATGACCGGAGAGCGCAGCGCCTCTAGAAATCCGCGCGGATCGCTCCGCACCCGCGCCTGAATATCCGGATCTTCAAGCAGAATGTATTTAGCCTGGGGAAATGTCCGGCGAAACAGCGTCGTCTTTCCCGCGCGGCGCGGGCCTGTGACCACCAGCGCCGGATAGTGACGAGCCGCCTTTTCAACTACGCCTGCCAGTTTTCGCGGCGTCAGAACCATTGAGCAATCTTAGATGAAACTTTAAATTTATCAAAGTGGACCGGACAGATTCCAGCAACGCCCGGCGGGCGGGGGGCACGGAACCCTCGGGTATCGAATAGCTACGCTTACCTCAAGACCGTGCCCAGCCAGAGCAGGCTCCTCTCCCGATGAGCCCACAGGGCCTGAACGTTCTCCCGTCGTTGGCGCCGGGGATGTCCGCTGCACAGAGCAGGCGTCGCATCCGCAGAAGTGCAGCCGGAAGATCCAGACCCGGAAGAACCCTTCAGCGCAGAACCGCTACCGCAAACGGCCCCAACGTGATCTTCCCCACCAACAACTGCGCGCTCCGCGCCGGGCCATCGCCCGTGCTCTGATCGACCTCCTGAACACTCTTCCACGCGCCCTCCGGCAGCGAAACATCGATGGACCGGTTGCGCTTGTTCACCAGCACCAGGCTGCGTCCCGCGGAGGTAACAAAGGCCTGCCCCGCTACATCTCCCGAACCAACCTGCGTCTCCACCAGCCGGTCGCCGGGATGGAAGGAGTCCTTGATCAGCTTCAGCGTCCAGTAGCGAGCATTGGGCTTGTTCTGCGTCCAGTCCATCATGCTCACACTCGGAAACTGCGTCGGATATCCGACCAGTTGCGACATCCCCACCACGTCGATCTGCATCTGCGACAACTCGATAAAAAGATACGAATACAACGACGCACAGGCATTCCAGTACACCGGCGGCGGCGGCACATCGTCCCCTGGCTTGTTGTCCGACTGCAGAATGACGCCCAACTCGTCCAGATCGGTCTTCGTCTCCGGCGACAGTCGCCTTCGGATCGCCTCCGCGTACCGGACGGTGTTCAAAAATCCATCCGCCTGGTTGAAGAACGTGTACTGCCAGCTATCCGCCGTCTCTTCCCGCGCCGGCATGGCATAGAAGTGGTAGGAGATGAAATCGATCGGAGTGCCCGGCTGGTGATTCCTGTGATCCAGAAAGTACTCGAACCACTTCGGATTCGCGCCCGGCGCGGCCAGCGCCAGCCCCATGAACTTTGTCTGCGGCGAAACCGCATGGATCGCGCTCACAATGGTGTCATAGCGCTTCGTATATTGCTCTGGCGTCATCCGGTGCTCGAAATCAACCTCATTCAGCACCTCCCAGACCGGGATCTTGTAATGGTAGCCGGACTCGTGGCGCACCCCGTCTTCATCGGTAAAGCCGCCGTCGACGTACCAACTCACCAGCCGAGCGTAGTAGTCACCCAGCGCTTTGCCCGTGGGATCGCGCAACTCCGTGCCCTTCTCGTAGCTCCAGTCCACCTGGTTCGGATCGGCGGGATAGCTGACCGGCTGCTTCGTCTGGAACAGCCACTCCGGAATGGTAGAGAAGTTCATCACCGTGGCGTGTCCCGCCGTCGCGGCAAAGAACTCCTTCGTCATGGGATCGATCTGGCTGAAATCCCAGAAGGTCTTCTCCGGCGTCGGCGGTTGCAGCTCCGCCACCGCGAGCCTGGGGTACGGCAGCCACGGCACATAGCGGACGTCCTCTGCTCCCAGCTTCTTCACGGCCTGGAACGCGGCCGCGCCCAGCGCGGACCCCGGCCGCAGGGGCGGGTTGACCACCACCTGCAACGTGGGTGTCGTCTTGGACGTCGCCGTCACCGTCTGCCAGTGCACGGTGACCTTCACCAACTCCTGGCCGCGCATCGTCGTGGCGCTGCCCAAAGAGAAAGACGCCGCACACATCAGGCCGAGCAGAACGTTACTGACCGGCACGCAGTTAGGTGTTCGCATGGTGGACCCTCCTTTTTTCGATGCAGCTCTTCTCTGTTCTCTCTCTGGTCACGCAGCCATGCTGGGCTCAATGCGCTTCAGCAGACACGCGCGCACTCAATCCCCAGCAACGCTGCAATCTTGGCAAGCTGCGCATGTCGATGGCCCACGCCGATGGCGCAGTGGTGCGCCGGGCCCTCACGATTCCACGCCTCCATAAAGGCGCGCGACCCGATGGGAAACCGGTAGCGGCTATTGGTGTTTCCAATCTCGAGGATTGGACCGGGCACAGATGCACCCTCGGCGACCACAAACTTCAGCGAGCCCCTGCCGTCTTCGGCGACGGAGAGGAGTGTGACCGGTCCATGCCGCACGCTCATCTCGATCGAGAGTCCCCGCCCAACCTTGCCATGATAGACCTCCAGGGGCCGCAGCCTCGGCCTCCCACTGGCGATCGCGATGTGGCCCGGACCGTCGTGCCCCATCAGGATCACGTCGTCCAGATAGTCATTGGCGTAGTACTCCGTAAACGAGCCACCGGCGCCCAGCAGATCCAGGATCTTCATGGCCTGCACGTTCTTCACCTCGAGCTCCCCTGCCACTGGAATGCCACTTCCCGTCAGCAGGCTCGCGCCCACGATGATCGAACTGAAGGTGTCCTCGTTCGCCGGAATCCCGCTGCCCTTGTAGTAGTAGGCGAGCGAGCCGAGATGATGCCGCTTCACCAACTGGTCCAGCGCCAGCGAAGTGCGGGCCGCACGCTCCAACTCCCCCTGGGAGCAGTCAGATTCCACCTCAAAGGCATCTCGAAGAAAGGCAGTCTGGCGATCGACATCTTCTGAGGAAACCTCGCGGCGTAACGCAGACAGCTCATCAGCCTCCAGGATCTCCACAACAGTGCCAAAGACAGACGCCTGCAGGGTCAGATCGGAGTAGATGTCCAGCATACCGCTGTAATAATGACCCAGAATCCCCAGCCGATTGTGTGCCATCGCGTGGACCACCCTGGATGCCATCACCCAATCCGCAATCTCACTCCAGGCTTGATCCTTCTCCTCCATGGTTCCCGTAACCTGATGAAAATCAACTCCGCAACGCCGGAAGACGTTTGAGATCTCAGGCATGGAACAGGCCTGGCAATGCGCAAGCCATTCTTGCGTCATGGCGCGGCGGTCTTTCATGCGGTTGAAGGTCTCGTAGTCCAGCGACGCCTGCGGCGTCAGATTGAGCACGATCACCGGAACTCTAACCCGTCGCACCACCGGCAGAACCACGGAAGACAGCGCGTAGGTGCTGACGTGGAGAACGATCAGGTCCACATCCGCCTGGCGAAACGCATGTCCGGCGGCAACAGCCTTTTCCGTGTCATCCACCATCCCCAGATTCACCACGTCCGTGCCGAATCCCTCAAGCCGTGAGGCGATCTCGCAGTTGTAACCTGACAAACGCTGCTCGAGGGACGGAAACTGTTCCCAATACGTATCCAGACCGATACTGAACAGGCCGATGCGGTGCCGGTGACCTCCGTTTGTCAAAGATTCCATG
>JAJZDM010000041.1 GCA_021806005.1 Acidobacteriota bacterium | reverse complement strand
CCGACCCGGTAC
This sequence comes from Acidobacteriota bacterium, assembly GCA_021806005.1. Lineage (GTDB taxonomy): Bacteria > Acidobacteriota > Terriglobia > Terriglobales > Acidobacteriaceae > Granulicella. Next base: position 28,791 of record JAJZDM010000041.1, on the reverse strand, counting down.
AAGTTTGTACACGATAAACCTTTCGCGCCCTGCTCACAGAGAGTTAGCGTTCGACCGTTTCCGAGATATCTGAGATGAGAGAAGTGAAGCGGACTGGGGAGGGGGATCACCGAATCCAGTTCCGCCCCGTTTCGGTTGGCGGAGGCCAAAGCACGCCGGTCACGAAGTCAGGCCTTCGGAGTAACGCAGGATGAGGGCTCTCGAATCCGTTCTCGCCGGGTGTATCGACAGGGTAGTTGAAGCATTACGGAGGCATGTCTTGTCAAAGTCAATAAATCACTTTTCCTTCCTCGGGCGACTGCTGGAGTTTGTGAAGGCGCTTGATTGGGGGATGGTTGCATCGGGGGTTTGGGGAGTTGCGATTCTGGCTGCCGGCCTGACCCTGGCAGGCGGGAATGCGCAGGCACAGAGTTCGGCCATCATCACCGGCACGGTAAAGGATTCCACCGACGCTCTGGTCCCCGGAGCCAAAGTGCTGCTGACCAACGAATTGAGTCGGGCGCAGTGGAAGACCACCAGCAACGGGGCGGGCTTTTTCAGCTTCGTGGACATTCCTCCAGCGAAGTACTCGTTGAGCATAAGGTTGCCGGGGTTTGAGAGCTGGGGGATTACCGGGATTGTGGCTCATCCGGGCGACAATCTGACGATCCCGAAGATTGCGTTGAAGGTGGGCAAGGCAAGCATCTCTATTGTGGTTACCGCGGAGGCTGCGGGAGTGACGCTGAACTCCGGGGAACACAGCACGATGATCACCTCGGCGGAGATCAGCCGGCTCTCAACCATCAGCCGCGACGTGACGGAACTGGTGAATATTCTGCCCGGATTCAACGTTGATTCCGGGTCGAATCTACAGAACGGCGGGGCGGGCGACATCTATGGTTATCAGACGACGAGTCCCGGCGGGAGCGAGATCGGCGCGTTTTCGGCCAACGGGTCGGCGCCGGGATCCGGCCAGTTGAATATCACCTCCGATGGCGCCAACGTGATCGATCCCGGCGCGATGAACGCGCAGGATATCAACATCAATATGGCCCAGGTCCAGGAGGTGAAGGTTCAGACCGCGGACTTCAGCGCGGTCGAGTCCAAGGGGCCAATCGTGATCGACGCGGTGGGCAAGTCCGGTGGCTCGGACTTTCACGGCAGTCTCTACACATATGTGAAAAATGCGGCGTTGAACTCCAATGACTGGCTGTCAAAGTACTACGGGGATCCGCGGCCTACCTTTGATTATTTTTATCCGGGAGGCACACTGGGTGGGCCGGTACTGATCCCGCACACCAACTTCAACAAGAAGAAGCATCTGGTCTTCTGGGTCGGGTTTGAGAAGTACGAACAGAAGCAGCCCAGCGCCCTGGCAACCGCCTTTATTCCGTCGGCGGGGATGATGAACGGCGACCTGAGTTGGGCGTCGCTCGCTTCTGCGCTGAATGTGACTCCGGCGGCCCTGCAGACCAACTGTGCCGAAGATTACTCCACCACGGCACTCTACTCCAATGTGGGGGGCATCTGTACCCAGGCGACGGGCCTGGACCAGACCGGGACCGAGATATCCAACGGGCAGGTGCAGAATATCGATCCTGCGACGACCACCATCTCCAATCTGTGGCCCAAGGCGAATCGTACGCCGCAGCCCGTGATCACGGCCGGGGCGACGCAGTATGCCACGGATGGAATCAACTACACCCAGAACGTGGAGAGCACTTCGAACGGCTTCCAGATTCACTCCCGGGTTGACGAGAGTGTGACCGATTCCACGCACCTCTACGGGGTTTACAACCTGGAAGACGTGAGCGTTGAGTCGCCGATGAACAACATCTATTACAACCCCAACATGACGGTGCCGTATCCGACCCCGGAGTACTCCAACGGGCGCTCCCAGACCCTTACGCTGGATCTGACAAAGACCTTTGGTCCTTCGTTGACCGATGAGTTCATGGCGTCCGGGGTGTACTACAACCAGCCGCAACAGTTTGCCGATCCTGCGAAGGCGCAGACGACCGGCACCACCTGGGGAGCGGCTGGTTACTCTGGCGGTTATCTGCACCTGGCTCAGACGCAGATTCCTCAAATCGTCGATTACGAGGACGTGGGTATTCCCAGTCTTGCCTTCGGGTATGTTCCGAAGTCATCCGAGTTTCTGCGGAAGTTCGACTGGAACGTGAAGGATAACGTGACAAAGGTGTACAAGACGCACACCTTTGTGGCTGGGTTCTACGCAGAGGAGACGGGCAACAACCAGGTGACGCTGGGCAGCCAGGAGAACGGGCTTCTGAGCTTCATGCGCTGGGACTCCTGCTACCCGAATCAGAGTCCCAATCAGGTTCCAGCGCCGACAGAGCCTTCGGTGGAGACGAATCTGGGGAATGAGGTTGGCAACTTCCTGATCGGCTGTCCTCTGGGCTACTCCCAGGCGAACGAGGACCCAGTCAATAATCTGCGTTACGTGACGATCGAGGGATATCTGAATGACGACTGGAAGGTGACCTCCAGGCTGACGCTGAACCTGGGCGTACGCTTCTCGCATCTGCAGCCATGGTCGGATGCGCACGGAATCGGCCTGGCAGTGTGGGAGCCGGAGAAGCTGGGTGTGAGCCAGAACGTGCTTTACCCCGACACCGCTTCAAACCTGACATGGCCAGGGATTAGTTGGCATCAGAGGGACTCCAGCATTCCAATGGCCGGCGTTCCCACCAGGGCACTGTTTTACCAGCCTCGCGTGGGAGTGTCGTATGACCTTTACGGTAACGGCAGGACGACCCTCCGCGGCGGCTGGGGTATGTACTACTCGCACGATTCGACGGCAATAGCAGGCTCTGCCCAATCAACCGCGATCGGTATGGAGACGTACTCGAATCCAAGCTCGATCTCGTGCACCTTCGGGCAGCTATTTACGAGCGAATATGTGCCGTGCGGAGCCTATTCCACAGAGCCGCACACGATCACCCCGTTTTCGATAGGAGCGATGGATCCGACGGATAATCGCATGCCGCTGACCTATAACTATAACTTCACGGTCGATCAGGTGGTGCGCTGGAATTCGGTGTTCGAGGTTGCGTATGTGGGCAACAAGAGCACCAATCTGTCTTCAGTCGGATCACCGGATGGGGCCAATGTGGCCAATCAGAACGTGATTCCACTGGGCGCGTTCTTCAAACCGGATCCCATCACCGGCCAGTTGAATTCGATCAGCGACATTATCAACGAGTACGATTACACGCCTTATCCGAACTACGAAACCGTGAATGTGACCAATCACATTGGCTGGTCGAATTACAACGCGCTGCAGGTGTCATGGAACAAGACGTCCGGATCGCTTATCTGGGGGGTGAATTACACCTGGAGCAAGAGCCTGGGAACGCGCGGTGCAGACGGTGGCGCTGACTACAACGCGGGCGATCCGGTGGATCTGCAGCACGACTACGGATACCTGGCGTTTGATCTGCGCCAGGCACTGAATCTGACTTACTCCTGGCAGGAGGGGGTGAAGTATCACGGCAACCATTTTCTTGGCCAGGTGCTGAACAACTGGGAGATCTCCGGAATCAACAAGCTTACGACCGGACCGGATCTTTCCATTCTGAACAGCAGCACCGACTACTCTCTCAGTGGCGGCGTGGGCTATGGAAATGTCTCGATCCCGATCAATGCGGCAGCATGGCTGGGCACAAGTTCGTATGCTCTTCAGCCCGAAGTCACCTGCAATCCTACGGGCCACCTGAGGAAGGACCAGTTCGTGAATGGCAACTGTTTTGCGTTGCCGCCTATGGGTTCAGAGGGCTGGTGGAAGATGCCGTTTGCCCATGGTCCGGCGTACTTCAGCGCGGATCTGACACTGTTCAAAGACTTCGTGATCCACAAGCAGCAAAAGCTGCAGTTCCAGCTATCAGGGTTCAACTTTCTGAATCACCCACTGGTGTCATTCAGCAACGAGAATCTGGAGGTGCTGGATCTGATTTATGGAGATGCCTGCACAACCTGCAAGTACACCACGGCCACGCAGGCGCTGGGGAACGCGTCACTTCTGAACGCCAGCAGCTTTGGCGCCACCAGCTACAAGGACGGCGTGCGCATTGTGGAACTGGGCTTGCAGTACACCTTCTAACCGCGGCGGAAGTTCGTGACGTTCTGACGCAGTGCCAGATCCGGGGTGATTGCGAGTAAGACCGGAACCGATAGAGCGGACAAAGCGGAGAGGCAAAGAGGCGATTGGAAATGACAAGCAGAAGAAACAACACGCGGCGCCAGGCCGCGGTTCTGAGGCTGAACTGGAGGCAGAAGATGGCGATGCAGGAGATGGCGAGCGGGAGTGTGAGGAGAAGGTTGTGGATTGGAGCGGGGGTGTTCTTTATGCTCGCGATGGTTGCAGAGGTGGTGCTGCCGGCGGGCGCCTTTGCACAAAGCTCCTATGTGCCGCCCGTAGTGGTGAGTTCCAGCAATGCCGTTCCCATCTCGGGTTCGCCGGGGGATCTGGGCGATGTAGCTCTGGACGGCTGCGGGAACATCTATGCGATCAATGCCGGAAGCGGAGAGGTGGTGGAGATACCCGCCGGGGGCGGCGCAGCGACCACGGTGGAGGCCTCGGCAGGCAGCTACAGCATGATGTCGCTGTGGATTGATGCGGCAAAGGCAAACTTGTTTGTGATGCAGGGCTTCAGCGGCCACGTCAGCGAGATACCGATCAGCGCTTGCGTACCGCAGACGGGCTCCTCCACCGAGATCAGCATCTCCAACCTGGGTGCTATCAGCTACTACTGGGGAGGATCGGCGCTGGCGACCGATGCAGCCGACGATCTCTTTATCGCCACCAACGGCGCCTGCTGCGCGAATGCAAACGAGCTGCTGGAACAGAATGCAGGTTACACCACGGGAAGCGTTCTGCTCAGCCCGCTGACGAATCCGATCGTCTCGATGGCTGTAGACGCATCAGGGGATATCTACTATGCGGATACGAGCGGCGCGCTCTGGGAACTGGCTGTGACGACAGCCGGGACCGCGACGACCTCTGCGACGTACAGTTCGGCTCCGGTGTCCTTTGGACACGGTTATCAGAGTGTGGTGGGGGTGGCGATCGACCATGCCGGGAATCTTTATGTGGCCGACGGTGGAGCGTCGACGATCTTCGAGATTCCTTATGAGACGACAGGGTCGAGCGCCGCGCTGAATCCATCGGATCAGTTCATCGTAGCCACCGGGGTGAGCATCAGCAATACACCCGCGGTGGGCGGCACGGGCACGCTCTACTTTGCGGATCAGGGAGCTTCTGCATACGGTCTTACACGTTTCAGCGCGAATGCAGGCACGGTTGCGATTGGAGCCAATACGTCGGTGACGCTGACGGCAACGTTCAACAGTGCGGAGACGGTGGGCTCCATCGTCAGCTTTCCGAGCAGCGGGGTCTTCAGGCAGACGGGAGGAACGTGCGCACAAGGATCCAGCTATACTGCGGGGTCCAGTTGCACGGTCTCTCTGCAGTTCACCCCGGTGACGCCGGGCGCCGCGCAGGCGGGCTTGGAGCTGCTGGCCTCTTCCGGAGGCGCACTGGCTACCACCTATTTGACGGGCACGGGCACGGGCGCCGGAATTACGATCGATCCCGGTACAGTGACGGCGATGGGAGGGGGCTTCAAGACGCCTGAGGCGGTGGCCCTGGACGGAGCCGGGGATACGTTTTATGCGGACCCAGGGAACAACGCGGTGCTCGAGTTTACCCCGGGAAGCAGCTCTGCGGTGAGCGTCGGCAGCGGGCTGAGCCAGCCCTCGGGTGTGGCTGTGGACGGGGCAGGAGACGTCCTTATCGCCGATACGGGCAACAACCGCGTCGTTGAGGTGCCGATGGTGAGCGGCGCGCTGAGCAACGCCGGGCAGGTTACGGTGGTTGGCTCGGCGACAGCCATTGCGGGGACGACGTTGAGCGGACCGGCAGCGGTGGCTCTGGACAGCACAGGGGATCTGTTCATCGCGGACACGGGAAACAATCGGGTGATTGCCATCCCCTACAGCGGAAGCTGGAGCAGCGATGCGGCAACGGTGGTGGATTCGTCGCTGGATGGTCCACTTGCGATTACGGCGTCGCGCTCGGGCAATCTGTATGTGGCGAACTCCGGGGCTGGGGAGATCGACGAGGTCATTGATCCATTTTCTCAGGACAGCACAGCGTTGGTTGCGGTTGGGTTTGGAAAGCCGTCCGGCCTGGCGGTGGACGCCTCAGGGAGTTTGTTTGTTGCTGATACAGAGGGTGGAGATCTGGTACGGATTCCGGATATGGCCGGCAGCCTGTCGCCGAATGCGGAGATCGAGGCGGGAATCGGGATCAACGCGCCCTATGGTGTGGCGATCGATCCTTCCGGGAATCTCTATGTGTCTGACAGCGCGGCTGCGGCTGCCTACGAGGTGGCGCGCACGACGACGACACTCGAATTCGGCAGTTGGGCGGTGAGCGCCACCAGCGGAGCGTTGTCCGCTGAGGTGGAAGATGAAGGGAATCAGACGCTGAGCCTGAGCACGCCGTGGGATACTCTCGCCGGCAGTACGGCGGACTTTACCCTCTCTGCCCCGACTACCGGCGGCTGCGCTTCCGGCGGCCAGGTGACGACGGGTGAGAGTTGCGAGGTGGACGCAACCTTCACTCCTGCCGCGCAGGGAGCCCTGACGGAGACGCTGGGCATTGCCAGCAATGCCATGAATGGAGGTTCGACGACGACAGGCGCGCAGATCACGCTGTCAGGCGAGGGAGGGACGGCAACGACGACCGCGACCAGCCTGGTGATAACGTCGCCTGCGAGTGGATCTCCGTTTTTCGGAGAGCCGATCAATTTTTCGGTGACCGTAACGGCGTCGAGTGGAACTCCGAGTGGTACGGTGACCCTGATGGTCGATGGTGTGCAGGACGGCGAGGCGACGCTCAGTTCGAGCGGCGTGGCGCTGTTTTCGCTCTCGTCCGGACTGACCGGGGGAACGCATAACGCGGTTGCAACCTATACCGGCAGCAGCAACTTCAGTGGTAGCAGTTCAACGGCCTTGGCGATCGTGGTATCACTGGCCCCCACAACGACAACTTTGACGATTACCACACCCTACATCGATCCGGACAGCGCGGTGCAGGGAAGTGGCGTGACCCTGTCAGCGACGATCGCGTCAACCGGGGTAGGGATTCCGACGGGTACGATTACTTTTCTCTCCAATGGCACCTCGCTTGGCAGTGTTGCGGTCCAGCCAACATCCAGCGGAACGTTTGCGGCAACGCTAGCAACGTCGTCTCTGCCGGTGGGGACGGACAACATCACGGCGGCTTACTCGGGAGACGCGAATTACATTGCCTCCACATCTGCTGCAGCCCCGGTGGTTGTGGTGAGTGCTGCCCAGGTAAGTCTTGCGCAAACGGGCGCCTCCATTACGGCCGGGCCGAGCAGTAGCAGCAGTGCGACCTTCCAGGCCACGAGTTATGGCGGCTGGCAAGGTCTGGTTGGCTTCAGTTGCGTTCAGTCGACGCTGCCGGCGAATGCAAGATGCATCTTCAATCCCGGCCAGTTACAGGTCGCATCGAGCACGGCGACGCTTGCAGCGTCCAATCCCCCAGTGACCCTGTCGGTGGTGATCAACCAGGCGCCGCAGACGCCGACGGCCAGTGGACTTCTGTGGTGGCTTGCCGGGCCGATGGGTGTGCTGCTGTTCTTCACGAGGCGGCGTTTTGCAAGGCACCACCGGGCGCCGGTGGCGATCGTCGCCGGGTTGCTTCTGCTGGTGGTGGTGAGCCTTGGAGTGGAGGGCTGCGGCGGCAGTGCCCAGAATGTGACTCCAACCGGCAACACCACGATCACAGTTGAAGCCTACGCTCAACCTTTCGAGCCGGGATCCGTTCTTATCACGGCTGCCTGCCCGAATGGGAATCCGGCCAGTGCACCCTGCTCCGAGCAGAGTTTCAAGGTTTCGCTCACCGTGCAGTGACAGATCTTGCACTACCTTCACTCGCAGCCGTTGTCTGGTACGCTCTCCTCCGCTGGGCAACGGCCTTTTTTCAAAGCCTTCGGAGAGCTTCCTCCCTTTCGGCCGTGCAGGTGTGCCTGCGCGTAAAGAGGACTGTATTCCGTCTGCCTGGAGATTGCTTCAGACAGGGAGGGCGAAGAGCGATTGATACGGGCTTGAAGTGGACGGGCCGCTGTCAGGAGACGAACGACACAGGAAGGCAGGAGGGTGATCGGGTGGTGCGCAGCGTTAAGGCGATCCTATTGGGTTTGATTTGTATTGGAGCGGTGGCGGCCCTGGCAGCCCGAGCTCAGGTATGGAACTCGTGCAGTCGGTATGCGAGTTACTCCAGCGGGCCCTATCGTGTGGAGACAGATGAATGGGGGGCGGCATCCGGACAGTGTCTGCATGTTTCCAGCGCCACGAGGTGGACTTCAAGTTCGAAGTTCAGCGGCGGTGGGGTCAAGGCCTATCCGCACACGATGTTTCGCCTGAACGATGTTGACCTGGGTGCTTTGCGCAGCGTGCCGACATCGTTCGACTTCTCAGCGCCTCGGGACTCCGTCTACGACTTTGCGTATGATCTTTGGACGACGAACAACGAAGACGAGGTGATGGTGTGGGAGAAGTGGGAGAGATCCGGCCCGATCGCTTCCCGCTACGGCTGCAGCGAATATCCGGCGACGGCCTGCCCCATCGCCACGGATGTGAAGATTGGCGAAGGCCGTTACGATGTGTTCCAAGGCAGCAACGGGCACAATAACGTCATATCGTTCCTGCGCACCCGGCAACGTGCCAGCGGGAGTGAGGACGTTCTGGCGTTCATGAACTGGTGCGCCAATCGGGGCAAACTCAATCGACGGACGTTCTCGATAGCCGATTTCGGCGTCGAGATCACCTCCACCACTGGCACGCAGGCGTTCACCCTGAATTCATTCAAAGGGGATGTGGTTCCGTAGAGAGATAGCTTGCTCCGGCGGCTCCGGACGGGACGAGGCCGCGGTGGGGTAGTGTGTTCTTGTCTTGAGCCGCTGCGGTCTGCCCGCTGGGAGGTTGTTTCAGTCTGAACAGGCAACCATTGCAGCGGAGGCCGGGAGCGGAGCTCCCTCCAGAGAAGGGATCTTCCGGGGTGCGCAGCAGACTTTGCCAAGGCGCGCCAGATCCATCTGCATCGCCTTCTCTTCGCGAAGAGCTGCGAGGGTCTCCCGGAGTATCCTTGCCGCGCTGGAGTGCGATGGAACGATGATCCTGTAGTGCATCCACTTGCCTTCACGCCGCGAAGATACAACGCCTGCGCGGCGAAGATAGGCGAGATGCCGGGAGATCTTGGGCTGGCTCTGGCCGAGGATCTCGACGAAGTAGCAGACGCACACCTCCCGTCCATCCATGAGGTTCAACAGCCGCAGACGGGTGCGATCGGCGAGCGCCGCAAAGAGAAGTGCGAGGTCTGCGTCTTTGGAGAGAGGCTGCACGATTCCATAATATACGCCTTGACGAATGTGAACGGTGAGAATATATTCGTCTTGGCGTATATAAAGGAGAGTTGCCCATGGGTTCGGATACAACGGTTCAGGAGCAGGTGAAGGAGAGATACGGGAGCGCCGCGCGGGCCGTTGCGGAGTCCGGCAGTGTGCAGGCTTGTTGTGATCCGGCGTTTCGCTGTTGTGATCCGATCACCGTGAATCTGTATAGCGCTGATGAGAAGGGCAGCATTCCGGAGAAGGCGGCTCTTGCCTCGCTGGGATGCGGCAATCCGACGGCTTTGATCGAACTTCGACCGGGGGAGACGGTGCTGGATCTTGGGTCCGGGGGTGGGATCGATGTTCTGCTGTCGGCGCAGCGGGTTGGACCGAGCGGCAAAGCGTACGGCCTGGATATGACTGAGGAGATGCTGGCGCTGGCGCGCGAGAATCAGCGTCAGGCTGGGGTGACCAACGTCGAGTTTCTCAAGGGCGAGATCGAGAACATTCCATTGCCGGATGGTTCGGTGGACGTGATCATCTCGAACTGTGTGATCAATCTGTCTGCCGACAAGGACCGAGTGCTCTCCGAGGCGTTTCGGGTGCTGAAGCCGGGTGGGCGGTTTGCGGTCTCCGATGTGGTGACACGGGGCAGTGTGCCGGACCAGGTACGCCAGAGCATGCTGCTGTGGGTTGGCTGCATCGCCGGGGCTCTTGAAGAGAACGAGTATGTTGACAAGCTTGTGAAGGCGGGATTTGGCGAAGTTTCTGTTGAACCGACCCGTGTGTACAACATTGAAGACGCCCGTCAGTTTCTCACGAACTCCGGGGTGGATGTGGATGCGATTGCCGCGGAGGTGCACGGGAAGTTCATGAGTGCGTTTCTGCGCGCTGCCAAACCGGCAGAGGCCTGCTGCGTTGGCGGATGCTGCAGCTCTGCAGCGGAGGTGCCAGAGGCGAATCCAGAGATGGGCACAAGGGGATAAAGCGATGACGCCGCCTTGCAACGTTCTGTTTCTGTGTACGGGGAACTCCGCGCGCTCCATCATGGCGGAGGCGATTCTGAACCACCTGGGCAAAGGTCAATTCAGCGCCTACAGCGCGGGCAGCCATCCGAGCGGCCAGCCGCGTCCGGAGGCGCTGCGCCAGATTGAGTCGGCGGGAATGCAGATTGTGGGCCTGCGCAGCAAGTCCTGGGATGAGTTTGCCGCGGCGGGCGCGCCCAGCATGGATTTCGTGTTCACGGTTTGCGATCAGGCAGCCAATGAAGTGTGTCCCTACTGGCCGGGCCAGCCCATGAGCGCACACTGGGGCATAGCCGATCCGGCAGCCGTGCGCGGTACGCCGGAGGAGATTGCAAGGGCATTCCGGGAGGCGTTTGAGATTCTGGATCGAAGGATCCGTCTCTTCCTAGCCTTGCCGTTCGGCGTGCTTGACCAGCCTGCGATGAAGCAGGAGATTCAGAAGATCGGTCGTTCGTAATCCAGTTCCGGAGAGATACTTTGAAGAAGAGTCGCCTGTCGTTTCTCGATCGTTATCTTACCGGCTGGATCTTTGCGGCGATGCTGGCCGGGATTGCGCTGGGCTGGTTTGTCCCCGGCTTTGCACAGACGGTGAACCACTTCAGTGTCGGGACGACATCGATCCCGATCGCCGTCGGGTTGATTCTGATGATGTATCCACCGTTCACGCGGGTTCGCTACGAGGAACTGCATGAGGTGTTTCGCGACAAGCGCGTGCTGGGACTGTCGCTGGTGCAGAACTGGATTGTCGGGCCGATTCTGATGTTTGTGCTGGCGATCGTCTTCCTGCGTGGCTATCCGGAGTACATGGCTGGGCTGATCCTGATCGGGCTGGCCCGGTGCATCGCCATGGTGATTGTGTGGAATCAACTCGCCAAAGGCGATACGCAGTTTGCTGCCGGGCTGGTTGCGTTCAATTCGATCTTCCAGGTGCTCTTCTTTTCTCTCTATTCCTGGATCTTTCTTAGCGTCTTGCCGGGCTGGTTCGGTCTGCATGGAGCGGTGGTGCGCGTCTCGATGGCAGCGATCGCCAAGAGCGTCTTCATCTACCTCGGGATCCCTTTTCTCGCGGGCTTTGTGACGCGCACTGTTCTGGTTCGCGCCAAGGGACTGGAGTGGTATGACCGAAACTTTGTGCCACGGGTGAGTCCGCTGACGCTGGTGGCGCTGCTGTTCACGATTGTGCTGATGTTTTCCCTGAAGGGCAGCTATATTGTGCGGCTGCCGCTGGATGTGGTCAGGATTGCGATTCCGCTGCTGATCTACTTTGTGGTGATGTTCCTGGTGTCGTTTGCCATGGGACGAAAGGTGGGGGCGGACTACTCCAAGACGACCACGCTGGCGTTCACCGCAGCCTCCAACAACTTTGAGCTGGCGATTGCGGTGGCGGTTTCGGTGTTTGGCATCAACTCCGGCGCTGCCTTTGCGGCGGTCATCGGTCCGCTGGTGGAGGTTCCGGTGATGATCGGTCTGGTGAATGTGGCCTTCTTCTTCCAGCGCCGATACTTTGCGTCCGTTGAAGGATCTGGGGTAGAAGTTCGGGCGCGCTCCTGAGTCCGGCCCTCGGCACGGCTTAGTGCGCCTCGCCTCTGCAGGGGTTGTGATGGTGCCGGCTTCACTCCTGGGGCTGGTAGCAGGTCGCAGAAGGACGTTTCGGCCAGATAGCCGTGCGAGGTAGTTTTGCGGGGCGACGACGGGTCCGCATCCGAGGTTCCGGAGGGGTCATTGCGGCTGCGTTGTTCCCGGGAGGCAGTGCTGCAAGGCGGCGGCTGCGGATTTGTCCTTGCTCCCTTTGTCCTTCCCCCAGGTTCTGTACAGGCCGAGGTAGGTGTAGTTTTCGGTTTGGCCGGCAACGGAGTGGCCGTAGGCGAGGAGAAGCTGCAGCCCGGGACTTCTGAAGTGATAGGCAAAGCCGGCGTCGAGGAGCGTGGATGCCTCAGTCTGCGCTGTGGCAAAGCCCTCGCGCGCGTGAGAGAAGACCTCGATCGAGGCGTCGAGACGGTTGTTTATATTCTTCTGGACGAGGAAGCCGCCATAAGGGAAGCTCCGGTAGCCGATCTGATGGACGACGGTGTATCCCGCGCCTCCATCGACTCCCCAGGTTCCGATCTGCTTGTAGGCCCATACGGGGAGTTTGTACCAGACGCGCCCGACGCCGAGGCCTTCGGCGTAGTTTCCCGTGGGCATCTCGAACATGGTGAAGGTTCCGATCTGCGGCCTGTACCGGCTCTCCTTGATCCATGCGATCTTGGCTCCCAGTTCGGTGTCGGTGAGGCCGAAGGCCGAGGGGCCGACGCCTCCTGGGGCATAGACCGGATTGTGGGTTGGGTTGACGGTTCCCCAGGGGAGGATGGCGTGAAGCTGAAGCCGGGGAAGCGCTCCCCAGTTGAACTCAAAGGCGGGTCCAGTGGAGTCCAGTTCAGCCGGCGTTCCGTCGACGCCGCCAAAGACATAGAACTCGTAGTGGCCGTAGTCTACAGGTACCGGGTCGTCGGTCTGAAACGGAGGCCCGGCCTGGGCCAGGATCTTTGTGGCGCAGAGGAGAGCGGGCAACAGCCGGTACAAACCGGTAAAGAGTTTTGCAGTCAATCTCAACGACATCCACTCTCCGGAGCCTTGCGCATGGAGAGATTTGATATGAAAGTTTGACAAGAGGCAATGCTGCTGCCTCAGGGTGGAATCTGTTTGCGTGCGGAGTCGGGGGATGGATGTTTTGCGGACGGATCCCTTTCCGCCGGTGATGTTCCCGTCTTCGCCAGGCTTCAGGATTCAAGTTGTCTTGAGCGGCGCAGGTCCGGCCCGGCCAGACACGATCGGCCTTGCCCATTCGGCCGCGCACCGTGGAGATCCCTGATCGACGAAGGGTATAAAATAGCAGATAGATGCAGGGGTAATCGTCATTCTCCAGGGTAGCAATGGATGCCTGCCTGGAACCTCTGCTGGACACTTTCCCCGATTTATCTGGAGCCATCTTCCTCGTGAGCAAAACCGAAAGTTCCGTCTCGCCGCAACGCCCATCGGCCGTCATTCTGGGAGCCCAATGGGGCGATGAGGGTAAGGGCAAGATCGTCGATGTATTAAGCGAAAAGTTCAACATTGTGGCGCGCTACGCGGGCGGCCACAACGCCGGCCATACAGTCATCATCGACGGCCAGAAGTTTGTTCTGCAACTGATACCGTGCGGGGTTCTGCGTCCGGGCTGTACAGGTGTGATCGGCAACGGCGTGGTGCTGGATCCGATGGCCTTTTTGAGCGAAGTGCAGAAGCTGCGCGCGGCGGGGGTGCATGTGGACGGCAACCTGTTCATCTCCAATCGCGCCCAGGTGATTCTGCCGTACCACCGGATGATCGAGTTGGCTGCGGAGACTGCTCCGGGCCGGCAGACGATCGGCACCACACGCCGGGGCATTGGCCCTGCGTATGAGGACAAGATTCACCGTAATGGTCTTCGGGTGGTGGATCTGCTGAATACCTCGCTGCTGCGCACGCACATCAACAACGCATGCCACGAGAAGAATACGATCGCGCATGCGCTGTTTGGCACCGAGCCTCTGGATCCAAAGCAGATGTACGAGGAGTACGCCCGTGCGGCTGAGCAGATTGCGCCGTTCGTAACGGACACGGCCTACCTGCTGAACGATGCCCTTTCCGCAGGCCAGAACGTGATGTTTGAAGGTGCTCAGGGAGCGTTGCTGGATATCGACCACGGGACGTATCCGTTTGTTACCAGCTCCTCTTCGACGGCGGGCGGCGCGGTTACCGGAACGGGAGTGGGGCCCAGCCGCATTGGTACGGTGATTGGTGTTACGAAGGCGTACGTCACCCGAGTGGGAGAGGGTCCGTTCCCGACCGAGATCGAGGGCGAACTGGCCGAGCGGCTGCGCGCCCGCGGCATGGAGTACGGAGCGGTGACAGGACGCCCGCGTCGCTGCGGCTGGCTGGATATTCCGTTGCTGCGCTACTCCAACATGATTAATTCCACGGAATGGCTGGTGGTCACCAAGATGGATGTTCTCGACGAGTTTGACGAGATACCGGTGTGCACCGCCTACGAGATTGACGGCAAGGTGACCAGCGTGATTCCGGCCGATGTGCGCGGCTTCAAGTCGATTCATCCGATCTACACGAAGTTGAAGGGGTGGAAGTGTTCCACGGAGGGAATCACCGAGTACGACCAACTGCCAAGGCTTGCTCGGGAGTATCTTGAGTTCCTCGAGCGGGAGAGCAGCGCCAAGATCTGCATCATCTCCACCGGGCCGGATCGCGGCCAAACCATTACGAAGCCGGGCTTTGATGAACTGTTCGCGATAAAGGATTAAGTTTTTCCCTGATCGTTTCCGGTTTCTCCGATCTTTTTTGTTTCGGCCTTCTTACGTTTTTCCTGGATTCTCTTACCCTTGTTTTCTCCTGGATGTTGAAGATGATCAGCTTTACGGTACGCATGACCTTCCGCTCTGAAGACCGCGACGAGATCCACCGGATTCTGCGCGAACTCACCCGATTTACCCGTCAGGAAGAGGGCTGCGTCACTTATATCCCGCACTTTGTCGAGAGTGATCCTGAGACCGTAGTGATCTACGAGCAATACCGCGACGAAGCCGCCGCGGAGTTCCACCGCAGCACGCCGCATTTTGCGAAGTACGCGGTGGGAGGTTTGTATCAACACATGCTGGACCGGAATGTGGAGGATCTGACGGCTCTCGCCTGATCCTGAACGTTCAGATCCTGCTGCATGAACCAACGGCCCAACGCCGCAAGGGATTCATCGGTCGTGATCTTCAAGAACGGGTGGCTGGTTCAATGGGTACCAGCCCGAGATCAAGAAGGGTTGTCCTTTCTGGCAGAGAGGCATCTCGGATGCTTCGGCTCAGGAGTCGGCGTAGTTAACCGAGTCGGGCTGTGCTTTGACGCGGCATGGATCGCTCGTTTAATATCCGTTGCATCGGCTATCGGGGTGCCCATGCGGAGAGCCAGGTCAAATTGGTTGCCATTGTGTGTACTGTCTCTGGTGTCGGCTGCACTGGTGATGGCGATGGCTCCGTCTGTTTTTGCGCAGGCGAATGCGCGTCGGGAACACAAGCGCATGGAACGCGCTCAGATCATCGCGCTTGAGCATGAGTGGCAGCAGGCGACACTCTCCAATGACATCTCCGTGATGGATCGCCTGCTCTCAGAGGACTATCTTGGGATTACGGCGGACGGTGAAGTTCTCACCAAAGCCCAGCAATTGGATCGCATGCGGGAGCGCAGGCTGGTCATCACGCAACTCAATATCTCGGAGACCAAGATCAAGCTTATTGGCAGGATTGCTATTGTCACCTGTCTTGCTCGAATCCAAGGCACCTCTGACCGGCACCCTGTCGACGGTGCGTACCGCTATACGCGGGTCTATCAACGTCTGCCGGGTGGGGTGTGGACGGTAACCAACTTTGAGGTTACCCCCGCATTACAGCTCCATCCCGCAGAGGCTCTGCAGTAGGGCCCACGGCTTACCGGCACCTTTGAACGCAAAGGACCGAGCCGGGCCGGGCAACCGTATCCCGCGTGAGGGATATGAAGAATCGATCAAGGCGGGGAGGCGCGAAACTACGCCACCTCAGCCTTGCGCTCTGGTGGAATCGCCGTGACGCGGCCATTCTCGCGTTTCAGATAGTCCTGTACGATATTCAACCCCAGCAAGCGACGGTCCAGAGAGCGTGTGCCTCCCGTGAGGTAGGCATCTTCGGACTCGTGCATGGTGGGGTTGCAATGCAGAAGACTGGACCGGGTTTCGACAGCGCCATCCTGAGGCTGAATGAGGGTTCTGGCGGCGAATGGCATAGCCCAACCCGCATGCCCGTGCCCTCTGATCAAAACGGTGGTGAACGCCCCTTCACCTGTACGGATGGTCCAACTCCGCTGTACCGCTCGTTGGAGCTTGCCGGGGAGCGTGAACTCACCCGGTGGATCTTCTCGCTGCGTCATGATGCACCTCCCTGAACTTTCGGTTGGGCGAACGCATTCTTATGAGCGAGTTGGATGCAGTGTGAATCGCCTGGAGTTGTACGGAGGCTGCGAAAGGTTACCCGGAGGGGGAAATTTACGGTTCTTGTACAGAGATCAGCGCAGCTCGAGGGTATCGGAGGACATGGCTTCGCGTATTCTTCGCCAGCTCTGGTCGAGCGTTTCTGGCAGGACTCTTGTCTCTGCCAGAACGCTCATATAGTTTGTATCCCCCTGCCAGCGCGGAACGGCGTGCAGGTGGAGGTGGTCGGCGACGCCGGCTCCGGCGGCTCTGCCCAGATTCAGCCCGAGATTCTGGCCGTGGGGCCGATAGGCAGCCTGCAGAACCCGCTCGACGCGTCGCGTCATTCGCAGGATCTCTTCGGCCTCTTCCAGGGGAAGCCCAGCCAGGCTTTGCTCATGCCGGTAGGGTACGACCATCAGGTGTCCGCTGTTGTAAGGAAAGGCATTTAGTACCACAAAGCAGCTCTTTCCGCGCTCCAGGATGTAGACGGCAGCCTCGGCCTCGGCACGAGCCATCCCGTTCTCGACGGCGTAGTCGACCGAGGCGATCATGTTGCAGAAGACGCAATGGGTCTCCCCAGGCCAGGCAGAGAGCGCCTGGGGCACGCCGAGTTTGGGCCGGGTCCGGTCGCCGCCGGTCACATATTCGTAGCGCCAGGGCGTGAAGAGATGTTCCATGAAAGAAGTATAGGCTGTTGGCGTAGGGGCACTGCAGGCCGTGCCGGCGCGGCGATGTCAGTCCGGATTCCTGTTTCTGCTGGAGAGGTTCTAAGCTTCGGCATCGATAGGGGGTGCTTGTTCAGCAAGGTTCCGCGGGATGCGGTTCGGCAGGAGGGTGCTGAGAGGACCCGGTGTGGGGTGCGCCGATTGGCCGATGTTCGATCAGTTGCATTGACCCTGGACCACGGCGCTGCTACACTTTTTATTGAGAGAATGCGCGCGGGATCCAGTCGCAGGCTCTCTTCTGGACGCTTCACCTTATTCCCGCTGACATCCCTGGAATTGGTCAAACCTCCGACCGGAGGCGGCACTTCTGCTGCTTCAAAGGTGGTTTTTCCGGCAGTGATGTGAGAGGCAGGGAATTGAGGAACTGGACCCCGGAGCAGTCTTATTCCATGGCCGACCACGACCACAATTCCTTCCATCCCGAGAGTACAGTCCTGAACACCACACTGGAATCACCCACCCCCGAACTGACCCATGAGACCGCAACCCAGGAAGCTGCGGTATCCCCAGACTATTCCTCTAACCCCGGCGCTCCTGTCACGGAGGATACCGCTCCGCGAGCGGAGGCCGAGCAGGCAATCTCTGTAGAGATGCCGACCGAGCCGGAGCCTGAGTACGACGCCGAGGACTTTGCCAAAGCGCTGGAGAGCTTTGACCGCGAGCAGGCCGCCGAGAAGGACGCAGCACAGGCGCTCACCGCTGAAGAGGCGATCGTTACCGGCACCGTCGTCAAGATCACTGAGAAGCACGCAGTGGTGGATATTGGCCTCAAGTCGGAGGGTCTGATTCCGCTGGAGCAGATTCTGGACCACACGGGTACGCCGAAGTTCAACATCGGCGATGTGGTTGAGGTGATCGTCGAGCGCGAGGAGAAGGAGGGCGGCTATCTCGTCAGCTACGAGAAGGCCCTGCGTCACAAGGTCTGGGACAAGCTGGAGGAGGCGGCCAACACAAAGACGCCGGTCAAGGGTATGGTTGTGAGCCGGGTTAAGGGTGGGTTGACGGTCGACATCGGGATCAAGGCGTTTCTGCCGGGCTCCCAGGTGGAGATCCGTCCGGTCCGTAATCTGGACGGCTACATTGGCACGGAGATCGAAGTTCGCGTCATCAAGCTGAACAAGAAGCGCGGCAATGTGGTCATCTCCCGTAAGGAGATCCTGGAAGAGGACCAGAATGCCAAGAAGTCGGTTACGCTGTCGACGCTGGAAGAGGGTTCGGTGTTTACCGGAGTGGTGAAGAACCTGACCGACTACGGCGCGTTCGTAGATATGGGCGGGCTGGATGGCCTGCTGCATATTACGGATATGAGCTGGGGCCGTCTGACTCACCCCCGCGATCTGGTGAACGTAGGCGATGAGATCCAGGTAAAGGTGCTGAAGTTTGATAAGGAGAAGCAGCGCGTTTCGCTGGGATTCAAGCAGCTCTCGCCTGATCCATGGCTGGATGCCGTAGAGCGTTACCCGGTGGGCGCACACGTGCGTGGCCGGGTTCTCTCGGTGACCGACTACGGCTCTTTTGTCGAGCTGGAGCAGGGTATCGAGGGTCTGGTTCACGTCTCTGAGATGACCTGGTCCAAGCGGATGAAGCATCCCTCGAAGCTGGTAAAGCCCGGCGACGAGGTGGAGACGATCATCCTGTCAGTGAACCCCACCGATCGCCGCATCTCCCTGGGTATGAAGCAGCTACAGGAAAACCCCTGGGAGCAGCTGGAAGACAAGTATCCGGTTGGCGCGGTTATCGAGGGCCGGGTAAGGAATCTTACCGACTTTGGCGCCTTCGTTGAGATCGAAGACGGCATTGATGGTCTGGTGCATGTCTCCAATCTGAGCTGGACCAAGCGGATCAAGCATCCTTCGGAGGTCCTGAAGAAGGGCGAGAAGGTAAAGGCAGTTGTTCTGGGTGTGGAGCCGGAGAACCGTCGCCTCTCGCTGGGCGTCAAGCAGCTCCAGCCGGATGTCTGGGAGACGTTCTTCGTCCAGCACCGGGTCGGCGATGTGATCAAAGGCAAGGTTCTGCGCACGGCTCAGTTCGGAGCCTTCGTTGAGATCGCCGAGGGAGTCGAGGGCCTTTGCCACGTCTCCGAGGCGGTGGATGAGACTGGCAAGCAGATCTCCCTCGAGGTTGGCGATGAGCACGAGTTCAAGATCGTCAAGATGAACCAGGAAGAGAAGAAGGTTGGTCTCTCTATCAAGGCTATCGGCGAGGAAGCAACGCGCGCCGAGGTCGAGAGCTACAAGGAGTCCAGCAAGAGCGGCAAGGGCGGCAAGGGGCAGGGCAGCAGCTCTTCCAGCGCCAACGCCGGCAGCACGACCCTGGGCGATCTGCTCCGGTGGAAGCAGTCCGAAATCGAGAGCGACGAAAACGATTAATCGCTCTCAATCTCTACTCTTCTCAAAGGCCGCCCATCCGGGCGGCCTTTGAGCTTTTCAAGCGGAGCATCTTGCGTGGACTGGCTCTACTGGATCCTGAGGATTGATGGGTGCTTCAGAGCAGGCGGGGGGCGGCGTTTGTCTTGGGGACGGCCGATGGAAGCGCGGGTACGGCGTTACGTTTCTTCTGAAGAGGCTTTGCAGAAGGAAGGTGCAAACCCCGAAGGCGCACGCCGAGCAACGGGGGGGCCGGAACGGCGACTGTGCCGTCGGTGTGAACCACAGCGTCCTGGGCCTTGTGCAAAGTTTCAAAGCCTGCAGTGGTTCCATGGCTACGGTACAGCGGTCTTCCGAGAGGGTTGGTCCGAACCCACGGCGCAGCCGGGTGCTTCCTGGGAGTAAAGGATGCCCAGGCGCATTGCGGCTCTCTGATGCAGCGGCAGGCAGGGGAGGCTACGGTTGGTTGGTCAGAATGGTCTTGCCGCCGCTGGCGGCAAAAGGGTAGACGGCCGCGTAGGGCGCAAGGTTGGCGGTGCGGGCCACTGGATGGTAGGTGAGCAGGAAGATGCGGTGGGCCCCGGCCCAGAGATGGTCGAGTTGTGCATCGTCCAGGAAGACCCTTGGGGCATCAGGATAGAAGCTGCCAAACCACGGGCCATTGCGACGTCCGTTAACCAGAAGCACCGGAGCCGCTGAGCGCGGCGTGTAAAAGAGCAGCGTTGAGCCTGAGGTGAGTTCGCCGTCGATGATGACCAGATCGCCGGAGTGATACCGTGCGTCGATTTTGAGGGCGAGATTCTTGGATCCAAGGATGGGGTAGAAGCGCGCCAGACCCTGATGGGCAGCCAGCAGAACGCCTGTCATGGCGGCTGCGATGAGCAGGTTGGCAGCGAAGGCACTTCGCCGGCGCAGCAGGAACGCGATGGGGCCAAGGGTGAACATGCCGATAGCGACGGCGATCAACGGCCCGCGGAAGAAGCCCATAGCCTGTCCGGTGAGGTCGAAGATGTGACCGAGAGACAGGTTATAGTCGGCCGGATTGGAGCTCAGAAGTTCGTTGAGCGTGGCTCCGGCATGGGGAGTGGGGGCGGTGAGGGCGAAGAATCCGCATACGAGGAAGAGCAGGAGCCCGAGAGGGACCAGGACGTAGAGGGCCGAGCGAGCCACCTGTCGCAGGGCTGGATTTTGCTGGGGCGGATCGATCAGCAGATGTCCCAGCCTGTGGAGGTTGGTCGCGGTGTCGGCCTGGGCCAGGAGCCCTGCCACGAGCAGAGCCAAAGCCGGCAGCGCGGGGAGATGATAGTACTCCTGCCGAGAGGAGAGGGTGAAGAAGCCCAGGATGATGCCGGCCCAGAGGAGGCAGGTAAGAGCGGCCTCCTTGCGCCGGTCTGGCGCAGCCGCGGCGGTTGCGGGGGAGAGTTCGAGATCGGAGTCAAAGCGGAGGCTGGCGTCCGTTGAAGCGTAGCGCAGGGAGCGCCAGGCGTTCACCAGCGCTGCGGGGAGAAAGGCTGCCCATGGCAGCAGCCAGATCAGCAGAAGCATCCAGAAGATGGGGATGGGGACCTGGCCGTAGTCGTGAGGGATGCGGCGGCCGAGGAAGCGGGCGATGTGCTCGTTATAGAGATAGAACCAGGCCCAGCCCGCGCGCGCGGGAAGGCCCACGCCAGAGGGCATGGGGATGGGTGGATTGCGGATGGCCGCCAGGATGTGCCAGGGAGCGGCGAGGATAAGGAAGATCAGCGTGGAAGCGATGAGGTGAAACTTGGGCAGAAGCTTCAGCCGACCAGTGAGGAGCAGATAAAAAACGACGAAGCCGAGCGGAAAGACGACTCCGATGAGGCCCTTGGTGAGCAGGTCGAGGGCGGTGACCGCGGCGAAACCCAGACAGGGGAGGAGAGCGGATGCTGGAGGATGGGTCGGGTCGTGCATCCGGCCTTCGATCCGGTCAAGAGCCACAAGGAAGAGGTGGATGGAGAGGGTCATCCACAGGGCAATCAGGACGTCCGGAATGTAGAAGCGGGTGTAGAGATAAGGGCCGATACAGGTGCCGAGGATCAGGGCCGCATAGAGGCCGGCGCGGTCTGGATGATCCGCCGGAGAGGTGCTGGAATAAAAGCGGATGCCCAGAGCATAGACGGCCAGAAGCAGAACGAGGACGCCCAGAGCCAGAGGCAGGCGAGCGGCCCAGTCATGGATCCCGAAGAGGTGCATGGATCCAGCCGCCATCCAGTACAGCAACGGCGGCTTGTCGAAGAAGCGCACGCCATCCACGGTGGGTGTGATGAAGTCGTGGCGCTGGAGCATCTCGCGGGCTACCTGGATGTAGACGCTGTCGACGTCATCAAGCAGGCCGGGGGTGAACAGGCCACCGATCTGGAGAATCGCCCAAACGGCGAAGATGAGGGCCAGCGAGGATGCACGCCAGCGCCGCACGGGGGTGAGGGAGGCGACGCTGGGCGCGGAGGTGGATGCGGTTGCGGTGGATGAGAAGAAGATCACGGAATGAGGAGCGCTCTCTGAAATGGCTGGTGGAAGTCAGGGGATGTCAGGGTTGATGCAGCGGACGGTCGGTGATGAGGGCTTTGCCGGAGGTCTGCTGCAGGATGATCTGGCGATTGCCGAGGAGATGCTTGACCTCGTCACGACGCTCGAGGGGGACGAAGAGCAGCTTGCGCTCGCCGTGGCCCCACTGGGCGAGAAGGTCGGCAGAGGAGAGAAAGATGGGAGGCGCATCCGGAAAGGTGCTGCCGAAGTACATGGAGGTGGTCCGGCCGTTGACCAGGTCGACGCGGCGGTCAAGGTAGAAGGGGATGGAGGAGCCAAAGGCCTGATCGCCATAGAGGAGAACGATGTTGTTGTGGGAGATTCTTCCAGACGCCTCCAGTTGGGTGATGGTGCGGGCGAAGCCTGCCGAGGAGAGCATGGGGTTGAACCGGACGAAGGCGATGTGCGCCGCGACCAGGAAGACGGCACTGGCGCCGGAGATGGCCAGGATGGCGGCGAAGAAGCGGCGTCGTGCGTAAAGGATCCAGGCGATGGCCGGGCCGAAGAGGAAGGCCGCCATGGCCAGGGAGGCGGGCAGACGCAAAGCGGCGAAGGATGGGCCGGTGAGATCAAAGAAGTGGGACATCGACAGGGTGTAGCCGGCGACGGCACGGTGGGCCAGCAGGTCGCCGATGTCGGGAACGAAGGGGAGGTTCCGTGACGACCAGAGGCCGTAGGCCAGCGCGGCGGAGGCGGCCAGGCCGAGGAGCGTGTAGGCGGCGAAGGCGAAGGAGAGTGCACGGCGAAGGGTCGGGTCCAGGGAGCCAATTCCTGATTCGATGGAGGCCAGGGCCGCGGCCAACAGCATCAGCAACGGGAGGTAGACCGGAAAGGTGTAGTACTCCTGGTTGGTGGAGATGGAGAAGAAGACCAGGAGAAGAGCAGAGAAGATCAGGAGGAGGAGGATGGTCTGGCTGCGGAAGGAGTTGGCGGTGCGGGAGAGGATCTCCTGCCGCTTGCGCCAGGCGACGACCAAAGCTGCGGGAGCGAAGAGACTCCAGGGGAAGAGCCATACGATGTGAAGGGACCAGTAGAGGTAGCCGGGGAGCTTGTTGTAATCGCGGGGGATGCGCCGGCCGAGAAAGCGAAGCACGTGTTCGTTGATGAAGTAGAACCAGAAGAATCCATGACCGTTGACACCGCCGGTGTTGCGCAGGCCGGCGAGGATGTGCCAGGGAGCGGCTACGGCAAGGAAGAGGAGGGTTCCGGTAAGGGGGCGAAGACGCCGCCAGAGACGATAGGATTCCGTCCAGTAGAGATAGAAGATCGCGGAGCCGCCGACAAAGACGATGGCTACCAGGCCTTTGGTGAGTACGGCAAGGGCCAGGGAGAGCCAGGTGAGGTAGGGCCAGACCGCGGAGATCTGGATGGCGCCCGGGAGTGGTTTGCCGGGCGCTTCCAGAGAGCGGAGAAAGGCATAAAGGGTGAAGGCGAGCAGGAGGGAGAGCAGAGCGTCCGGGATGAAGACGCGGGTGAAGAGAAACATCCCGGCGGAGGTGAGCAGGAAGACGGAGGTGTAAAGCGCGGCGTGATGGTTGGAGGAGGGGAAGGCGCGTCGCGCCCAGGCGTAGCCGAGCAGAGCCAGACCGAGGACGACCAGAGCCAGGTGGAGGTGTACGGCAAAGGTGGCGGCGCGTTCCGCGTCGGCGCTGCGGGCGTAGGGTGGGCCCGGGGTAAAGAGTTTGAGGCTGAGAGCGGTGATCCAGTAGGGCAGGGGCGGCTTTTCGAGGTAACGGATGCCGTCGACGTGCAGGGTGACCCAGTCGCCAGTGGCGAGCATGGATTGAGCCGCCTGAGCGTGGGTTGAGTCAGCGTCATCCAGCAGCGGAGGGGTGAAGACAGCGGAGAAGAAGATGACCAGCCAGAGAGTGAGCAGGATCAGCAGATGAGAGCGGGACGAGCGGATGGGCGCAGCGATGGGCACAATCGGGGGAGAGTCGAGTCGGGTCGAAGGCGAGTTTGTGTTGATCGGCGTAGTGTGGGTTGCGCTCATGGAGATCCGGCAAGCGGGGTGACCGCTGGCTGCCCGAAGAGGGCTATCTTCTAAGCATAGCGAAGGTGAGCCGACAGGAGTTCCATGAGGGGCGTGGATGCAGTGAGAATAGGGAATGGAACGGGCCAGTTTTCCACCGCGGTGGTCGTGAAAGGATGCAGATGAAGATGCCCACGTTTGCTGCGATTGATATTGGGTCGAACTCGGTCCGGCTGGCGATCGCTTCGGTGCAGCAGCACCGTCTGAAGGTGCTGTTTGAGGATCGCGAGGTGACGCGGCTGGGAGCCAGCGTCTTTGAGACGGGAGTGATCTCGCCGGAGGCGATGGCCAACACGATCAAGACGCTGAAGCGCTTTCAGCGTTCGGTGCAGGCGCACGTGGTGGACAAGGTGCGTGTGGTGGCCACCAGCGCGGTGCGGGATGCGCGCAACTCCGAGGCTTTTCGGGCGTGGGTGAAGTCGGCCACGGGATGGACCGTGGAGGTGATCTCCGGGCTGGAAGAGGGACGCCTGATTCACCTGGGGATTGTGAACCGCGAGCCGGGGGCGCAGGGAAAGTGTCTGCTGATCGATCTGGGAGGGGGCAGTTGCGAGGTGACGGTCTCCGACCGTGGGCGGATTCAGCAGATGGTGAGTCTGCCGCTGGGCGCGGTACGTTTACAGAGTGATTTTCTGAGGGTGGACCCCCCGGGGAAAGAAGATATTGCCCGGCTGAGAAAGTTTATTGATCGCGAGCTGGGGCGAGCCGAGCGCAAGCTGGGACGCCCGAGGGTGAGTCTGGTGATTGCGACCTCTGGCACGGCAGCGGCCCTGGCCGAGGCCAGCAACGCTCTGGAGTTGGGGTTGGAGAGCAAAGGCGCGAGCGTGGTTTCTGGATCGCGCGCGGCCAAGAAGGTGGCGGTCAAGCGGGTGAAGCTGCTGGAGGCTGAGACTCCGGCGGTGCGCAAGATGGCCGATCGTCTGCTCAAGCTGAATCACGCACAGCGATCGGCCGTGGTGGGGATTGGGCCGCGGCGCGCTGAGATTATCGCCGGTGGAGCGCAGGTGTTTGCAGCGCTGCTGGAGCGGATGAATCTGAAGGGTTACAGATTCTCACGGATGGGGCTGCGCGATGGCGTGCTGGCGCAGATGCTGGCCGACTCCGACGTGCGCACCAGCGCGCACCGCACGATGGAGGCGGAACGCTGGGAGGGCGTGCTGGAGGTCTGCCGGCGGTATGGGGTGGATCCGCGCAAGGCCGAGCCAGAGCGAGAGCACTGCGAACAGTTGTTCGATCAGCTACGGACGGTGCACCATCTCCCGGAAGAGTATCGGTTGTGGCTGCAGGCGGCGGCGATGATGCAGGAGGTGGGCAAGTATATGAACCACCAGGGCCACCACCGGCATACGCAGTACATCATTGCGCACTCGGAGATCTTCGGGTTTTCGCCGGTGCAGCGGGCGATTGTGGCCGCCATCGCGCGGTATCTGGGCAAGAGCCGACCGGAGCCGATGGACCGGCCGATGCGCTATGTTCCGGTGGAGGAGCATGGGAATGTGCAGAAGGCGGTGGTGCTGCTGCGCCTGGCCGAGGCACTGAACCAGGACCGCGCAACGGCTGCCGTGCGGTTGCGGACCAAAGTGTATCCCAAGAGGGTGATCCTGGAACTGATTCCTGCGCGTGGTGGGGCAGAGCTGGAACAGTGGGCGCTGAAGAAGGAGGCCGGCTACTTTCGCGAGGTCCTGGACCGTGAGCTTTTGGTCGAGGTGGTGTAGAGGGCTCGGATGACGCGGGGATCGAGCAGCGACTGCAGGACGGCAGTGTTGCGCTGCAGATTGATGCGGGCCAGAGAGCCTTTGCGCAGACGGATGCGGGCTGGTGCGGGCTCGGGATCGTCCAGGGTGCAGACGCCCAGTAACTGGCCGAGGAACTGGGTGATGTTGGGATTGTGACCGACAACAAGGACGTTTTCCGCGCTGGAACAGTCGCGGAGCAGGTGCTGAAACTGCGCAAAGGTGGCGGCTGGCGCCAGAGCCGCGGAGATCAGCACCTCCTGCTCGTAGCCGGTTTCCGTGGCGATGAGCTGAGCGGTCTGCAGACTGCGCTTGAGCGGGCTGGAGATCACGAGGTCAAAGTTGACCTTGAGGGCGTTGAGGACGTGGGCTAGCTGGAGGCACTGCGCTTTGCCGTCCTTGTCGAGGGGCCGCTTGACGTCAAGGAGCGGATTGGAGCGGCGTGTACCAGCACTGGCGTGGCGAAGAATAAAAAGAGTCATTCCTTATGGTTTGATGCTGGTGCAAGCGGGGGCTTGCCGGGGTGATAGATGCCTGGGTCAGGTTCGGGCAGCGAAGGCGGAGCGGGTTCGGGGTCCGGAAGCGGATCGTTGATGGAGGGTGAAGTGGCGGGTTGGGGTAAGGCCGGGTCCATGGCGGCAACCGTCTGATAAGTGACCATCTTAGAACAGTTCTCCCGTACCGGGAAGTCCTGTGGGGTGGGGCGCAGGGCGTGGGACGATGCCTTCTTCGAGCGCAGGAGCGGGCTCATCCATGGTGAGATATTTCCGTGCCGAGCAGACAACACAGGAGGTTGTGCCTCTCCTGTGGGTTCTATCCCTGGGCTCCCGATCCTCCGAGGGTTTGGCCGCCAGCAGTCAACTCCGGCCTTCGATGGGCGATCTCTTCAGAGCTCCAGGCGTCGGCGCTGCGTATAGGATCGCGGAGTTGGTAAACGCCTTTGTCGTCTGTCGGATCCTTGTCGAACACTGGATTCCTAGACCGTGAAAATATAGATGTATATCAAGCTATTTGTCATAATTTTGTCAAACAATTATTTTTAGGTGATAGAATCCATCCACCAAGGAGGATCTTTGATGATCTCTCGTCTCGAAATCGAGAACTTCTATTCTGTGCGCCAGACGCAGGTTCTGGACCTCCGGGTAGCGGACAATGTGCCGGAAGAGGCAGGCAGATTCGGGGAGGCGTGCCCGGGATCGAAGGTCAGGGTTCCGAGGGTTGTTGCGGTATTCGGCCCGAATGCCTCGGGGAAGTCGACAGTCCTGCGAGCGCTGGCTTTTCTGGGATGGTTTATGCACGGCAGTTTTCGCCTCCCTCCGGATGCGGCCCAGCCATGCGAGTCCTTCCATGACGAGGAGGCAGCGCAGCTCCCGACGCGACTTGCGGTCCACTTCGCCGCGCCAGCCAATCTCATTGAACCTCACGGTGAGAGCTGGGCGAAGTACATCTATGAGGTCAGCTTTCGGGGCGAGCAGGGTAAGCCGCGAACGGTGGCGTCGGAGAGCCTGCGGCAGGTGGCCGTTACCGGAGGCAAGCCTGTTCGCCTCTTCGAGAGAGACGAAAGCGGAGAGATCCGTTACGGAAAGGGCTTCGGACTCACGGGTTACAAGCAAGTCTTGTCGAAGGTCCGGGCCAATGCGAGTGTGATCTCTACGCTCGCGCAGTTCGACCACCAGCCCTCCCTCATGCTCCAACGATGGGCAGGGAGCGTGACGACCAACATCTTCGTCGAGAGGGTTGACCTTGAGGATGGTGGGGTAGTCCGCTACTACGCAGAACATCCGGAGCTCCTTGAAGCCCTGAATTGGGAGATTCAACGGATCGACCTGGGCATCAAGGGAATGTCTATCGATTTTTCAGCAACGGGGCCAGTAGCCAGGTTTGAACACGAAGGCCTGGACGGGCCGATTCCGATGCAGCTTGAAAGTCACGGCACGCGCCAGTTCATTCGCATCTTCCCATTGCTGATCCTGGCTCTGAGGGTTGGCGGCGTGGCCGTGATCGATGAGCTGGACCTCGCCATCCATCCGCTGGTGCTGCCTGAGATTCTGCGCTGGTTCTATGACCCTGTCCGTAACCAGGGAGGTGCGCAACTCTGGATGAGCTGCCATAACGTCTCGCTCCTCGACGATCTGATCAAAGAGGAGGTGTACTTCTGTGAGAAAGACTCCCGCGGCCGAACTCGCGTCTATGGGTTGCAGGAGATCCAGTCCGTCCGCCGTAACGACAACTACTACCAGAAGTATCTTGGGGGCGTGTACGGGGCCGTACCGCAGCTCGGGTGAAGCGGCGCCTCGCCACAATTCCGGTACGCAAGAGAATCTTTCTCGGTTGTGAGGGCGAGAGCGAGCAGGGATATGGCGCGCTGCTCGCGCGGCTGGCCGATGATGCAGGGCTCCATCTGGCGATCCACTCTGTCCTTTTACGCCCAGGGGGTGGGGATCCGTTGGCCTTGGTAGAGTTGGCGGTCAAACAGATCTGGAGCGCAGAACGCCGGAGAGGGGCCTTCGCGACGAAGGCTGTTCTTCTCGATCGCGACAAACTCGGTATGGCGCCACAGCGAGACGAGAGGTTACTTCGTCAAGCGAACCAGAACGACCTACGGCTGATATGGCAGGAGCCGACGCATGAAGCTCTGCTCTTGCGACACCTCGATGGTTGCCACCAGCTCCGTCCCCAAACTTCTCTTCTTGCGCTCGCTGAGCTTGCGCGCCACTGGGTTGACTACGAGAAGCCGATGTCGGCTTTGCGGTTATCCGCTCGTCTGGGGATGGCGGAGCTTCGCCGTGCCTGCGCCGTTGAGGACTCATTGCGTGAGTTCCTCATAGAATGCGGCTTTCCTGTCACGCAGGAGTAATCTCGCGCAGTGACCTGACCCGTTTCCTCTGTGATCGATGTCATTTTTCCGTTCAGTCATGCTTCTGCCATCGTCTGTAT
>JAJZDM010000040.1 GCA_021806005.1 Acidobacteriota bacterium | reverse complement strand
TGGAGAGGCTCGCGTTCACACCCTCGTAGCTGCCAGGCAGATAGTCGAAGCAGTCCGTAACGCACACCACGTTGGAGTTATGCTCCACACGCAAGCCTGCGGTCAACTGGAGATTTGGCTTCATCTTATACTGATCCTGCGCATAGAAGCCAAGGTTGTACAGCCGGATCGGTTCACTCATCCTCTGGGGAAAATTCTGGACGCCCTGCACCATGGTTCCCGCACTGAAGGCATCACCTGAGGAGAACACTCCCTCTGCCGGACCATTTTCATAACCCACCGGCACGGTATTGATTCCAAGATCCGCGTCGGTAACGTCGTCGCGCTTGAAGATCATACCGAAGGCCATGGAGTTCTTGCCCTTCGTCCAGCTCAGATCGTCGTTGATCTGGTACTGGGTGGCATTACGTCCTTCCGGCCAGTCATTCTCTTCGTTGCCGAGGTTGCTGAACGAGCCGTCCAGCATGTACATGGCGTACGGATAAGCCCCCAACGCATTGGTGGCGTTGTCGCTCAGGAAGTACGCGCTGTACCAACTGCCGGAGAGAATGAACTGATTGACCACATTCGGCGAGAAGAGATGGGTCTCTTCCAACTGCCCTTCATCATCCGGCTGCGTGCTCTGCGCATCGAACACCGGGTTGATCGGGTCCACATAGGTCGGCTGGACACCTTTATCGTGCTTATAGTGGAAGAACGCCTGGTCTTTGGCGCTGATGGGGTAGTCCACACGAACCGTGAACAACTGCTCCTTCAGGTGGTCTCTGGGAGACTCGGTGATGACGTTCGAGTACGCCAGTGCATTTGGGAAGATGTAATTGAGTGCAGTCCCCGTGCTCGATGTTGCAGCTACCGTTCCAGCAGATTGGACACCAGAGGCAGTCCCCGTCGAGGCGCGCGGAGCTCCTGCCCACAGATTGAACATCGAGTTATAGAAGCTGCACTCGTTCCCATTTCCGTTGGCGTAAAGGGAGCTCGTATAGTCGTCGCACAGGCCGTCGCGTCCCAGCACGCTGGGGTTGGTGACGTTGTATCCGCCCGTAACCGTGTTCGCCACAGCCGTGCCGGCCGTGTTCTGCTCATACAGCGCCGTTGGAACATACGTCTGGTCTACAGGCGATGTCTCAAAGTCCAGCCCTTCGTAGTTGGCGAAGAAGAAGAGCTTGTTCTTTTTGATTGGCCCACCCACCGCAGCCGCCCACTGGTTGGCGTTCGCGTAAGGCTGGGGCGCACCCGACTGATCGTTGAACCAGTCGTTCGCGTTCACAAAGGCGTTGGTCCAGAAATAGTTCACGTTGCCGTGGAATTCGTTGGTCCCGGAGCGGGTGATGATGTTCTCCTGGATTCCTCCCAAAACTCCATACTGTGCACTGTAGGCGTTGGCAACCACGCTCACCTGAGCCACATCGTTCTGACCCAGCAACAGATTGCTCGGGCCGGAGTTGACCAGGTTCAAAAACGGATCGTTGTCTTCCGCACCATTGATCGTAAAGTTGTTCGATGTCGCCGGCAGTCCGAAGGCCTCAGAGTTGCCGTAGCCACCCTGCGTGTTCATCACCACGCCCTGGGTCAGATTGATGTAGTAGGTAAGATCCCCACCGGGGTTGGGCAGTTGCTGAACCTGCTGCTGGCCGATCGTCGTGGAGATATCAGAGTTCTCGGGCTGAATCAGCGGTATCTCCGATCCCAGCACCTCCACTGTCGTGTTTCCCTTGGCCACATTCAGGCTCACATTCACAGCCGCCGTCTGACCAATCTGAACCGCGGTCTTTATCTCAGCCGACTGAAAGCCTGGCGCCTCAATGGTCACCGTATAGTTACCCGGCGGCAGAAAACCGATGCGGAAGTCACCGGCAGCGCCAGTGGTCACGGTCTTCAGCGTTCCCGTCCCATCATTCAGGGCCTTTACCGAAGCATTGGAGATCACCGCTCCCGTGGGATCGGTTACTGCACCCGCAATATCACCTGAGATTACAGTCTGGGCGCCCATACTGGGGTTGACGAGCAGCAAAAGCGACAGAACGCCCAACACGAATAGAGACGAACCCCAACCGATCCATCTCCCGACAATGTGCTTCATAAACTCACCTCCGACCCGCTGACTAAAAAAAAAGCACTTTGGCAACACGAACAGCCAAAATGTGAACGATATAGAAAAAGTCTTGATCAAGAAGGCCTCCCTACAAAACCCACTGCCGATTGGCCTGTGAGAGGCATCTCTACCCTCACCGACATTGCAAGCAGGTTGCCAAATTGAACGCGTCGGTAAAATTTCGTGAATTTTCTTTAAACATGCGCAAACCATGGAGGAAACAAGCAATTCTCGAGCAGGACGCGCCCCCCTTTCCCTTCCAGGCGTCTGGAGGGAGACCGTCTTACTTCAGATTTCTACATCGCCGCGGATCGCAATATGGAAATCCGTAAATCATCCGTCTCCGAACCGTGTCCTTTGCCTGCCAGGTCGTGATCAACCCCCACCATTCAGCCCGTTAGCCGTCAGAAGTCACCAAAAGCTGGAGAGTAAATTCCATTCCATGGAGGATCCAGACACCACCTCTGAGAGCACATATCCGAACTCACCTCTCCAAGATGGCGGTTGACCGTCCTCGCGCCCCTCAATCACGGGCTCTCAGGATGCTACGAACCGGACTCGGTCCGGCGCTCTGCGCCATCTAACACCTGTGCCCCACCGATAGAACAGAAACCTTCGCCACTTGACCCGCAGGCAGCGGGGATATGGGACCGCTGCCTGCATTCTGGCGCTTCTTCAAAAGGTCCCAATCGCTGGTCACCACCAGATTGTCCGGCTCAATCGGATCGATAACCTGTTGAAAGATTGCGACTAAACCTCTTCCTTACGACCCCACACCTCCATCACGGCAGCCACCAGGTCCGTCAGATTCGACCCTATCGCCTCCGCATGGGGCGGGAGATCCAGGTCCCGCAACGTCTGCGAGGTGATCGGACCGATCGAGATACGCAGAATCTCCTGCGGGAGGCGGAGGCTGGCAGCCTCCAGCAGAGTGAGGAGATTGGTAACGGTAGAACTGCTGGTAAAGGGGATCGCATCCGGCCAAAGCTCTCGCGAAGAGAAGATCTGCCCCACCGCCGCAATGGAGTCCGCAGGGACGATGTTGCGGTAGACCGGGACGATGGTGACCTCGGCCCCGGCAGAACGAAGCGTATCCGGAAGAATCTCGCGAGCCACCTCGGCGCGCAGCAGAAGCATCCGCGACGGAGAACCATCCTGCCGATGAACATGGGGCAGAAGTTCTTCCGCCATGGACTCGGCCACGGCCCGGGACGGAACGAGATCCGCTCGCAGGCCGGCGGCCTCCAGGGCGCGGGCCGTGGCGGAGCCGATCGCGGCCACCTTGAGCCCGGACGGAACAGCGAAACGGAGAGCTGTCCGACGGCGCTCGAAGGACTCCACGGCGTTGGCGCTGGTAAACAGCAGCCAATCGAACGTCTCCAGACGCTCCAGAACCAAATCAAGCGGAGCCAGGCTGGCCGGCTCGGCCAGTTCGATGGTGGGGAGCAGGATGGGCACGGCCCCGGCCGCGCGGAGTTGGTCGGCCAGCATCGAGGCCTGTCGGGAGGAGCGGGTGACAAGAACGCGAGGAGGTTTGATCACGAATCCATTCCAGACTGCATCCAGCATACCGCTCGAGCTGGCCCAAAGCTCTCCATCGCATGGCGGAGACAGATCATGGGAGTGATCCAGATTCAAATCCGACCCAGGAAGAAGAACGAACGAGAGGATCCTTTGGGAAGCGGAGCGCCCCGGCTACTTCCCTGGAGATGCGGGAGGTCGAAGATCCTCCGTCCGATTCCCTACCCGCTCTCCCCGTCCTGTCTCTCCTTCCTTAAAGCCCTGCCCGCGCGGTCTTCACCGGATAACCCACCTCCAGGGTCAGAATCTCATAGGGCTTGATCGAAACCGTCACGATGTCGTCCTTCAACGGAAGATGCTGCGCGCCAGCGACTGGATCTTCCATCAGGTTGGTCTCAACCGCATAGGTGGCGCCTGCCGGAACATGCAGCTTCACCTCCGTAGCCTTGCCTGCCCACTCGTACATGCGGAAGATCAGAGCATCGGAGTCCTCTGCCTTCTTCACGGCACTCAGCGTCACATTCGGACTCTCCACCGAGATAAAGGAGTGGCTGGATGGCATCGCACCGCTGTGAGCGAAGACCTGCTCCGCCAGCAGAGGCGTGTTGAACTCGTAGCCGCGGCGGACGGTAAGAGCCTCCCGCCAGCTTCCCCTGTGGGGGTAGATCTCATAGGTGAAGTGTTGAATACCACGATCTGCATCCGGATCGGGACTCGTGGGAGAGCGCAGCAGCGTGATGCGCAGCAGGTCTCCGATGGCGTCATAACCATACTTGCTGTTGTTCAGGATGGAGACGCCCGCTGTCGCATCTCCCAGATCGGCCCAGCGCAACGCAGGAACTTCAAACCTTGCCTTCTCCCAGCTATTGTTGCGAGTAGTGGGACGCTCAATATTTCCAAACGGAATCTCATAGGTCGCCTGATCGCTCGCGTGCGCCAGCGGAAATGCGGCCTTGAGAAGAACGTGGGTCTCGTGCCAATCCACGGTATTAGCCACCCGCACTACATCCGCGTCGGCGTCCAGGGAGATCTCCTGGATGAAGTGCGACTTGTCCCAGGTGCGTTCGATGCGGATGGTCTTGCGCAGCGGGCCATTCTCACTCACCGCAATGGAGTCCAGAGCGGTAATTGGCGTCGAATGGTCCAGCGTGCCGTAGTCGATGTTCCAAGCATCATAGTCCTTCGGTTTATCGACGAAGGTCTGAAGCTGGTCAGCGCAGCCGTTTGCGGCAACGTACTCGATGGCGCCGGTCTTCAGGCTGGTGATGCAGCCGTTGTGCCGATCGATGACGAGATTCAGATGGTCATTCGCAAGGGTGTAGGCGTCGGTCGTCTCCCGCAGCGTCAGCCGGCTGGCAGGGGCCGCGGCGGGGCCTGCCTCCGCATGGAGCACCGTATAGCCCAGGGCTGGGACATGGTTCACCCGGGCAAGCACCGTGAACTGGTGGGTTGCCGCATCCCTGGAGAGCACCTGCGTCAGTACAGGATGATTGTTCGCGTCCAGCACTCTGACGCCGGCAGCAGCCTCAGGAAGCTGGAAGCTCAACTTCACCGTCTCCGCGCGCGGCCAGGCCATGGTGTTGTAGAGCAGGATGGGGCTGGCATCAGAAGCGCCCGCGCCTGGAAGAGTATTAACCCGAGCATCCAGGGTGTCCAGCGCAGCTCGGTCGATGTTGTGGTCAGCGTTGTACACCTGGGTGAAGTCCTTGGCAGCGTCGCGATAGATCACTGCAATTCCGGAGCCTGCAGCCAGGTCGTGAAACTCGTTGAAGGTGACCTTTTCCCAGTTCGTATTCAGCGTCTCGTCAGGGTAGGTCTCGCCGTCCAGCCAGGCCAGCGAGGCCAACTTCTCGGCGTTCAGCGTAGCGGTCTCGCCTTGGCGGATGTTGCGCTTCTGAGCAGCCTGGGTCGTGAAGACTCCACGGTGGTACTCCAGATAGAGTTCATCCTTCCAGGTCGGAATCCCCATCTCGCCATCCGGTCCGGCCGGCGGAGCCGTATAGCCCTTGGCGATGGAGGCATAGTTCCAGGTGGGTGAGTCCGGGTTCAGGTGCTTTTCCACGTGGTCAAAGTAGCTTTGGGCTGTGCTGAAGCGCATCACAGGAACCGCCGAATCCGGCTTCGCCCCGAGATCCATCCAATGCTCTCCCTGGTCCAGCATGTCGCGGGTTGGACCACCGCCATGGTCGCCCACGCCGAACAGGTCCAACTGCTCCGACGTCCCCGGATTGCGCTGGGCAGATTCGGCAAAGTCTGCCGATATACGGACCGGATTCAGATCCAGGTGAACGTAGTCGGTGGGGAAGTAGGTAAGAACCTTGGATCCGTCTGGAGACTCCCACCAGAACAGCCGGAAGGGCAACTGGTTGGTATCGTTCCAGTGCATCTTCTGGGTCACAAAGTAGTCCAGTCCGCTGCGCTTGTAGATCTGCGGCAACTGCCAGTTGTAGCCAAAGCTGTCCGGATTCCAGCCTATCCTGGCTGTAACCCCGTACTCCTTCTTGAAGAATCGCTGACCGACCAGAAGCTGGCGCACCTGGCTCTCCCCGCTGGGAAGGTTCAGATCGGGCTCAACCCACATCCCGCCAACCACCTCCCAGCGCCCCTCCTTGATGCGCTGCCGAATCTGGTCGTTGATCTCCGGATACTTATCCGCCATCCACTCGTAGTACTGCGCCGCCGACTGGGTAAAGACGTAGCCCGGATACTCGCTCATCAGTTGCAGCGCGGTGCTGAAGGTGCGGCGAACCGCGTCCACCGCCTCGGAACGTGGCCACAGCCAGGCGGCATCAATGTGGGCGTTGCCGTCCTCATCCATCGTGGCTTGCTGCAGCAGGGGATGCAGGCTGGCCAGGATCTTCTGCGCCTTGCGCAGTGAGGCATCAAAGGCATTCTGGTTCGAGGTCTTCAGGGCATCGGTATCAATGGCGGCCACTGCCTCTTCCACCACTGGCAGGCGGTCCTTTTCCGAATGGGGAAGCGCCGGCAGCAGGTTAGCCGCAGTGATGCATTGGATACGAATATCCTGCGGATTGGGGCGAGCGCTGGAGAGCGGGTCATCCGGGTTGGGCTCAACCCGCAGCTTTACCCCACGAAACCTCTTGATATCCATTGTGTGGAGCAGTTTCACCGCTACCAGAATCTTCTGCCCAGGCAGAGCCGGAGCAAACAGCACGATCGGCTCCAGATCATCGCCAAGAGCTACCCGGCGGCCGTTGAAGTAGATGATCTCCGGCATCGGGCCATTGGCATCGGCCTGGAACTGGAACCAGATCCGCGAACCGGTGATGTCGTAACCGTGCAGCGTCCGCGGCACCTCAATCACACGGCGATACCATACCGCCTCCAGAGGAGCCTTGGAGTGTGGCGCCACCATGGGCCAGGAAGAATCGTCCAACGTCGTCGACTCCCCGTGCGGAACATCCCCCGCGTGGAAGCGCCATTGGCCGGCAGGAAGCTCGGTCAGCGTATCCAGCACCTGCAGTTTGGCCACGGCCGCCGGCGAGAGATCCTTGAGCTCGCGCTTCGGCGTGAACGACTGCCCGCGCAGCCCTATCGCAGGGAACAGAAGCGCCGCGGAGAGCAGCAGCACTGAAATGGCAGCCGGATCTGGGGAGGAGAGGCGGAGACGGGTTGGCATAGCGGAAATCATAACAAACCAGGCCCGCTCCAAAGGACAGATACCACGAAACAACTCATCAAACTGAGCAGATTTGGGTTAAAACATCATTCCGATGCATCTTTGCACCTCAATTGGACTCTGGATCTTCGCCAATCTTCAGTCCTGCTCCCACTCTTTCCTGCATCCGCACCCTGAGTCACCAGTTCCCTGCAGGGCTGCATATTTCCATCCCGGCAGGCACGCCGGTCGGGAACTCCAGGGTTGAGGAGAACCGAGATGCCGTGGTGGAGGCGCGGCATCTCACCTGCAGAAAAGAGGCTCCAGCCATTTGATCCTCAACGCGCCCGCATCTGCGTCCTTGCCAGAGCCTTCTTCATCCCACCGCTCCCGCTGGAGGGTCGCAGAAGGCTTGAGCGCTTCAGCAGGCTCCAGTCACGCTCCGTCTTGTTTGCATAGGATTGGGCGAAAGTCAGGATGGCCTGATCAAAACGATCGGAAGAGCCAAGATAGGCGGCCACAGCGACCGGATCACCGGCTCGGGCGTGACCACGCGAAAGCACCTCGCCACACACATCCGCATAGCCCAGCAAGGAACTTGGGGTCAGTTCGGCCAGGTCCAGGGCCGCCTTGTGATCGTTGAGCTGGCGCACCAGGTAGTCGCGGCCCTCCAGAGTGGTATAGCCAAGGAAGGGATCGGAGATGAGCTGCATCGCCCGTTGCCCATCCACCACCCGATGCCCCTGATGCCGGTGGCCGGAGCCGCCTGGAAGATATCGATCATAGGCCGAAGCCTCCTCCTGCTTGATCTGCAGGAACAGCGGGTCCGTAGCATGCGGACGGCTGAGCCCCTCGCAATAGATCACGTAGTCGCGCAGTCCCACCGATCCGGTTCCTACCACTTTGAACGCCACATCCTGGGGGCCATACTGCTGCAGAAAGTGCTGTCGTTCCGGTTGCAGGGTGCGTATGTAGGGACCAAGCGCGGCCAGCACCGCGCCTGCCTCTCGAGCGTTCAGGCGCTCCAGCAGTGGGGGGTCAGAGCGAAAGACACGCGAGGGAATGGCTGCTGGGGCTGGTTGACGCAAACGGCCTCGCTGCGGACCCTCCGACCTGGACCGGGCAGTCTCCGGCTCGGTGAGCGACTTGAGGATCTTCTGCGGCGTCGAGCGGACCGCGTGTGCGAGGATCGCTGGCATGGGCTCCATCTGCGCCAGGCGGTGAATCTGGTAGCGCGCCAACTCCAGCACGGGCATGGCGGCGAAGTGGTGCATCCAGGTTCGGTACTGACGCAAAAAGTGGAGCACAGCCTCGTGGCGCGAACTGCGCTTGATGCCGGCCTCCCTGCCGGCCAGGATCAGGCTGGCGGCCAGGCGCTTGACGTCGTATTCGAAGGGGCCGCGGATGGTCTCGTCGAAGTCATTGATATCGAAGACCATGCGGCCATCCAACGCGGCAAAGGCGCCCAGGTTGAGCACGTGCGCGTCTCCACATAACTGGGTGAGGATGCCGCTGTTGGGATGGCCGGCCAGATCGGCAGCCATGATGGGGACAGCGCCGCGAAAGAAGCCGAACGGGCTGGCGGCCATCCGCTGATACTTCACGGGGATCAGGTGCGCCACTCGATCGCGCATCGAAGCATGCAGCAACGCCAGCGGATCCTGCGGGCAGGCGGCCATCACCAGGCGCGCCTGCTCGCTGCGCGGCAACTGCTTGCGGGCACGCAGACCAAGCGCCCTCCTTTCAGGATAGCGGAGTGGCGTTCTGGACGGCATCATACGACCCATGCTACCCCTGCCATTAAATCTGTGCTCGAGTGCTGCCGAATGTGTAGGATGTCTGCAAAAGGAAGATGGGATGCAGACCAGATCTCCCGAACCAGCCTGCCCTTTGAGTCTGGCATTCCACTCCCCCAGCCCGCGCGAATGGCCTCGCACGGCTTCGCAAGGAACGAGTCCAAGTGCTCCCACCGCACAATGAAAATCGCCTCTGACCGTTATATTTCAGCAAAAGAGTACTGTTTGGGTCGGCTCTTCGCGTGTATCGGGTAGATCTGCGAATATCTCATTCGAATGAGTGATAGCGGGTCCATGACTGCACAACCCGGGAAGCAATGCTTCTGCAACGCTTCGTCATCTCTCTCGGATTGAGGCCAGATCTGCCATGCATCAAGATGGACAGGCCATGCCCATCGGGCCCTGAAGCCCGCATTGCATCCCAGCGTGGATCCATCCTGAATCGACAAAAGAAGGATCGAACGTGCCTGCTACCACTGGAAATCTTCTTCTCGACGCCCTCTCGCCGGAGTTGCAGGCAGAGATTCTCTCTCTCGGCCGCGCGATCGACCTGCCCAGCCGGACCGTGCTCCACGAGCAGGGTGAACGATCGACTTATGTCTATTTTCTGTATAGCGGCGTAGCCTCCGTGGTGGTCACCATGGCGGAGGGCGGCAGCGCCGAGGTGTGCCTCACCGGACATGAAGGTCTGGTTGGCGCCCTGCAACTGCTTGGACCCGCACCCCCACCATCCCAGTGCTACATGCTGTTGCCGGGCTCTGCGCTGCGCGTTCGCAGTGAAGAGTTGAGCCAACTCTTTCTGAACACCCGTGAGCTGCGGGTCCGGATCCTGGAGTTTTTGCAGCACCAGGGCATCTGCCTGGAGCAGACCACCGCGTGCAACAAACTGCATGAGACCGAACAACGCATGGTTCGTTGGCTGCTGCTGTGCCATGACCGCTTTCGCCAGGACACCATGACGCTCACGCAGGAGTTCATGGCCAGCATCCTCGGCACGCGCCGCACCACGGTCACCATGGTGGCCGGCTCACTGCAGGAGCGCGGCATGATCAGCTACCGTCGGGGCAGGATCACCATTCTCTCGCACCAGGAGCTGGAAAAGGCGGCGTGCCACTGCTATCGCGTCTGCAGCGACGCTCTGCACAACCTGTACCGCCATCCCATCACCCCCTAGGCGTTTGTCGAAGCACGGAACGTCGGCCGCAGACAGACCGAATCCATTGCTCCAGCCTGTCTGCGTTGGCTATACCTTCCAACGTTCCTGTCAGACAGGGTTGCTACGCGCGGCCGGCACGATGACGTCTCTTTTACAAACCCCGCAGCCACTCCGGTCTGCGGTATACACTTGGAGTCACCCCGCGGCCTGCCATTCGATGGCGGGCCGGATCGTTTATGCGCCGGTGGAGATCGCCATGGAG
This sequence comes from Acidobacteriota bacterium, assembly GCA_021806005.1. GTDB lineage: Bacteria > Acidobacteriota > Terriglobia > Terriglobales > Acidobacteriaceae > Granulicella. The sequence continues at coordinate 18,727 of JAJZDM010000040.1, read as the reverse complement.
ACAAGAACCGAAGACCCTCAAGATACGCAGCAGGGCACCGGATACAGCCGGCACAGCCCCGCCGGCACGCCCGTGATGCTCTACGGGCGGGAACTCGTCCCCAACCGGAGAATCCCTCTCAACCTGGATTGGGTCGAGGAGGTGCGCGTCAATACCAGCGCCGTCGAGCGGCGTGCCGCCACCATCCCGACCCGGCGCAGCGTCAAGAAGCAGTGGCAGGCGGCATGGCTTTTGCGGGCCATCGCCTGCATGGACCTGACCACCTTGAGCGGCGATGACTCTGCCGACCGCGTTCGCCGGCTCTGCGCCAAGGCGCGGCGGCCGCTCCAGGACCATCTCGTCCAGGCTCTTGGAGTGCAAGACCTCTCCCTCCATGTCGGCGCGGTCTGCGTGTATCACACCTTTGTCGAGACCGCCGTCAAAGCCCTGGAGGGCTCAGGCATCCCCGTGGCCGCCGTCTCTGCCGGCTTCCCTGCCGGGCTCTCGCCGCTGGAGACGCGCGTCGCCGAGATCCGTCGCAGCCTGGACGCCGGCGCCAGCGAGATTGACATCGTCATCACCCGCGCTCATGTCTTCCAAGGGGAATGGAACGCACTGTACGACGAGGTGGCCGCGTTCAAGGACGCCTGCGGTCCGGTCCACATGAAGGCCATCCTCGGCACCGGCGACCTGCTGACCCTGCGCAACGTGGCGCGCGCCAGTTGGGTGGCCATGATGGCCGGCGCCGACTTCATCAAGACGAGCACCGGCAAAGAAGCCGTGAATGCAACCCTTCCTGTAAGCCTGGTCATGATCCGCGCCCTGCGCGAGTACGCCGAACGTACCGGCATGGCCGTCGGCTTCAAGCCCGCCGGCGGCATCAAGACCGCCAAGCAGGCGCTGGATTGGCTGGCAACCGTAAAGGATGAGCTGGGACGCTCCTGGCTGGAGCCTTCGCTCTTCCGCTTCGGAGCCAGTTCCATGCTGGGCGATATTGAGCGCCAACTGGAGCACGCTGTCACCGGAAGATACTCGGCCGCCTATCGGCACCCGGTTGCATGACCAGCCTGCCACGAGATCGCAGCAGAAGAGCCGGCGTGATGAAGAAAGCGCCCTCGACACGCACCCGCAGAAGAGAGGATAGAAGATGGCCAGCAGCATTGTGGAGAAGTTCGAGTCCATGGAGTACGGTCCAGCGCCGGAAGACACAGGCGAGGTAAGCCGCTGGCTCGACGCCCACCAGCACAGCTTTGAACACTTCATCAACGGCGCCTGGACGTCTCCCGGTTCCCCGGCCGACGCCGTCGGCTCCGCTCCGATTCCGGTGACCAACCCAGCCACTGGCGAGGTGCTGGCGACCGTAGCCTGCGCCGGTCCAGCGGCGGTGGACCTCGCCGTCCAGGCAGCGCGCTCCGCCCTGCCTGGCTGGCAGGCCCTCAGCGGCCACCAGCGGGCCCGCTATCTCTACGCCCTCGCCCGCCAGGTGCAGAAGCACTCCCGCCGCCTCGCCGTACTTGAATCCATGGACAACGGAAAGAGCATCCGTGAGTCGCGCGACATCGACATCCCGCTGGCGGCGCGCCACTTCTACTACCACGCTGGATGGGCCCAGTTGCTCCAGACAGAGTTTCCCGGCTACGCTCCGGTTGGCGTCGTCGGGCAGATTATCCCCTGGAACTTTCCCCTGCTGATGTTCGCGTGGAAGGTCGCACCGGCGCTCGCCGCCGGCTGCACGGTCGTCATCAAACCGGCAGAGTACACCCCGCTCACCGCTCTGGCCATGGCGGAGATCTCCGCGGAGATCGGCCTTCCTCCTGGCGTACTCAACGTCCTCCCTGGGGACGGCAGAACCGGCGCGGCGATCGTCGCACATCCCGACGTCAACAAGATCGCCTTCACCGGTTCCACCGAGGTCGGACGCAGTATCCGCAAGACCACCGCCGGCACCAGCAAGAAGCTCTCGCTGGAGCTTGGCGGCAAGAGCCCGTTTGTCGTCTTCGACGACGCCGATCTGGACTCCGCAGTCGAAGGCCTGGTGGACAGCATCTGGCTCAATCAGGGCCAGGTTTGCTGCGCCGGCTCGCGCCTGCTGGTCCAGGAGCGCATCGCGGAGCGGCTATACGAGAAGCTCCGCGCGCGGATGCAGACCCTGCGCGTGGGCTCGCCCCTGGACAAGGCCATCGACATCGGCGCCATTGTGGACCGGGTCCAGTACGACCGCATCGCCTCCCTGGTCCGGACCGGCATCAGCGAGGGCGCAGCCTGCTACCAGCCGGAGGTTCCCATGCCCGAGCGCGGTCTCTTCTTCCGGCCCACACTGCTCACCAACGTCTCGCCCGCTTCCACCGTCGTCCAGCAGGAGATCTTTGGACCCGTGCTGGTCGCCATGACCTTCCGCACCCCGGCCGAGGCCGTGGAACTGGCCAACAACACCCCCTACGGACTGGCCGCCAGCGTATGGAGCGAAGACATCAATGTGGCTCTCGACGTTGCCTCCCAGGTGAAGGCCGGCGTCGTATGGGTCAACGCCGCCAACCTCTTCGACGCCGCCAGCGGCTTCGGCGGCTACCGCGAATCAGGCTATGGCCGTGAGGGCGGCAGCGAGGGCATGTTTGAGTATCTGGAGCCCTGCTGGCTGCTCGCAGAGGGTCAAGCAGCCGCTCCAGGAGTTCCTGCGCAGACCCCAACCCAGCCCGGTGCATCCGCACACCCTCCCGTTGAGGATTCCGTCGGCGAGATCGCCATCGATCGGACCATCAAGCAGTACATCGGCGGCAAGCAGTCGCGCCCGGACTCCGGCTACAGCTTTGCCGTCTACGGCCAGGATGGTCGCCTTGTGGATCAGGCCCCTCTGGGTAATCGCAAGGATATTCGCAACGCCGTAGAGGCGGCCTGCGCCGCGGCAAAGTGGGCCCGGACCTCGGCTCACGGCCGTGCCCAGGTGCTCTACTTCCTCGCCGAAAATCTTGTCCAGCGGCGCTCCGGGCTCGTCTCCAGGCTCTCCGCCTTCGTCGGTCCGGAGCAGGCAGCGATTGAGTTCGATGCCTGTCTCGAGCGTACCTTTGCCTACGCCGCATGGGCGGACAAGTTCGAAGGCTCGGTGCACAACCCGCCCGGCCGCATGGTGACCCTGGCGATGAAAGAGCCTGTAGGCGTCATCGCCATCCTGGCGCCGGATGAGGCACCCCTGCTCGGCCTGCTCTCCCTCATCCTGCCCGCCATCGCCATGGGCAACACCGTGGTCGCCGTTCCCAGCCCACGCGCAGCCACCCTCATGGGCGAACTCTACCAGATCTTCGATACCAGCGATGTCCCGGGAGGCGTCGTCAACCTGGTCGCGGGCATCCCGGGAGAGCTCGGCAAGACCCTGGCCGAGCACGACAGTGTCGACGCCATCTGGAGCTTCCGGGATGCGGCCACGGCGACCATGGCCAAAGCCGCCTCCATCGGCAACCTGAAGCAGGTCTTCACCCCTCACGCCCGGCGCGTTGACTGGTTGGACCCCACGCAGGCCGAAGGTCGCTGGTTCCTTCACCACGCTACCCAGGTCAAGAACATCTGGGTTCCTTACGGAGAGTAACCAAAGGCCGGCAGCGCCATTCGCAGGGCTGTGGCCGCTCAAAACCACCGCTGCACATTCGGTTTCTCAGCTCAGGAAGCGCAGCCTCTATCTATCTGGTATCTGGTGTCTGCTATCTGCGCATTCTGGGATCGGCCAGCGCATACACCGAATCCGTCACCAGGTTCACCAGAGCGTAGGAGAGGCCGATCGCCAGAATGCATCCCTGCACCAGCGCATAATCCCTATTGGAGATCGCCGTAAGCGTCAGCCGTCCCAGCCCCGGCCAGGCGAAGATCGTCTCGGTAACGATCGCACCCGCCAGTAGCGATCCAAACTGCAACCCGATCACCGTCAACACCGGATTCAACGCGTTGCGCAGGGCGTGGCGATACACCACCGCGTTCTCCGTCAGCCCCTTGGCCCGCGCCGTCCGGATGTAATCCTGCCCCAACTCCTCCAGCAACGAGGTGCGGATCATGCGGGTGAGGATCGCCGCCAGACCTGAACCGAGCGTAAACGCAGGGAGCACCAGATGGCGCAGAAAGTCGCCCGCACCCACCCCCGCGCCGGAGACCGGGAAGATTCCCAGATCAATGGAGAAGAGCAGGATCAGAATCGGACCCAGGGCGAAGTTCGGGACCGAGAGTCCAACCAGACTGGCAAATCCCAAAACTCGGTCCGGCCAGCGGTGCGCCCTGCGCGCCGAGACCACTCCGGCCGGAATCGCCAGCCCAACCCCGATGAGCGCAGCCGCCAGCGCCAGCGCCAGCGTGTAGGGATAGCGCTGCAGAATCAGGTGCAGCACCGAGTCATGCAGTCGCAGCGACTCTCCCAGGTCGCCATGCAGCAACCCTCTCCAGTAGTGCAGATACTGCGTTCCCAGCGGTTGGTCCAGACCGTAGGCATGGCGCAGTCCGGCGAGATCCGCCGCCGTCGCTCCGTCACCCAGCATCTGCACGATCGGATCACCCGGCACCAGATGGATCATCAGAAAGACCACGGTGACCACGACCCAGATAACCGGCAGCGTCGTCACCAGCCTCCACAGGATTCTACGCACCGCAGCCTGGAGGGGGCTGCGCCGGGCCACTGGTTCCGTAGCGGCTGCTGAACGCGCGCTCATCCCTTCCGCATCCGCTCCGGCGCTCCGCCGGGGGCAGCGCTCTTCTGCATGAGCCCTCCCATCGCTGCACCGCCATCTCCCCGCACCCGTTCTGGCGCACCTGCTCTGGCGGCTGGGTCCACCATCGGGTCAACCATCGGATCAACGCGTATCTGCGCAATCCGCTTCTCTTCCATCTTCACAACCTTGAAGCGCCGGCCATTGAAGTCCACCCACTCTCCTTCCACCGGGATATGACCCAGCTTGACCAGCAGAAAGCCCGCCAGTGTCTCCACCCCATAGGCGCGGGGAAACTTCCAATGCAGTTGTGTCACCAGATCGCGCAGACTGGCTGTGCCGTCCAGCAGAAAGCCCCCTCCCGACGCAGGCAGGGGAAGGTTTCTCCCGGTATCGAACTCGTCCTCCATCTCCCCCACGACCTGCTCCAGAACATCTTCGGCCGTCACCAGTCCCAGCGTCGACCCAAACTCATCCACCACAATGGCGATCTGCCTGCGCCGGTCCTTGAACTCCCGCAGAAGGTCCAACGCCCGTTTGGTCTCTGGAACCACCAGCACATCGCGCATCACTTGGCGCATCGTCACCCCCGATGCGCTGCGATTGCCCAGGCCATGAGCTACGCTGCGGAAGTGCATCAGGCGCGAGATATCCTTGGAATATGCCACTCCAATGATGTAATCGCGTCCCTTTTCCGGATCGTAGATCGGAATCCGCGAGTGCTGCTCCTCGACGATCCGTGCACTGGCCTGTTCCAGCCCGACGTCCGCCGCCAGGGAAAAGATCTTTCCCCGCGGGGTCATGATCTCATTGACCACGACCTGGTTGAGTTCAATGGCGCGATGGATCATCTCCTCCTGGTACGGAGGCAGCAATCCCATTCTGCGGGTCGCTGTCGCCAGCAACTTCAACTCCTCCGGCGAGTGGGCAGAGTTCTCTCCACGCAAGGGCGCATGAAAGGCCCGCAGGACCATCTCAGCCGACCGGTTCATCAGGCTCACCGCCGGCCGCGTCATGCGGATAAAGACATCCACCGGTCCGGAGATCGCCAGAGCGATCCGCTCAGCGCGCTGCAGCGCCAGCGACTTAGGCACCAACTCGCCCAGCAGTACCTCAAAGTAGGTGATGATCGCAAAGGCCAGCACCACCGCGATCGAGTGGGCATAGAAGACGGCATGCAACCGGAGGCCAGGCAGCCGGCCAAGCCAGGTGATGTGCGTCAGCCCGCCCAGCACAGCGTCGGCCAGTGCCGGCTCGCCCAATCCACCCAGCGCCAGACTCGCCAGAGTGACACCAAACTGCACCGCTGGCAGAAACTGGTTCAGATCCTGCTTCAGGCGCAGCGCAGTTCGCGCTCCTGGCCGGTTCTCCGCAATCAGTTGCTCAATGCGCGTCTCACGGACGCTGACAATGGCAAACTCCGCAGCCACAAAGAAGCTGTTCGCCAGAATGAAGAAGGCGATCAGGCTCCCGTGAACAAGACTCCACTCCAGCATGGTCGAACGAACCCGGTTCTCCTCAGGCGTGCCTGGAAGAGCGCCTCTCTACGCCATCTTCCTTCAAGAAGATAGTACCGCGACCGTCGCCACGGACTCTGCAAGCAGCTTGATCCTCGGAGGCTGCTGCGCAGAATCATCCTGGAAGCCAGGCAGAGCCTGAACCGAGGGCAAGAGCGGAATTTGCTCTGCCAACCCCGCACCGCACAGGGCCCGGGGAACCTTGCCATACGGGAGGCTAGTGTCCCAAAGCCAAGCCGGCCTGTCTGGATCAACTTGCCCGGCCCGCCGGATCAGCCCTGCGGCGAACGGCTTTCCGGTTGCGCTGGTCCAACTGGACGGGCAAAGGGACTATAGACAATCCGCCCACTTCTCTCGGCCCGTTTGCACCAGCCAAGTTGAAGCGGTATCCAGCTCAGCGGATAAAGGGAAGGTGATTCGGCACCCTCTCCATTGACCGGGAAAGCTAAACGTATGCTTCAGGCCAGAACGCGCTTCAGGCTCTCTTCGATCGTATCCTTGGGGACGAAGCCGACGATCTGTTCGGCAACCTTGCCGCCCTTGAAGACCAGCAGGGAAGGGATTCCGCGAATGCCATAGCGGCCGGGCGTCAGGTTGTTCTTGTCGACGTCCATCTTCATCACCTTGATCTTGCCGTTGTACTGCTCGGCCACTGCCTCCACCACGGGAGCCACGGCGCGGCACGGGCCGCACCAGGCCGCCCAGAAATCCACCAGTACAGGGGTCTCCGACTGCAGAACCTTCTGTTCAAACTCCGCGTCGTTCACCTCAGATACAAACTGACCTGCCATACGAAATCGTCTCCTTCCGGGCCCTCCCGGCTTACCGCGTTCCGTCCGAAACGCCAGCCGCACCACTGGCCCCTACCATCATAGATGCCTAACGGTGGAAAATGATGCGAAACGGCCCCATCCCCTAGAGAAAACTCCGCTCCACGCCCCCGCCAACCCGTACCGGCAGCAACTCCACATCGGGGCCAACCGACCGCTGAATCAGCGACTCAGCCTCCAGAAGCGTGGCATGTTCGGACAAAAACACCAGGACGGAAGGTCCCGCGCCGCTGAGCGCAACGCCCGCGATCTCTCGCTCCCGCATGAGGGGAAGCATGGTCTTCAGCAGCGGACAGGCTTCTTGCCGGTAGGGCTGGTGCATTCTGTCCTGCATCGCCGTTCCCAACAGATCCAGCCGTCCCTGCGCAAATGCAGCCACCAGCAGCGCCGCACGCTGCACGTTGAAGATTGCGTCCGCCTTGGAGTAGCTCTCTGGCAGCAGGGCCCTGGCCTGCCGCGTTGCCAGACTGGTTGAAGGCATCGCCAGCAGCATCTCCCACATGCGGGTGCTTCCGGATATCTGCGCAAGACTCTGAGCAAAGCTACGGACAGGGTTCTGGACGAAACGTTGACCGAAGGTAGCCACTTGCACGCTCTCTTCGCTCGCCGCGGCCACCGTAAACCCTCCATACCAGCAGGCGGTCACATTATCCGGATGCCCCTCCCTCCGGCAGGCCTCGGCCACAATACCCGCATCCGTCAGGCCCAACCCTCCAAAGTGGTCGGCCAGCGCCACTCCGGCCAGAAGGGCCGCTGCGCTTGATCCACATCCCATCCCCAGCGGAATCTCGTTATGCAGCTTGAGGTGCAGTGGCGCCACCCTGACCCCCGCCTGTTGCAGCACCTCGCGGTAGGTCTCCAGAATCAGGTTGTCGTCCAACCCGCCGCAGCGCTCTGCGTCGCGTCCTGTGGCTTGAATTTGAAAGCCGGGCCCCGTATGCGCCTCGATGGTCAGCCGCATGGATAGCGCCAGTCCCACCGAGTCAAAGCCTGGCCCCAGGTTGGCCGAGGTTGCGGGCAAAGAGATCCGCACGGCGCGCCTCTCTCCTCTGTTGGTCAACTGCACCTCGTCCGCGCTCACGCCGGTCCCAGCCCTGACGTCCTGGAGTCAATGGCCCGCAGCACGGCGTCCGCATCGGCGTCCAGCACCGTCGGCGCGCGGCTCAGGCGAGCGTTCTCTGCCAACTCCTCTGCACTGGCCCCGGCCATCTCGGCCTCGCTCAGCAATTCACCCAGATGGTACTTGATGGTGTAATCGGAGTCCTTCAGGGTGTGGCCCGTCAGCAGCAGCACGGCCGTCTCTTCCCGGCCCACCCGCCCGTTGGCCACCAGCTTCTTCAACCCAGCCAGGGTCACCGCGGAGGCCGGCTCGCAGCCGATCCCTTCGGCCCCGATCTCAGCCTTGGCCAGGGCAATCTCCCGCTCCGATACCTGCTCACACCATCCACCCGTCCAGGCCAGCGTCCGCACCGCCTTCTTCCACGAGGCGGGATTTCCGATCTGAATCGCCGAGGCGCGCGTCTTTGCCACCACCGGCTCCAGCGACACGCCGCCATTGGACTGCAGGCTGCGATACAACGGATTGGCCCCCTCCGCCTGGATCACGCTGATCTTCGGCACCCGGTGGATCAGGCCCAGGTGCATCATCTCGGCAAAGCCCTTGCCCAGCGCGGAGCAGTTGGCCAGGTTGCCGCCGGGAACAATCACGTGGTGCGGCGGCTGCCAGTCGCACTGCTCCAGAATCTCAAAGGCCGGCGTCTTCTGCCCCTCCAGACGGTAGGGATTCACTGAGTTCAGCAGGTACACCGGCGCCCGCTGCACCACCTCTCCCAGCACCCGCACACAGCCATCAAAGTCGGTCCGCAACTGCAGAGTCGTCGATCCATAGTCCATCGCCTGCGAGAGCTTGCCCCAGGCGATCTTCCCCTCCGGAATCAGAACCAGGCTGCGCACCCCGGCCCGGGCAGCATAGGCCGCCATGGCCGCGGAGGTGTTTCCCGTCGAGGCGCACGCCACCCACTCAAAGCCACTGGCTACGGCTACGGAGAGCGCCGCCGTCATCCCGGTGTCCTTGAAGGATCCAGTCGGATTCATCCCCTGATGCTTCGCCAGCAGCCAATTCAGCCCCAAAGCCGCCGCCGTCCGGGGCATCTCATACAGCGGAGTGTTCCCCTCGCGCAGCGTGACCACTTGCTCCTCGGGCACAATCGGCAGCAGATCCCGGAACCTCCACACACCGCTCTGATCCACGCCCATCGTCGAGGTTCTGCGCTCCTGCCACAGATAACGAAGCGCGCTTGGATTAGGCAGGTTTCTGGCTGCGACCTGGCTTGCCGAAGAACCGCCTTCCGCTGCGCTCTCGCTCCAGGGGTACTCCACTTCAAACAGATCGCCGCAGGCGCGGCATCTAAAATTGCTTTGTGCCTGCGCAGCGGCAATTCGTTCGCCGCAACCCGTGCACCGAAGGATGTGTGATGAAGAGTTCATGCTTTTCTCTAGCCTACCGTAAAGCGCGTCTGGTCTGGAATCAGTCCGTCCTCACCCTGGCCCTGGCCACCGTCACGCTCCTGCCGTTCTGCGCAGTCTCCGCCGCGCAAGCCGCAGGGGGCGCATCGTCCGGCGAACTCCGCATCGCAGCCGCGGCCGATCTGGAACCCGTTCTGCCCGCACTCCAGCAGGAGTACGAGAAGGCCACGGGCGTCAGGATCATCGCCTCCTTCGGGTCCTCCGCGACCCTCACCGAGCAGATCCTCAACGGCGATCCCCAGGACGTCTTTCTCTCCGCCGATGAGGTTCATCCCCAGCGGCTGGTGACCGCCGGCTTCAGCGATGAGCCGAGCCCTGTACCCTATGCGCACGGTGTGCTGGTGCTATGGGCGCGCCACGACTCGCCCGCACAACCCCTCGCGCTCGACGTCCTCACCAGCCCCAGGGTTAAAAAGATCGCCATCGCCAATGCGCTGCACGCTCCTTACGGCGTCGCTGCCCGCCAGGCGCTCGAAAGTCTGCACGTCTACACTCAGATCGCCGGCAAACTGGCCATCGCGGAGAACATCGGGCAGACAGCGGAGTTCGCCGAGTCCGGCAACGCCCAGGTGGCGCTCATCTCCCTCACCATCGCCAACTCAGCACACGACCGCGCCCTTGGCTCCTTCGTCCGGTTTCCGGCTGGAAGCTACCAGCCGATCCGCCAGTGCGCTGTGATCCTGAAGTCCTCCCGCAACCCGAGCGAAGCGCATCGGTTTCTCCAGTGGCTTACCAGCCAGAAGGTTCAACAGAGCCTCCCCGGCTTCGGCCTGGACCCAGCCAGCTAAAATCGACCGGATCCGCCATTCCGGCAGCAGCGTCCGGTGCAGCCTCCTCACCCCCCCCGAGGGCCCTTGCAGAGTTCTCGCCCACGCGCGGGATCGCCGCATCTACACTAGACTGACACCAGCATGGACTTTGCCGCCCTTGGCCTAACGCTTCGCCTGGCCAGCCTTACCACCCTGCTGCTGCTGCTGCTGGCCACGCCGCTGGCGGCCTGGATCGCAGCCGGCCGGGGCGTGGTGCGGCGCGTGGTGCAAGCTGCCGTGGCTCTGCCTCTGGTGCTTCCGCCCACCGTGCTTGGCTTCTATCTGCTGGTGGGCCTGGGTCCGGCAACCGCCCTGGGACGAACCCTCATCGCACTGGTCGGTCACCCACTGGCTTTCACCTTCCCCGGCCTGCTCCTCGGCTCCATGATCTATAGCCTGCCCTTCGCCGTGCAGCCGCTGGTGGTGGCCTTTTCGTCCATCGATCGCCCCACCGTTGAGGTCGCACGGGTTCTCGGCGCGGCGCCCTGGACCGTCTTTCGCCGCATTACGCTTCCCCTCTCCCGCGCCTCCTTCATCACCGCCGCGGTGCTCACCTTCGCCCACACCGTGGGAGAGTTCGGCGTCGTGCTCATGGTCGGCGGAGACATCCCTGGCGTCACCCGCACCCTCTCCATCGCGATCTTCGACCAGGTGCAGGAACTCCGCTACACGGATGCCAACCTCACCGCGGCGGCGCTGGCGGGTCTATCCTTCCTTGCGTTGCTGATCGTCTACGGGCGCGGAAGCAGGAGGGCAGAGATTGCGTGACATTGAACCATCCCGCCGCGCGCCGCACCAGGCTCCCGCAGAACTGCCGCCGGAGCCGCCGCTCTACCGACTCCGGCTCAACACGCGCGTAGGCGCCCTCCAACTGGACCTTGAGCTTGCGCTCACCGCCCGCTGGACCGTCATCTTTGGCCCCTCCGGCAGCGGCAAGAGCACCATCCTGCGCGCGATCTGCGGTCTTCTTCCTCACGCTCCGCGCACCACCAGTATCTCCGGCTTCAGCACCGGCGTGGCGAGTTCCGGCGCTCCCGTCGAATGGGATCATCAGCGTCACCACGTTGCTCCGCACCTTCGCGAGTTGGCCTACGCCCCGCAGGGCGCCGTCCTGTTTCCGCACATGTCCGCCCGGCAGAACATCGCCTTCCCCAGCCAGGCGCAGCGCGGTCGGTCTGCCCGCCACTCCCCCGCGGATCAGCCTGACAGCAACGCAGCCATCATCGACCAGGCGATCCAGTGCTTCCAACTGGAGGCGCTGTCCCAGCGCCGGCCAGCCGATCTCTCCGGCGGGGAACGCCAGCGCGTGAACCTCGCGCGAGCCTTCGCCGTACCTCACCCCCGTCTCATCCTGCTGGACGAGCCCTTCACCGGCATCGACCGCGCCCTGCGCCACACCCTGCTTCCACGCATGCAGGAGCGTGCCGCCCAACTCGGAGCCCCCGTCCTCTCCGTGACTCACGATGTGGAGGAGGCTTTGATGCTGGGAGCCGAGGTGATTCGCGTCGAGCAGGGCCGGATCATCGACCAGGGCCCGGCCGCCCGCGTCCTGGCCGAGGAGCGCTCCCGCATGCTCCAGATCCTGCTGTAAAACAGCCTCTACCCGCAGATCTCCTGGCACTGAATCCGCTCTACCCCAGCAGCACCGGTTCGCGCTCCAGCGTCATCCCGAATCGTTCCTTTACTCCGTCCACAATCTGCCCCTGCAGCCGCTCGATGTCCGCACAGGTCGCGCCGCCCCGATTGGTCAGCGCCAGCGTATGCCGGGTTGAGATGCCGGCGGGCCCATCCCCGAAGCCCTTCACAAACCCCGCCCGTTCCAGCAACCAGGCCGCTGGAACCTTGATCAAGCCGACCCCCGCCGGCCAGCCGGGCACCGTGCCGGGCTGCACCCCGGCTGCGGCGGCGATCGCCTCCAGGCGGTCCAGACTCACTACCGGATTCTTGAAGAACGACCCCGCACTCCTGCAATCAGCATCTCCCTCCACCAGCAGCATGCCCTTCTCCCGCCGTATCTCCCGCACCACCGCGGCCACAGAGGCCAGGCTCAAATCCTCCCGCCCGCCCAGACGGCGCTGCAGATCGGCGTATCGGAGGTTCGGCCTGCCTCCCGGCCGCAGCCGGAACCCCACCCGGGTGACGATGTAGCGCTCTGGTTCGTCGCTGTTGAACAGGCTCTGGCGATAGCGGAAGCGGCAGGCCCCCTTCTCCAGCCGCACCCAGGCGTGGCTCCTGCGATCGAAGACCCGCACCCACTCAATCGTCTCCGCAACCTCCTGCCCGTAGGCACCGACGTTCTGTACCGGCGTTCCGCCCACCGAGCCGGGAATCCCCGCCAGGCACTCTACCCCGGCCATCTCCTGTCCGACGACCCTCTCGACGAACTGATCCCAAATCTCTCCAGCGCCCACCTCGAAGCAGCCGTCTCCACAGCTCTCCACACCCGGAACTCCGATCCGGAGCACCAGGCCGTCGAACCCCGCATCCCGCACCAGCAGGTTGCTTCCCCCACCCAGGATGAACAGGCGCAGGCTTCTCTGCTCGGCCCAGGCCACGGCCTCGGCTACCTGGGTCTCCGTATCCGCAACCGCAAAGTAGCGTGCCGGCCCCCCGATCCCAAAGGTGGTGAGCGGCGCCAGCGGAATCTCATTCTGAATCTGCAACCCTGTAGGCACGCTATGAGAGTACATCAGCTCTCCGGAGGCCCTCCCCGCCTGGTGCGACCATTTCGGTCCGGGTACAATCCAATCAACGAAGTTCTTCGCCAGAACCTCACCATCCAGGACTCCCAGGAGGCAACAAGATGTATCCAGAGATCATGCTCATACCCATGCGCGAGGAACTCACCAAAGCCGGGGTCGTCGAGGCCCGTACCGGCGCCGAGGTCGATGCCGCTCTGGCCCGGCCGGGAACCACCATGGTGGTGGTCAACTCCGTCTGCGGCTGCGCCGCCGGCAAGATGCGCCCCGGAGTTCGTCTCGCCCTGGACCACACCCACAAGCCCGACCAGATCATCTCGGTCTTCGCCGGCCAGGACCGCGAGGCCACCGAGCGCGCCCGCAGCTACTTCCAGGGTCACCCGCCCACCTCACCGGCCGTAGCCATCCTTCGCGACGGCCAGTTGATCTACCTGCTGCAGCGATCGGCCATTGAGAACTCCACCGCGCCAGCCATCGCGCAGGAGCTCACCCGCGCCTTTGACACCTACTGTGTCAACTCCGCCGTTTAGCGCTCCGAACCGCCTTGTAAAACAACATCAGCCCCGTGCAAACGGGGCTGATGTTGTTTCAGTCCGACGCAGACCTCTGGATCCGATCCGCTCCCCGACTCATCTCCGGCTAAACGATCGTCGCGATCTGCCGATAGGTAGATCATGTCTGAACTCCATCGGGTTCCCAATCTGCCTCCGGCAGCGCCTCTTCCCCCGCCCGAGATGAACCCGCAGTCACCGGCCCCGGCGCTCTGGCTGGATGGAACCAGTGCTGTGATGACCCAGTTGCGCAGCCAGATCCGGCGGGTTGCTCCTTACTTCCGGACGGCCCTGCTGACCGGGGAACGTGGCTCTGGCGAGGAGGCTGCCGCACGCATCCTGCACCAGTTCTCACCCCTGAGAGACCGCCCCTTCGTCATCCTGACCTCGGCCGAGGCAGAGCGGCTGCTCGGCAGGCCGGATGCGCACAGCGTGATGGCGAGCAAGGGTATGTTCTACCTTCCTCGCCCGGAGCGCATCCCGCGCAGCGCCCAGAATGCGCTCCTGCACCTGGTGCGCAAGTACGGCTCCCAGGCGCCCCGGATCGTCGCCTTTGCAGAGCGTGGACTGCGACCGCTGGTGAGCGCCAACAACTTCTCCGGGGATCTGGCAGATTGCCTGGGAGCGCTGCGGATCGTCATTCCACCTCTCCGCGACCGTCGCGAAGATGTTCCTCATCTGCTGACCCAGATCCTGGAGGGCATGGCCTCCCAGGCCGGAGCCACGCCGCCCCAACTCTCTCCGGATCTGCTGGAGACCGCGCGCAGACTTCCCTGGCCCGGCAACCTGCCCCAGCTCTACGCCACCGCCGAGGGACTCTTCCAGCGTGGCGCCTTCACCGGGAGCAAATCGGTTCTGGAATCTTTTGACCTGGAAGCGGTCCTCGGCAGCGCCCCCCCGCCCTCCCAGCACCATCGCCGCGAAACTCGCATGATGCGTCTACAGGACGTGGTCCAGGAGCACATCCGCTCCGTGCTGCTGGCCTGCAACGGCAACAAGCTGCGCACCGCCGAGGTGCTGGGCATCAGCCGTTCCACCCTCTACCGCATGCTCGACGCCTCCGCCCGGCCGGATCCAGAGTCACTTCTTCCGACCCGGATGGACCGCGCCGGATGAGGCGGGCCAAACGAGCCAAGCTAACGGCGCAGGGGATCTCCTTTGGCAGCACCGCATCCCAGCCCGGGGATCCAGAACTCTAGCGCAGCCAACAGCTTCGGGACGATAGGCGCAGTGCAGAGACCCGGCGCCGGCAAACTGTATCGCTCGCCTTTTTGATAGCCTTGATGCATGAGCTCCATCGCAGCGACGACCGACTCCACCGCTCACATGAAGATTGCCGTCCTCGGCGCAGGCAAGATGGGCGGCATCCTGTTGCAGGCCTTTCTCAGCGCCGGCCTCTTCCCTCGCGAGCATGTAACCGCCACCGTCGCCCATGAAGCCCGTGCTCTGGCTCTCAGTCAGCAGTTTGGCGTCTCGGTCACCACCGACAACCTCAAGGCGGCCGAACAGGCAGACGTCATTCTTCTGGGCGTAAAGCCGCAGCAGATGACTGACCTGGTCGGCAGCATCTCCTCCGTGCTTCATCCCGGCAAGCTGCTCATCTCGTTTGCCGCCTCGGTCAAGACCGGGGCAATCGAAGACGCTGCGGGCTGCAACCTCGCCGTGATTCGCGCCATGCCCAACACTCCGGCCATGCTGGGCGCCGGGGTCACCGCCATCTGCCGAGGCAGCTTCGTCACTACTCTTCAACTCGCTCTGGCGCAGAAGATCTTCTCCACCGTCGGCCGCACCGTCATCGTCGATGAAAAGCACATGGATGCGGTCACAGGCCTCTCAGGTTCGGGTCCGGCATTCCTCTATATCATCATCGAGGCTCTGGCCGAAGCCGGCGTCAACGTAGGCCTTCCACGCGACATCGCCACGCTGCTCGCGGCCCAGACCACCTACGGAGCCGCCAGGATGGTCCTGGAGACGGGCTCCCACCCGGCCCTGCTCAAGGATGAGGTGACCACCCCCGCCGGCTGCACCGTGGACGGCATCCTTGAACTGGAAGCGGGAGGCGCGCGCGTCACCCTGATCAAAGCGGTCAAGCGAGCCACCGAACGCGCCCGGGAGCTGGCGATCAAATAGACCCGGAGGGCTCACCGCTGCAACCGGCCAGCCTTCTGTGGCTCGCATATCGCACCGCTTGTGCGTGCAGCGCCCGTACAATCAAGCCTATGCGCAGCACGATCGCCCCAATCTCCAGTTCCCGGCAAGCAGACGCTCTCTCAGCCTACGCCGCAGTCGTGGTCGGTTTCATGGTGCTGGTCATCCTGCAAGGCGCCCTGGTCCGCGCCACCGGATCCGGGGCGGGCTGCGGCAATCACTGGCCGCTGTGCAACGGTGTCTTCTTCCCGCATCATCCCCGCCTGGCCACCATCATCGAGTACACCCACCGCTTTCTCACCGGCATCTGTACCGCTCTGCTGGCCGTTTTGATCGCTTTTACCTTTCTTGCCCGCCCACGCGGTCACCGAGCCCGCCGCGCGGCTGTCTGGTCCGGCGTTCTGCTCATCACCGAGGCTCTCCTGGGCGCTCTGCTGGTCAAAGGAGGTTACGTGGAAGACAACGCCTCCATGATGCGCGTCCTCGTGCAGTGCATCCACTTCAGCAACACCATGCTCCTGCTGGCGGCCATCGCGCTTACCTGGTGGTGGTTGCGCGACCGGCCTCAGCCTCCCGTTCCCGGCAGCAGAGCCCGCAACGCTGCATGGCTGGCGCTGGGCACAACTCTCTTCGTGGGCGCGCTGGGCTCGGTCGCCGCACTGGCAGATACCCTCTTCCCCCCCACCTCTCTCCATACCGCACTGCTGGCGGACTTTACCGCACACTCACCCCTTCTGGTGCATGTGCGCTGGCTGCATCCAGCCTCCGCCCTCGTCGCTGTCGGTTGCGCCATCTGGCTCGCCGTTCAGAGTCGCAGCGGACTGGGACGGCTGGTTCTGGCTCTCATCGGCTTTCAACTCTTCCTCGGAGCCCTGGATGTTCTGTCACTGGCCTCGTCCCTGATGCAGGTCCTTCACCTGCTCGGCGCTGATCTCTACTGGATCGCCCTGGTGGTTGCCTGCGCCAGCATCCTCGTCCCACACCCCGCTCGCAACTTCCAAGATCAGGATTGAGCTTCCAACCGGCCCGGCCGCTGCGAGTACGCAGCCCTTGGCAGGGTGAAACTACTGCGACGGGATGAAGCAAAGGTGAGGGACCGCAGAGGGCACGGAAGTTTGAGTTCAAGCGGGCGGCGGTCGGTCTGTTGGCGTCTGGCCAGCGCATCTCCGAGGCAGCAGACCGTCTCGAGTCTCAGGAGATCCACTGAGATTTCACAGTCGCCCGCGTTCTGGATTGTCGCGCGCATCCTCGATAGTCGCCCCGCATCCTGGCCCTTCGAGATATGGGCTTGCAGGATGTTCCAGGCGGGTAGCCAGCATCCGTCCGCTCTCAGAATCAGTACCGGGCGCAAAGGCACAGGTGGCCGGGAGAGAGCGGGGCCCCAACGACCGATCGCGGAGAACCTCGCCCAGAACCGACCTGCCCAGCCATCCTGCCGTTACATCTTGTGCAGCATCTTGTCGGTATCCTTGGTCGTGTCGTTGATCCCGGTCTTGGTCGCGGAGGTAGCCTTCTTTGCCACATCCTTGGTGCCCTTCGCCGTGTCCTTGGTCGCAACCTTGGCTCCGTGAACCGTCTTATCGACCACCGTCTTACCGGCGTTTGCAGTGTCATGCCCGGCAGTCTTCATATCTTTACTCATATCCTGGCCCAGATTCTGGCCCAGATTCTGCGCATCGCTGAATCCGGGCGCGAACAGGCCAGCAACGGCCAGCGAGAGCACTCCTGTACGAACGACTGTGGGCAACAGAGCTTTCTTCATCGGACTCCTCCTTTGGATACGGCCTGGATACCGTCTCCGGCACCCTCACTTGGTGAGATGGCTGCCTTTTGACACAGCCACTTCACAGACTCCACGCTCTATCTTGCGCCTCTCCGAGAGGAAAAGAAAACCGGCAGCCAACCCGGTCTCCGGATCCACTGCCGCGCACCGTAGGCGCCGGACCCCTCGGCAGGCTGGTCCGGCATCAGCCTGGGAAGAGTTCGTCATAAAATATATTAACTCGCTTTAATTACAGCTCTTCCCAATTCTTATTCATGGCTGGTACAGTTTGATAGCGTTATTGTATGATCGATCCGGTAATACAGAAAACGCTTTCTGGATGATGTTCGCACCTGCCGTTTGCCCCGCGCTGTTCCGGTCTGTCCACAACGATCGCCACTTCTCTTCAAGAATGGATCTCTCCGCACGATGTCCGCTCTTCTCACCGCTCAGCTGACCCATCTCGCGCCGATCGATATTCTCATCCTTGTCCTGTACTACGTACTGGTCATCTTCGTCGGCTTTTACGTCAAGCGAGCAACGAATACGAGCGAGGAGTTCTTCCTTGCGGGCAGAGAGATGACGGCCTGGATCGCAGGCCTGAGCTTTGTCAGCGCCAATCTCGGTTCTCTGGAACTGATGGGCTGGGCTGGATCGGCCTACCAGTACGGCATCCTGGCCGCCCACTGGTATTGGATCGGCGCCATCCCCGCCATGCTGTTTCTGGGCATCGTGATGATGCCGTTCTACTACATCTCCAAGACCCACTCGGTGCCCGGCTACCTGCAGCTTCGCTTCGGCGAGGAAGCCCGGGCGCTGAGCGCGATCAGCTTTGGCCTGATGACCATTCTGATGTCTGGCGTCAATATGTACGCCATGGCCCTGGTGATGAAGGTGATCCTTGGCTGGAACATCAACTTCTCGATCTGGGTTGGCGCCGTCACGGTCACGGTGTACGTTATGCTCGGCGGTCTCCGTTCGGCCATCATCAATGAGGTGGTGCAATTTGTCCTCATCTGGGCTGGAGCCGCGCTGGTCCCGATCCTGGGCCTCATCGAGGCCGGCGGCTGGACGAATCTGAAGGCGCAGATCGCCCACAACGTAGGCAATCCCAGCTACACCCACCTCTGGTCGACTCTCGGCCACTTCCGCGGCAATCCCATGGGCGTGAACTGGACCGGCATCGTCTTCGGTCTGGGCTTTGTCGTCAGCTTTGGCTACTGG
>JAJZDM010000181.1 GCA_021806005.1 Acidobacteriota bacterium | reverse complement strand
CGAGCGGACGGTCCTGCCGCGCCGACGTTGAACCACGGTGCGGGGAGTGATTGGACGGACTCGAAGGTCGAGTTTATCGATGGACTTCAAGGCGTCAAGCCACATGGGAAGGGAACGCTTACGCTGGATGGGCAGGGCCTGGCCTTCACCGGCAAGGCGGCCAGCACATCCATAGCCGCAGGAGCCATCACCGCTGTCAGTGTCTGCAAGCAGCGTGTTGAACTCGGGGGAACCGGTGGAAGAATTGCGCGCATGCTGGTTCCTGACGGCGGAGGCATTGTGATTGCGACCTTTGCGCATCACCGCATTGGCATGCTTACCGTTGACTTCACGGACCCGCAGGGAGGGATGCACTCCGCGGTATTCTTTCTTGGCGCCACGCAAGCCGGCGAAGCACTGGCTCACTTTGCGCGTCTACCCCGGGCGATGCAGCCCGTTGCGGCACCGGATTGCAGAAGCGCCCGCACCGAAGCTGGGGCGTTGCTGGTAGCCGAGCCGGACTGGCAGGGCGTCGCGGTGCCCGCGGTGTACCAGGGACTGACCTACGAGCGCCTGGTGGAGCGGTTTGGGAGAGCGAAGGGCGTGACGCATGTCTATCGCGAGGGCCAGGATCTTCCAGCAGGCGTCTGTCCGCAGTACGTCCTGCGGATGTCCATCACCGGCTTCAAGCAAGGCAGCTCCATCGAGCGGGCCATGCTGGGTCCGGTTGGCTTGTTTGTCGGTACTACCCAGATGAGGTTCAACGCGCACCTGACGGACCGGACAGGTGCGATGGATATGAATAAGCCTGTAAAATCTACTGTTCGGGGTGAGGAGGAAAGCACGGACGTTGCCAGGAAGACGGCCACAACGCTGGAGAAGAGGTTCGAAAAAGCGCTGAAGAAACAGGCCAGGGAGACAGCGGCAAATGGAGCGGCAACCAGGACGATCGTCCCGAGCATGGAGGCTATCCCTTGAAATCGACTGCTCCTGCGGCAGCACAAACCGAGGTGGCCCGGAGGCCAAAGACGCTGGAGGAGCGCTCGCGCGAGACCCACGACCGGTTGCTGCGCGCAGCCAAGACGATCTTTGTCCGCGACGGCTATGAAGGGGCGGATCTGAAGGATATTGCGGAGCTCGCCGGACGGACGAAGGGCGCCATCTACGGCCACTTCAAGAGCAAGGAAGACATCTTCCTGGCCTTGATCTCCGATCATCGCCGGCGCTATCGCGAGAAGCTGAGCGGACTGATGGGGCGAGATGTGGATGCCAACATCGCCGTGTTGCGCGATTTCATGCTGGAGATGGTGGAGGACAAGGACTGGTCGCTGCTGATGCTGGAGTTCAAGATGTTCGCCCTCCGGCATCCAGAAGTGAAAGAGCGTTACCAGAACCTCCACTTTCCGCTGTCGAGCAACCGCGATGCGGAGTTCGAAAGGCTGTACGGATCGGCGAAAGGAAGCAAACTCCCGGTGAGCCGGGCCGTAGCGCTCTACTCCCTGATGCCCATCGTCTCCGTGCTGCTGCTGGAGTCGGAGTTCGAGCCGTCCACGATGACAAAAGACGCGATCAGGATTGTGATCGCAGGCATCTTTGACCAGCTTGTGCTGCTGAAGGAACCGGCCGTGCGCACAGAAGCGGCAAGCCATCTGCCGAAGCAACATCGGACGCATCCCAAGCGCCAACACCTGTAACAGGAGGAGCCGGGCGGAGGGACCGTCGGCTGGCAGACTGTGGTTGCTTGGCGGCTCCCGTGCTGATCTGGGAGCAGTCCATGCTCAACGCATCGTCCTTGTTGAAGACTCGTCCATAGAAGCGAGCAACGCTGCTCACGGCAAGGGGACTGGTGCTGAGCATCTGGGTGTTGCGATCGATGTAGACCACAACCGTGGTTGGATTGCTGATTCTGGTTGTCTGGCCGGGTTGAAGGCTGTTCTGCGAGTTAGTCGGGCCGGAGGGGAGCGTCAGCGTGGAGAGGTTGAAGGTGGGTGGGATGGTGTGCAGGGTAGAACCGATGCCCGACTGGAGGCAACGGGTGAAGCTGGCGGCATCTGGCAGCAGATCTTCCATGGCTTCATGTTCCGGAAGGACGAATTGTTGCAGTATTGCCGCAAGCGGTCCAACCGGAAGGATACCTTCAGCATGATGAGACGGGCCTTTGGGGTCCCCTTGGCGGCAGGACCGGCACGGCCGTGATTCGTGAGACCTGCTGCAAAGTGCTCTACCATAACGGGGTGATGACGATTCACAGGATGTATGGGCTGGGGACTGATCCGGTGTTTTGGGGAGGGGAGGCGGCTTGATGCACGAGCCTACGATTGTATGCATCTCCGATACCCATGAACTTCACCGCGAAGTGGACGTGCCGGACGGAGACATCCTGATCCATGCCGGCGATTTCACAATGTTTTCGAAGAGTGCCGCTGCCATTTTGGACTTCAATGAATGGCTTGGCGAACTCCCTCATCGTTACAAGGTTGTCGTGCCGGGGAATCACGAATTCTTCCTGGAGGCCGATTCCTCCAGGCGCCGGCTGGTTTCCAACGCAGTGGTGTTGATCGACGAAGGGCTGGAGATGATTGGCCTCAGAGTATGGGGCTCACCGATCACGCCTCTTTCGGGGGGCGCGTTTGGGCGCAGTTCGCCCAAAGATCGCTCACGCTTGTACGCGGCCATCCCCGCAGATGTGAACATTCTGGTGACTCATGGACCGCCCTATGGCGTTCTGGACCGCTCCCCGGGAACGCTGCACAACCAGGGGTGCCCGGAACTTCGGGAGGCGGTGAACAGACTCAATCCTCAGTTGCACCTCTTCGGACACATTCATGGAGCCCATGGGATGGCAAACATCGGGGAGACCCTGTTCGTCAATGCAGCCATGTTGGGTCTCGATGGCGGTATCGACTCGGAGCCCATTGTGCTTCGGATGCCACGGAGATAAACGGACCGTATTTGCTGCCTGGACATGCGAGGGAAAGTTCGTTGGACTTTATACAACCGGCAGCGCCTCGCTGGTTGGTTCGAGGCTTTTTCCATAAGCTCACAGAGAAAGGATATTGCCATTTGCACTCCTGCAGGCCAGGGCGAATCCCTCCTTCACTTCGAGATTCAAAGTTTGATTCCAGCGAGGGGTGAGTGATGAAACAAGGGCTCATCGCCCTGCACAGAATGACGGTGGAAGCGGGAGGCATTTGTGCAGCATATCCCGCCCCAATGGGCCTGTTATCTCACCACCCCGGGGCAAGTCTTCCGCCAAAGGGAACGGAGCGCCCAGCTACAGGGACGCCACCGCGCCAGCATGTGCTATAGTTCTGCGTGGCGCAGTGGTACGACCACTGAGGGGCCGTATTCAGGCGCGCTGATTTCGAGCCAGGCGCAGCGGAAGGTGGCACGGTGGCGCGGCATCGGCGCTGAGCGGGCTCTGGCTGCGGTCAGGGCTTCGGCAGGGACTCTGCTGCCGCTCCCTGCGCTGACAGGAGAAGCTCCATGCGTCTGTATGGCGGGACGAGATCGCGCATCGCGGCGCGTTGTGCGCTGGTTCTTCTACTGCCGGCGCTGCTGGCCGGTGCGCTGGCGGTGCGCGCTGACGATGTTCCCCCGGCCAGTTCCCAGGGACAACTGGATCGCTACTGGAACGGTCTTTCCGGTGCCGATATCGCGCGGCGGGGTGAGGCGGTGGCGAAGATCCAGAGCCGAGCGCAGGCGGAGCAGAGGAGGGCCTGGGTGCGCAGCACGGTTCTGCGCCTCATCGGTGGGCTGCCAAGGCGGCACACGCCGCTTGATGCGCGGGTCATCGGGACGGTACCGGAGCAGGGCTTTCACGTGGAGCGGGTGATCTACGACAGCCTGCCGGGGTTCCACGTTACTGCCGACCTCTATCTGCCGGATCATCCGCCTGCGTGGCCGGGCGGACGCTTCCCCGCGGTGGTGTGGACGCCGGGTCACAGTCCTTCCGGCAAGCTCGACGCCTGGTACTTCGCCTCCAACATGGCGCGGCTGGGCGTGGCCGTGCTCTCCTACGACCCCATTGGCGAGGGCGAGCGCCTGCAGTATCTGGACCCCGTCACGGGCAAGTCGCTGGCCAGCCGGCCCACCGGAGAACACAGCGAGGCCAGCTCCCAGATGATGCTCGGGGGACGGCATATCGCGCGTTACTTTGTCTGGGACGCGATGCGCGGCATCGATTATCTGCAGAGTCGGCCTGATATCGATGCGGATCGCATCGGAGCGGTGGGCTGTTCCGGTGGAGGAACCGTCACCGCGTATCTGGCCGCGCTGGACTCTCGCGTGAAGGCTGCGGGGGTAGCCTGCTACATCACCAGCTACAGTGAGCTGCTGCCCACGCTGGGTCCGCAGGAGGCGGAACAGACCATCCCCGGGTTTCTTCAAGCCGGTCTGGGCTTCCCGGACTGGATGGAGGCGGCTGCGCCTCGTCCGTATGCCGTGATCTCCACGACGGAAGATATGTTTCCCTTCGCCGGCGCGCGGCAGTCGGTGGACGAGGCGCGCCGTATCTATGGGCTCTATGGAGCGGAAGATCATCTCATGTGGATCAACGGCCCAGGCCATCACGGCAACCTGCGGCCCATCATGGCGGAGATCGTCGGCTTCTTCACCCACTGGCTGTTGCAGAGCGACCAGAGTCCGACGCTGGTGAATCTTCCACTGTCTGATCCGCAGGCGCTGCTCTGCACCAGCACCGGCCAGGTGAGCAGCTCTCTGGGTGGGCTGACGGTGGCGGCTTTGAGCCGCAGCGAGACGCCGCTGCCGAGGCATCCTCATCCGCCTACGGGGCAGGCCGCGCTGGCGGTCTTCCGCAGGCAGATGGAGCAACAGGTGCGCGCCACGGCGGGGATCACGGCGCGGCCCGGCGCAGCGCCGCCGGAGGTTCGCATGATTACGACCGAGCAGAGGACGGGCTGGCGGCTGGAGACGATCTCCTGGCCCAGCGCCACGGGGGTGGAGCTGGGCGGTCTGCTGGCCGTCCCGGACGGAGCAGGGAAGAGACCCGCTGTGCTGCTGTTGACGCAGGGCGCGCCCACGGAGGCCGATGTG
>JAJZDM010000039.1 GCA_021806005.1 Acidobacteriota bacterium | reverse complement strand
TCCGCGGTTGGATCGATTGACCCCAATGAAAAAGATGGACCAATGGGAGATGGCTCGTCCAGTTACTACATGCGCATCGTTCCCTTCCCCTACGACATCTCCTTTGAAAACTCGCCCACCGCCACCGCTCCGGCCGCCCAGGTGATCGTCACGGACCAGCTCGACCCCACCAAGGTGGATCTCAGCACCGTCCAGTTAATTGCCTTCACCTTCGGAACCAACATCATCAGCGTCCCCTCCGGCGTCACCAACTACAACACCCTCTACAACATCAACTCCAGCTTGTCCGTCCTGGTTCAGGGCAGCCTCAGCGCCCAGACAGGACTGCTGACCTGGACCTTCACCTCCATCGACCCCTCTACCGGTCTTCCACCAACGGATCCCACGGTTGGGTTCTTGCCCCCTGATACCGATGGCGTCTCCGGCCAGGGCAGCGTGATCTTCAGCGTCGCGCCCAAGGCAGCCGACACCACAGGAACCGTGATCAGCAATATGGCCACCGTCGTCTTCGACGCCAATGCGCCCATCAACACCCCCATCTGGTCGAACACTCTGGATGTGACGCCACCGACCAGCTCCGTTGCAGCGTTGCCGGCCACCACCGACATCGCAACATTTACGGTCAACTGGTCGGGCACCGATACCGGATCGGGCGTCGCCTTCTATGACATCTACGTCTCCTTGAACGGCGGGGCCTACTCCATCTGGCAATCCCAGACAACCGCAACATCTGCCAGCTATACCGCATCCGCCGCGGGCAGCTATAGCTTCTACAGCATCGCCACAGACAAGACCGGCAACGTCGAGAGCCCCAAGTCCGCCGCGGAGGCCACAACCCAGGTCATTCTCAATCCGAGTTTCACCCTGGCCCCGAGCCAAACCAGCCTGAGCGTCGGGCCCGGCCAGAGCGGAACGTTGAACCTCTCCGTGACGCCGGTCAACGGCTTCAACGCCGCCGTCACCTTTACCTGTTCGGGCCTGCCCGCTGAAGCCTCCTGCAGCTTCTCTCCGGCTACCGTCACTCCCAACGGAACCGCGGCCGCAAGCACAACACTGACGATCCTGACCACAGCACCCAGCGCCCAGGTGCGGCGCCACTTCGTGGCCCTCTCCGGATGGACCGGCAGCACCCTGGCGGCCGGCCTCCTCCTCATCCCGCTGCTCTACAAAAAGAGGCGTCTGGGATGGATGCTCGTCCTGCTTGGTGCGGTTACGATGCTGGGATTGTCGTCCTGCGGCGGGAGCGGCAACTCTTCGTCAAGCTCGAACTCCGGTACCCCCGCTGGCTCCAGTACCGTAACCATCATGGCTGTCTCCGGCGCTGGCTCGGGTGCGCTCTCGCAGTCCACCTCGGTCACGCTGACGGTGCAATAGACGACCGGCAGCCGGACCATGGCGCTTCTGGTCCGGCTGCTCGCACCCCTCCGCAGTCGCTGAAACAAGAGCGGGCACCCTCCCTTGAGGCCTGAGATTGCAAAGCACCTCAGCCTGAGTTCCGCACTTGTAACTCATCCCTGATCGGGTCTCTGCCCTGCCGGAGCGTTCAAACAACTCGGGTTGCTCACCGTCATCTCCGTCTCCGGCAACGTTGGAGACTCCGGCAACGTTGGAGACTCCCACTCCTGGATGCCGACGGCCGGCGTCCTGCTTCTCTTCAAGCCTCCCAGCCTTGCAGCCGAAGAAGAACCCGTCGCCGTCCGGAGCAGCCGGTTCGTGCTGCTGGAATCGCTGAACCAGGTGCCACTCCGAGTTCCACCCGGCCCATCGCCCATATCTACTCGTCACGCCCAACCTTGCTGCCTCACGCTCACTGCTTGGGCGCATGCTTCAACCAGCCTGTCACCCTGTTGAATCAGCGCGAAGATCCGTCCCCAAAAGGTGCGCAGTGCATCCACCGGGCTTGCAACCGCTTATCGTCTCCTGAAGCTCCCTCCCCATGCTCCCCTCCACGCGCAGCAGTATGCTGGTTTGGGCCGAGCCCGTCAGAATGCCATACTGACGCTTGTGCACCTTTGCGCCACCTGGAGAATGCCGTGTCAGGAAACTCGCCCAGAAACCTGCTGCCGATTGAAGCGATCGCCTCCAAACTGGGTCTGAACGCAGCGGACTATGAGCGCCGCAGCGCCGTCAGCGCCAAGCTCAGCCTCAACCTGCTGAAGAACTCCCCGCGCGGGGAACGGCGTGGCAAGATGATCCTGGTCACTGCAACCACGCCAACCTCCGCTGGCGAAGGCAAGACCGTCACCTCCATCGGTCTGGTGCAGGGCCTGGAGCGGATCGGCAAAAGCGCCATCATCACCTCCCGCGAACCGTCGCTGGGACCGGTCTTCGGCATGAAGGGGGGCGCAGCCGGAGGGGGGCGCTCCAGGATCGAACCAGCCGATCAGGTCAACCTGCACTTCCACGGCGATTTTCACGCCATCACCTCCGCGCACAACCTCCTGTCAGCGCTCATCGACTCACACCTCTTCCACGGAAATCCGTTGGAGATCGATCCGGACGCGATCTCCTGGCCCCGCACCCTGGACATGAACGATCGCGCTCTGCGCAGAATCACCGTGAGCGTCACCGAGCCCGGTCAGCCGCAGCGCGACGGCAGCAATCGCGCCACTGGATTCCTGATCACCGCCGCCTCGGAGATCATGGCAATCCTCGCCCTGGCCTCCGGCCGCCAGGACCTGCGCAACCGGATCGGCCGGATCGTCGTGGGAGCCCGCCGCAACGGGGCTCCGGTGACTGCCGCGGATCTGGGAGCTACCGGCCCCATGCTGGCGCTGCTCCAGGAGGCTCTTCTGCCGAACCTCGTCCAGACCAGCGAGGGAACCCCCGCCCTGGTGCACTGCGGACCCTTCGCCAACATCGCCCACGGAACCAGCTCCGTGATCTCCCACCAGATGGGACTGCGGCTGGCCGACTATGTCGTGAATGAGACCGGCTTTGCCTCTGACCTGGGTCTGGAGAAGTACATGGATCTGGTCATGCCTTCCTCAGGCATTCAACCGTCTCTGGTCGTGCTCGTCACCACCGTACAGAGCGTGCGCCAGCAGGGTGAGGGTATCGCACAGGCCCCCGGAGATCTTGAGCACGGCCTGGCCAACCTGGCCCGGCATATCGCCATCGTCCACAGCTTTCGCCTGCCGCTGGTGGTAGCCATCAACCGCTTCCCCGGCGATACGGACGCGGAACTGGAGTCTTTGCGCCGGTTCTGCGCCGGGCATGGCGTTGACGTTGCACTCTCTCAGGCCTTCGCCAGAGGCGGCGAGGGGACCGTTGCGCTGGCGCAAAAGGTCGTGGAGGTGATCGACGCAAATCCTCCCATCCAGCCCCGCACAGCCTACGCTGCCGGCGACTCCGCCGTGGAGAAGATCACCCAGGTGGCTCGCTCCATCTATGGTGCCGACGGCGTCGTCTTCAGTGAACAGGCACAACAGCATCTGGACCGCCTTGAGCGTTGGGGATTTGGCCATCTGCCCGTATGCATCGCCAAAACCCAGTACTCGCTCAGCGACGATCCCTCGCTCCGCGGCGCCCCCACAGGATGGACGTTGCACATCGCCAGCGTCACACTCTCCGCCGGTGCCGGATTCCTTGTAGCGATCGCCGGCTCCATGCTGCTGATGCCAGGGCTGCCACGGCTCTCCCGCGCCCTGGAGATCGATGTGGATGACCAGACCGGCGAGATCACGGGCATGGCGTAGACCGCACTCGCTCCACGCTTCGCTTCGAATCCCTTCAGCATAGGCGAACCTGAAGCGCCTCAACCTCTCTGGGCATCTTCCCCACCGACGCGCCATACCTGGGATCCGCATGCCATCTGCGGGGAAGCTGCTTCAGCGATGGCGTGACAGGCCGGGCGCGGGATGCGGCCCTGGAGTGGGACCATTGGCCACCATCAGTTGATTGCGGCCGTTGTCTTTGGCTGCATACATCATGGTATCCGCCGACCGGATCAGATCGTGCAGCGTATGGCCGTCCTGGGGAAAGGTCGCCAGCCCCAGGCTCGCGGTCACCGACAGAGACAGCCCTTCGCCGCTCAGAAAACGGGTCTGGGAGATCTTGTCCAGAATCTGCTGCGAAAGTTGCGTGGCCGCCGGCTTGTCCAGGCCGCGCAGCAGCGCCACAAACTCATCGCCTCCATAGCGAAACGCCGCGTGACCGGATCCAAGGGTCTGCTTCAGCAGCATGCCCACCTCCGCCAGCAGCCTCGATCCCACCAGATGACCGTGACAATCGTTCACCCGCTTGAAGCGGTCCAGATCCAGAAACAACAGGCTGAAGTGCGGCTTCAGAATCGGCACCACTCGGCGAACCGATCGCCCGCCGTGCGTCTGTATCTCCTGCTCTAGCAGCGTGTACAAGTGCCGGGCATTGAATAGACCGGTGCAGTCGTCGGTGATGCTCAGGTAATGAATCAGATTCACCTGGCGGGCGTTCTCCAGCGCAATCGCAGCGTAGTCGCAGAGCACGCGCAGAAAGGCCAGGGAGGACTCCGGCAACAGATCCAGCTTGCTGTTGTTCAGTTGCAGAACCCCCAGCGTGCGGTCGCCGTGGCGAATCGGGATGCAGGCGATCGAGCGCAGATTCAGCTCCGGATGCGCCTGCGCATAGCGCGACCAGTCCGGATCGGCGCCAACGTCGGCCACCACCAGGGGATTGCCCGTCGTCGCGACATATCCGGCAATGCCTTCGCCCCGCTTCAAGCGCAACTCCCGCAGCATCGCATCATCCAGCCCCGTGGAGAGAGCGTAGTACAGATCGCCGCTCTCCTCATCCACCATCAGCAGCGACCAATGCTCCGGTCCGAAGAACTCCTCCATCTTGGACATGATGGATCGCAGCAGGGAGTCCAGGTCCAGATTCGATGTAAGCGCCCTCGCAACCTCGTGAAACACACGCAGGGTCTCCATCTGGCGGGAGTCGATGGGAGCCAGTTGCCGCGTCTCGTTCTTGCGTAGGTCGCTCATGATGCTCACCGGAAGCCGCTTCTGCGCCCCTCCTGAGGGTGCCCTCCACTCACGATCTCTGCTCTCTTCTCCACATCTGGCCTCAAGAGAAGGCCCGGCCGATCGATTCCGTTCCTGTCGCTTCCTCTTGATCTCCTGCTGCGCCTTGACCTTCCGCTGCGGAGCCCCCTCCAAAGAAGATCCCGCTGCACACCCCCGCCCAGGGCCCCCTCCACACAAAACTGCTCTAGCATATCCGAGCAAAGAGCACAGGTTCCACGCCCCGCCTTACATACGCCCGCCTGTCAGGCATGCATCCGTCCGGGCACTCTCACGGATTCCTGAATCTGAACCACCCGCTCATCCGATCACGCTGCCGCTCCCTGGAGACGACCCTGGTCAGGCAGCATTCATCAGGAACCCTTGCACTCAATTCGTAAAGGTGGTCTTTCACAGCGACTTCTGACACCGCGACTTATGAGAAGCTCTGGCCATTCAAGCTCTTTGCAAAACCTCCGCTTCCTTCTGGCGCGCCCGCCTGTGTGCGGCGCCGCCGGGATACAGTCACTCAGCGTTGCGCTAGCCTCCAATAAGCGTTGCGCTAGCCTCCAATATGTACCATGCTCCGCGAAGGCTTCAGAAACCCTGGTTCACCGATGTGATGCCGAGCCTCCTTGTGCCCGACGATCCTCCGAATCCAGTTAACAATCTCATCGTCAGTTCCGCCTCGAAGCATGAGCCCAATCAGATCGTGATCCGATTGGCTGAACAGACAGGTGCGTAGTTTGCCATCGGAGGTAATCCGCACCCGGCTGCACTCACCACAGAAGGGCTCTGAGACTGGGGCAATAATGCCGATCTCTCCCACCCCGTCGTCAAAGGTGAAGCGTCGGGCCGTCTCGGAGGCGTGATTAGGCGGCAGAGCCACCAGCGGCCGCACCGCATTCAGCCGGGAGATGATCTCCCGCATCGGCACCACCGTGTCCGGTGACCAGGTGCGGCCCTCCTCCAGGGGCATGAACTCAATGAACCGCACAATCACCTGCTCCCTGCGCGAAAACTCCGCAAAGGCTTCGATCTGCGAGTCGTTGAAGCCGCGCAGCAGAACACAGTTGACCTTCACCGGGCCAAGACCGGCACGCTGCGCCGCTCGTATCCCGTCACGCACTCGCTCAAAGCTGTTCGGGATCCGGGTGATTCGGGAAAAAATCTCCGGATCCACCGCATCCATGCTCACCGTGATACGGCTCAGACCCGCACGCTTCAGATCCTCAGCCATCCCCGCCAGCAGGTGTCCGTTGCTGGTGATGGCGATATCCAGAGGAGCACTGGAAAACGCCGGACGCAGGCGCGCCACCTCGCGGATCAGATCCAGCAGTCCGTGGCGCAGCAACGGCTCACCTCCGGTCAAACGCACCTTCTCCACACCCAGGGACACGAAGATCCGCAGCATGCGTAAATAGTGGGCGATGGGCAGCTCGGTGAACTGCGCCCCCTCGCTGCCGGTGCGGCAGTACACGCACCGGTAGTTGCAGCGATCCGTCACAGAGAGCCGTAGATCGGTCATCGCGCGGTGGTGACCATCCCGCAGGCGCAGAGTGTCTGGCCTCAGCAGCGCGCCATCCGGCGCCAGGGAACCATCCTCCCGGCCGGCCTCTGCAGACGAGGCTCTTCCCAGCCACGCCGCAGCCCGCGGCGGTGCTGCTTCCGGTGGTAGCGCCGCCAGGCGGCTGGCGCTCAAGACCTCCGGAACATCTTCCGGATCTTCCCGCTGAAGGATGGGGGGCAGGGGCAGGGCCATGACTCAGGGTACATCCTGTGGAACACACACGGCGAACCCCGCTCCGCAGCCGTTCTTCGCAACCACACCGCGGGCGGGTTCACCCAGCAACTCTCGCTCTCATTGGATTCCGCCGATCGGCGTTTCGATTCCGGGCGTTGCGATCCTAGATCCCAACCCCAAACTCAACATCCTGCGTCTGATCACCGGAGTGTGCATACAGGTCATAGGGCGTCCGGCGGTTGAACTTGTACCGCTGGTGGATCTCCCTTCCAATCACAACACCCAGCGCCACCGCCGTAAGACCAGCCGCAACCCAGCCCACACTGCGCAGAAGACAGCTTCCTGCGTCATGTCCGCCGTCGACGGCGTGTTCTACCGGTTCATCGGCTTTGCAGTGCGAGAGCGAGGGCTTCATGGCTTGGATCATAACGCAACTCCTGGTAACTTGGTGAAATTCTTGCGGTTTGTGGCATCTGGATCGCCAGCAGCCAGCCCTGCGCCCGTCAGGGTCAGGACTTTGCAGCCGGCGCTGGAGCTGGTGCCGGCGCCGGTGCAGCCGCTGCCGCCGGCTTGGCGCTCTCCGCAGAGCCTGCCGACGCAGAGATCGGCTCCACTTTGCCGCCAGAACCCTCTCCTTTACCCTCGCCACCGGAGCTCTCGCCGTTCGCAGCGGCCGGCCGCGCCGAGGTATAGAGATCCTTGTACCAGCCGCCGCCCTTGAAGGTGACGGCCGCCGCTGTGACGGTGCGCTGCAGTGGGCCGCCACAGTGCGGGCAGACGCTCAGTTCGGGGTCGGAGAACTTCTGGATCTTCTCCGTCCGGCGATGGCAGGAGGTGCATTCATATTCATAAAGCGGCATTGCGATTCCTTGCGGACCCTGCGGCAACTCTTGTCCAAAGCCGGCAAAGGCGTCCTCCTCTCAGAATACAGACAGGACGCCCATCGGGTGAAGCGCCTCCCCTGCATATCCAGGTTCGTAGCCCCTGCCCCGCCTGGACCCGCTGCGCTCGTGCTATCGTTCTCCCCATGAGACCGCTGGCCGTATGCATCGTTCTATCAGGGATCTGCTCCCTCTCTGCCGTACATCCTCCTTCAGCCCGGGCACAGACTGTCCAGGTCGCAGTCACCCCTCCCATGGGATGGAACAGTTGGGACGCCTACGGCCTCACCATCACCGAGCCGCAGTTCCGCGCCAACGTCTCCGTGCTTCACCACAAGCTGCAGCCCTTCGGCTGGCAGTATGCCGTCATCGACGAAGGCTGGTACTTCCGCAACCCGCTTGACCGTCCCACGCCGGACAAGCTGCACTACATCATCGACGCCTACGGCCGCTTCGTCCCCGATCCCCGACGCTTTCCCTCTGCCATCGTCGCCTCCACGCCTGCCCCGACGGGTCCCGCCAGAGAGAACCAGCCGGCAACCGCCCCCCAGGCAGATTGCGGAGCATCCCCTTCTACCGCCACCCTCCCCGCCGTAGCCCATCCGCTGGGTGCCCCGCCGCAGCCCAACTGCTCCAGCGCTGCGTACCCGCTTCAGGCCACCTTCGAAGCTACCAGCTTCGCTGCGCTCGGGAGTTGGGTGCACGCCCAGGGGCTCAAGTTCGGCATCCACATCATCCGCGGCATTCCCAAAGTCTCCGTGGAGAGGAATACTCCCATCCAGGGCAGCAGCTTCCGTGCTACAGATGCCGCCGACCAGAGTGATGCCTGCCCCTGGGACCCCACCAGTTGGGGCGTCCGCGACAACGCCGCCGGCCAGGCCTGGTATGACTCGCTGCTGCGCCAGTACGCATCCTGGGGCGTCGATCTGATCAAGGTGGACTGCATCGCGGATCACCCTTTCAAACTCGATGAGATTCAGATGATTCGCCGCGCCATCGACAAGACTGGCCGCCCCATCGTGCTCAGCCTCTCGCCCGGCCCCACCGCGCTCTCCCACGCCACGGAAGTGACGCACCTGTCCAACCTCTGGCGCATCTCCAACGATGAGTGGGACGTCTGGTCCTCCCACGGAGCCGACTTCCCCCAGGGCGTGGAGGATCAGTTTGCCCGTCTCTCCCGCTGGTCTCCCTGGGCCGGCCCCGGCCACTGGCCGGACGCCGATATGCTCCCGCTGGGCCAGCTACGCCCCTACCCCGGCTGGGGATCGCCCCGCGCATCCCGCCTCACCCCGGAGGAGCAGCGCACCCAGGTGACCCTCTGGTCCATCGCGCGCAGCCCGCTGATTCTAGGCGCCAACCTCACCCTGCTGGACCCTCCCACGCTCGCCCTGCTCACCAACCCCGAGGTCCTCGCCATCGACCAGAAGGCGACCAGCAGCCGCCAGGTGTTCCACCAGGACAACCTCCTCGCCTGGCAGGCCGACCTCCCCTCGGGAGAGATCGCGCTGGCCATCTTCAACACCGGCACAGCTCCTGCGCAACTCCAGCACGACCTTGCCAGCTTCAACCCGCAGCTTGGGACCCACGCCTGGCAAATGCGCGACGTCTGGGCCAAAAGGGATCTCGGCTCACGCCGCAGCGTCTCGGCAACACTCGCTCCACATGCCTGCCTGCTCCTCCTGCTAAGTCCGCCCGCGACAACCGGCTCTACCGCCCAGTGCTGCCGTGCAGCGCCTCTTCCACCAACGAGTGGACGTTGAGCAGGCTCCACGGCGTCTGGATCAGCTCCCCCGTGGTCTGGCCAGGGTGATGAACGATCACCGCCGGTCGCGGGTCGAACCCAGACTGGGAGGCCCGCGCGTCTTCAGCCGTCCAGGCCGGCTTGTCCCTCCAGAGATAAGTTCGCCAGGAGTGATCGCCCTGCACGATCACCGTGGTGTCCTTCCAGCGCGGCGAACTCTTGAGGATCGCCAGCATCCTACCCAGCTCCAGGTCCGCCAGGGCCAGATTGTCCAGATAGGAGCTTCCGCACTGCTGCGTGAAGCCCCCTCGCATGCGGTCCCATATATTCGGACTGTGCGGTACGGGAAGATGCAGAAGGATCAGATCCGCCTGATCGTTCTTCAACACCGCCTCACTTTGCTCCTGCAGGTTCCGGAACGTCCGGTTGCGCCGCCGCAGACTGTAGGCGCATAGCTCCTGCCCCGCTTCCACCGGCTGTCCGATCTGCTCCGCCAGTTGCTTCAGCGGCGACCACACATTGCTCCAGTACCCGGCATCCAGCGCCTGGGGGCCGTCCAGTCGATCGAGGTTCATCCAGTAGCAGTCATCAACCATCCCGGCAAGGTAGCCGCAGTATGGGTTGTACCAGCCCACCACGGCTGTCCTCCATCCGGCCCTCTGCGCATCCGCAAATACCGTATCGGATCTCTCCATGTCGACAAAGCCCTTCGTCTCACGGCCATGGACCAGAAACTGGTTCTTGAAGGTATATTGGAACCCTGTGATCACATGGCCCCAGAAGAGCGAGGGGATCACCTTCACCGTACGATCCCCGATCGGTTGCACCTCGGTATAAACGGTGCTCTGGTTGCGCAGGGCGTCGAAGTTTGGCAGCGCCAGGTCATCGGCGCGATGCCCGTATACCTGCTCGTAGGAGAGTTCGTCGAAGATCACCCACACCACCCGGGGATGCTCCCGCGACGGCTGTGGTGCCGTAGCCCAGGCCGCGCGTTGCTGCCGCGGGCCGGGCTTCCAGTGCAGCATCCAGAGCAACTGCACAACACTGCACAGGCAGAAGATGGCAGAGAAGGTCCCGATAAAATCGCCCAGGCGCAGCAGGTGCCTGTACCAGGGCGGGAACAGCAGCAACAGCAGCAGCAACAGCGCCATCCACAGGCCCGCCATCATCACCAGGGTGCCGCCAGTCAACGCCGGCGCAATCTCCGAGCGCATCAGCCAGATCAGAACGGGAGGCACAAACAGCGCCAGCAACAACTGCACCCACGGATACAGACACGTGCGCGCAAGCGGCCCGATGATGCCAAACAGCAATAAACCCAGCAGAAAAATATCAGTAAGCTGCGCCCAAACAATGCCCTGCAACCCGAAGGGGACATGCATGCGGACGTCCCAGCCGCCACCCAGCAGGTCGCCGTAACTCATCACGAGCATCAGGGAGGCAAGGCCAAAGCACTGGCCCAACTTCTTGAACATCCAGTCCTCTTCCATCAACAACCGGGGAGCGATCCGCAACTACGCCATGCGGATGCAAACCGTCTGTCCGCGTCGCCCTCTGGCGGCTTACTTCTCCTCGAAACGTTCTGCCTTCCACAGATTCAATCGCTCGAATCCACTGCTCCTCAGTCTTTCGCGAAGAGAAACAGAACCCGCCCATTTTTCAGGGGTTGTCTGCGCAGAACATGAAAGCGGTTCGCACTGGCTCGCAGCAGGTCTTCCTCGCAGAGTGTGCCGTAAAGTTCATCCCGGCCGCGCATCAGGCTCCGGAACATGGGGTCGGAGGCCGGCACCCACTCCAGTACCAGATAACGCCAGGTGAGCGTGTAGACCAACTCCATAATCGCGCTGAGCGGAATCTGATCCATCAGAATCAGGTGGTGAATCACCGCCAGCATCAACACCATCTCAGACTGCGCCTCCAGACGGTGCAGCAGGGTGCTGGTCTCTCGGTTCTCCCAGCCGACCGCCGGAGAAGGGCGCGCCAGGTCCGCACGGATGGTCTGGATCGGCAACCGGCTCCAGACACTCATCCTGAAAAGATTCTCGGCGGTGGCGGCATCGCGCTCCAGCGCCACGACCTGGGCTCCATGCTCGGCTGCCAGAACGCTGAACACCCCGGTGTTGGCCCCGATATCCAGCACGCGCGCGGGACGAAGGTCTTCCAGTACATGACGAACCCACTCGATCTTCTGCGCGCTCTCCCGCGCTGTATAGTGGGTCAGCTTGCCGGTGTAGTTGGACCACTCCGAGCCCTTGTAAACCGGCATCGCCCGGCGGGTGCGCTTGCGCAGATCCGACAGCGTGCGGTTGATCAGGTGCAGCGCCAGTTCAGGCGGTTTATGCTGCGGCGAAGGCTGTGGGGGGAGCTCTTTCTGGCCTCGCTTCCCGGCCCTGCCCATCTCCATCCGGGCCGGCAGCGTCACCGGCCAGAAGGCAGCCCGGGAGAGCCGCTGCTTCCAGCTCAGCGCCTTGTATAGCTCTGCGGGCTCATACCCATCGCGTTTGAACAGGGACAGCTCCAGCGGCCAGCTCAGCATGCGATTCATCAGCAGCGGCAGAAGAAAGGTCCGGATGTACTGTCCGTAAGCCAGCCAAAGGTGCGAGGCATGATTCGGAGGCGCCGGGTCCCAGGGCTCAAAGGACAGCACGTCCACCAGCACCGGCCTGGAGCCCACAAACAGGATATTCAGCGGCGTGGCATCCTTCAGCACCCATCCCTCGGTCAAAGCCTCTGCGCACAGCGATAAGGTAAGCTGCGCCGCAGAGAGCCACTGCGAGGGCGTCCACTCCCACGGATACGTGGGCACCGGGATCTTGGGGTGCAGAAGCTGCAGCCCGGCAGGGGTATTCTTCACCGTGATGGCAACCATGTCGCCACGATCCTGCAGTCGGCTGCAAAACTGCGAGGTCACAAACTCCATTACCTGGTCGCGCGCCGATGGATGAATGGTGCGTACGGCAAAGTCGCCGTCCAGGTTCAGGAATCCGGCTGGGTCGCGGAAGGTTGCAGTAGGCGTTCCAGGCGTCATGCTGCGTTGCGAGAATCCTCTCTCTTCGCCACCTGCGGTGAATCGGCGGAGCTCACCGGCTGCTCCTTGTGAAACAACCTCATGATACGCCGTCGCAGAAAAAACCCTGCTGCCGCCAGCATCGACCCGATCGACTGCACAGCCAGCAGCCCGGAACCAGGATCGACATACGCCATCGCCCGACGCTCGGTCGCCAGCATCAGGCTCAGACAGCAGAAAAGTGTGAGTGTCACTGCCATGAGGCGCTTCATCAAGCCAACCACTCCCGCCTGGTTCGCGCCTTCGGGCCTACGCTCACCACCTCGTTGAAATTCCAACATCTCCACCAAACGGACATCGGTGGTCTCCCGTGTACCAGCCGAACCACTGTAGGACACCAGCGATGGCTCTCTACCGGCTGCCTTCACTACGAAATATGATACAGAATTGCTACCTGAGAGAGACGCGCTGGACCCGGGCCAGGACGCAAACATCGCCAACTGATTTCATCCTTCGCCGCCGGCTTTCCACCTCTGTCCGCCGCTCCGGGATCCTTCTCGGTCATTGGCCAGCCCCCGGAACTCAAGGCCGCAGATAGTATCCGGTGCTGGTGCCTACAGTGACCTCGGGCTGAGCGACCGATACCTTCAGGTTGTGATACACGGCCAGGTCCTCCCCCTTGCGCTTGCGGCCTGCATCCAGGACCGGCGGCTCAAAGGAGATACGGTAGTAATCCATATTGGCCCGGATGCACTGGTCCAGCAGTTGCGCAACGTCCGGACTGTTCAGCACCAGTCCCCCGGTCTGGGTGGCGATCACCTGGAGCCCAAGGTCGCCCAGTTGAACCTGCCCGGGACTCTTCACGCCGGCCAGAAACTGCTGATAATAGAAAACCTCTTGAATAGGCTCTTCTACCCCTAGAGGATCGATGCAATACACCGTCGTCTGCGCCCTGCGCAGTCTGGAAGAGAGCCACGTCACCTGGTTGAAGACGGACACCAACTGGTCGTAGCTCAATTGCACCTCCGGGCCGGACAACAGCCGCCACCCCGGAGAGATCCACAGAATGATCTTTCGTCCCGGCCTCTGCAGTTCATAGGTTGCCAGCAGCCGCATGGCCTTCTGAGAGTCCTCCAGACGCTCCGCGAATCCCACCATACCCGCGGATCTCCGAATCTCTCGCAGGCCAATCGTGTACTTCGTGAGCGCTGCATCCAGCAGGTTGCCATCCGTCGAGTAACTGCCCTGCATCACCACACCGCGGCTTCCCAGCACGGCCAGTGCGGTTGGCAACGGGAGCTTGCCTCCGTTCGCGTGCAGAAACAGGTCGAGTTGCTGACGCACTTCAGCGACAACATCGTAGTCCGTGTTGATGCTATCAATCAGCACAATCACTTCCACGGGCTTTTCCTGGGCGCTGACCTCCTTGAAAGAGGTGATCTTCTCCTGCTTCTTGTCGTCCAGCAGCGAGAAGTCCTTCGCCGCCAGCCCTGTCACCGGCTGGCCGGACTTCTTCGTCACCAGCACATCCAGATAGATCGTCCGCGAGGGCGGGCCGATGCGCTTGTGCAGCATCTGGGACTCCGGACCCTGCGCCGACGGCGATGTTGGCTGCTGCGCGGCAGATGTTGCTGGCCGCGGCGTCAGCATCATTGCCGCTTGCTGCGACAAAGCGCCCGTTCCCCCCAGCAGCAGGACTGTCATGAGAAGAAACCGAGTTCTATTCGACCAGCGTCGCATGGCGCTCTCCCGGAGGATCATCGATGTCCTGGCAGGCCGGACCCAGTAGCTTCCGGACAGATCCTGGATCGCTAAAGCAGTTTCAGTGCAGATGCGCCCAATGCCTCGACCTCTAGACGCGTCTCCCCTAATGAAAACGCCACTATAAGCCCTCTTCGGGATACCCATCAACACTGAAAATCCTATAACGGCCAGCCTGCGGGTTTGGGTGCACCCCATCTCCTGCCGATCCGACCGCGTCATAGTTCTGAATTCTACCGCCAGCCAGCGGCAGCAGGCCCTGGGAGACTGACGGGTTCCTTCCCGGGCACTGGTGGACGGACCTTCGACCGACTCGCATCTCTCTGGAGGATGGCAGATGGCAGACCCTCCGGCACGGAACCGCCTCCGCCCGCCCGACTTCCACAGGTACTGCCTGCCCCGGATTGCTTCAACGTCAGCTTCGCCTTATCCTCGCCTCAGGATGGACTTCGAGAAAAAGCCAATCACAGGACTCAAAGGCTCCGTACCCGGCGGAGCGGCCAGGCCAACCCGCTCGGCAGCCGCCATGAGCCATGAGGGCGAGCGGCTGGTCTCCGCCGGCCGCCTGGAGGACGATGACGCCGTCGAACTCAAGCTGCGCCCCCGGCGGCTCTCGGAGTTCGTCGGCCAGACCAAGGCCAGGGAACAACTCAAGATCGCGCTCGAAGCCGCCCGGTCGCGCGGCGAGGCCCTCGATCATGTCCTCCTCTTCGGCCCTCCGGGGCTGGGCAAGACCACTCTGGCCACCATCATCGCCAATGAACTCGAGGTCGGCTTCCAGCAGACCAGCGGCCCCGCTCTGCAGGTTCAGGGCGATATGGCTGCGATCCTCACCAACCTCAAGCCCCGCCAGGTACTCTTCCTCGATGAGATCCACCGCCTGCAGCCGGTGATGGAAGAGAAGCTCTACACCGCGCTCGAAGACTACCAGTTGGACATCATGATCGGTACCGGGCCCTCGGCCCGCACCCACGTCATGCGCATCGACCCGTTCACCTTCGTCGCCGCCACCACCCGTCCCGGCCTGCTCTCCTCCCCCCTGCGCTCGCGCTTCGGCATCCTTCTGCGCCTCGAGTTCTACTCCGACGACGAACTGCGCTGGGTGGTCGAACGCTCGGCAGAGGTCCTGGGGGTGCCCATCGACCGCGACGGAGCCGCGGAGATCGCCATGCGCTCCCGCGGCACACCCCGCATCGCCAACCGCCTGCTCCGCCGCGTCCGCGACTACGCCGAGGTCCGCGCCGCCGGCAACATCGATCGCCCCACCGCCGTCGCCGCCCTGGAGATGCTGGAGGTGGACGCCCACGGCTTCGATGAGCTGGACCGCCGCCTGCTCCGCACCATCATCGAAAAATACGATGGAGGACCAGTAGGCCTCAATACTCTGGCCGCCGCCCTGGCCGAGGAACAGGACGCCCTGGAAGAGGTCTACGAGCCCTTCCTCATCCAGATCGGCTTTCTCGATCGCACCCCTCGGGGCCGCGTCGCTACCCGCCTGGCCTACCAGCACCTCGGCATCGAGATGCCCCGCAAGCCCACGCTCTTTGGCTAAAACCGCTTCCGTGCAAGCCTGTCGCGATCCTGGATCTTCATAGCTGCCGGCCCCTGTCCGCCGGCTCCGGCGCTCTCCTCAATACGGAAGAGGCTACAGGCGTCCCGTGCAGACGCTCGTGAGCCCGGCGAGGCCGCAGCCTCAACCGCACCCACCATGCCTGTGGAGCACAGCTCCATACCCGTGGAGCGCACCCCGCACCCGCCGCTGCCCAAGGGCCGCCAGGGGCGTGGCTCGCACGGCCAGGGCGCTCTGCCTAGGCCACAGCCAGTTTCACAAGAATGACGAACACCAGGGCGAGCAGGACCCTTCGCCCCAACAGCTTGAGCGCCGAAACAGAGAAGTAGCGTTCCATCGTTCTACCCCCTATGTTCAGACTCTACCCTCTGGCCATTGCAGCAGCATGAATCTCTCAGCCAGAGTTGCGGATAAGCGCATCCGCCAGAATACCCCCGGCCTTGGTCAGCCGCATCTGGGCTGCCTGGCAGCCAATGCCCAATCGTCCCATCAGGATCGCTGTCTTCACATCCTTGCCCGCCTGCATCAGCAGTTCGATGGCGGTTCCTCTGTCGCACCCCACCCCGGCGGCTACGATCCTCTCCGCGCGATCCATCAGCTTCGCATTGCTGGGACGCATGTTCACCATCAGGTTGCCAAACGTCGCTCCGGTCCGCACCATCACCCCGGTCGAAAGCATATTCAGCACCAGCTTTGTCGCCGTGCCCGCCTTCATCCGCGTGCTTCCGGTCAGCACCTCCGGTCCGGTCTCCGGAGAGATCGCCATCTCGGCGGCCAGGGCCAGAGCTGAACCGGGGACGCAGCTCAGGCCCACAGTCAGAGCGCCCAGGCTCTTTGCATACTCGATGGCTCCCAGCACATACGGCGTCCGACCGCTGGCGGCGATTCCTACCAGCGTATCCGGCCGGAGATCGGCGCCAAACCCCGCTGCTGCCAGATCCCTCGCACCCTCCTCGCGCGAATCCTCGGAGTGCTCACTGGAGAGTCGCAAAGCCCCGTCGCCACCCGCGATGATCCCCTGAACCAGCTCGTCGCTCACGGAGAAGGTCGGCGGGCACTCGCTGGCATCCAGCACACCCAACCGTCCGCTGGTCCCCGCGCCGATGTAAAACATCCGCCCGCCCCTCCGGAACCGCTCCGCCACCGCGTCCACCACACGGGCGATCTGCTCCAGTTCGGCTGCTACCGCACCTGCAACCTTGGCGTCTTCGGCGTTGATCAGCGCCAGCATCTCCACCGTCGGCAGCTCATCCATATGCTCGCTGGCCGGATTGCGCCTCTCGGTCGGCAGGTCTCCCAGCCGTTGGCCGTCCACCCCACCCGTATCCGGAGCCCCATCACCCGTTTCCTTCATTCGCTCTGCATCCTCCGCTCCGCCCGCTGTCATGGCGCTCTCCGGAACCATTCCGAAGAAAGCCGTCAAAGCCCGCTGGTCTCCATCATATCGGTCCGCCACTCCCCCCTGAAGCCCGGTCCGATCCCCGGCCCGGTCGGCAACTCGGGTCGAACTGTGTCAGCATAGTAAGTCATATGAGCGAGCCGGCCCAGCCTTCTCCCAGCGCCCATCAGCCCTCCATGGGTTCGGCAACCTCCAGTGCCACCGTAGCCTGGCAGTCACGCGACTTCCGTTTCTACTCCGCCGCACGCCTGCTCGGCATCATGGGCGCGGAGGCCCAGGGCGTCGGCGTTGCCTGGCAGATCTACCAGATCACCCACTCGGCGCTGGCGCTGGGCTACACCGGCCTGGCGCTCTTCCTTCCCGGCATCTTCTTTGTCCTTCCCGCCGGCCATGTCGCAGACCGCTACGATCGCCGCACGATCATCCTCACCTGCTACTCGGTTCAGGCCCTGGCAACCTCTTCTCTGCTCTGGCTGGCGCTCTCCCACTCCACAAGCATCTGGCTCATCTATGCCATCCTCTTCGTAGTCGGAGCCGGGCGCTGCTTCAGCGGGCCCGCGGCCGGAGCCCTGGTCCCTACCCTCGTTCCCAAAGACCACTTCGTCAATGCCGTCACCTGGGGAGCAACCGTCTT
Organism: Acidobacteriota bacterium; assembly: GCA_021806005.1. Taxonomy (GTDB): domain Bacteria; phylum Acidobacteriota; class Terriglobia; order Terriglobales; family Acidobacteriaceae; genus Granulicella. The sequence goes on along the minus strand of JAJZDM010000039.1, from coordinate 12,026 downwards.
TCAGGTCGCCAACGCCACCGGCCCGATGATCGGCGGCATCCTCTTCACCATCCCTTTGGCCCACCTCTTCGGCGGACGCCTGGCGGCATTCAACGGAGCCCCGATGGTCTACACCTTCACCCTCTTCGGGCTGATCTGCTTCCTCAGCTTCTTTAGCCGGGTCAAGCCGCGCGGCGCCGGCGAGAAGAAGGGTTTCACCCTGGAGACCATGTTCGCCGGCCTGCGCTACGTCATCAGCACGCGGCTGCTGCTCGGCTCCATCTCCCTGGATCTCTTCGCGGTGCTGCTGGGCGGCGCCGTATCGCTGATGCCCATCTTCGCCGCCGACGTTCTGCACGCTGGCGCCAACGGCCTGGGCCTCCTGCGCGCCATGCCCTCCCTGGGAGCCCTGGCCGTCTCGCTCACCGTTCTGGTCTATCCCATCCGCCACCGCGCCGGTAAAACCATGCTGCTCTGTGTCGCCCTCTTCGGCGCCGCCACCATCGTCTTTGGCCTCAGCCGCAACCTCCTGCTCAGTTGCATCGCACTGCTCATCATCGGCGCATCCGACATGATCTCGGTGGTCATCCGCGCCAGCATCCTGCAGTTGGCCACGCCGCCAGAGATGCGGGGCCGCGTCTCCAGCATCAACTGGCTCTTCGTCGGCGTCTCCAATGAAGTCGGCGAGTACGAGAGCGGCCTCACCGCCCACTGGTGGGGAGCCGTCCGCGCCGTCGTCTTCGGCGGCGTTGCCAGCCTCGCCATCACCGGCCTCTGGGGCATCTTCTTCCCCGCCCTGCGTGAAGCCGACGCCCTCACCGCCGAGAGCCTCATCTCTCTGGAAAAACGCTTCAGCAGCATGGAGCCGGTCGGCTAGTGTAGGAGCAGAGGTACGCCTCGACTTCGACAGGCGTTTCCCCCAATCCCCGGGGTCCCCTGTGGACTTGCCCGCTGGGGTGGAATGAAAACGCCGCTGCGAGCCCTCTTCGGGACACCCTGCAACACTGAAAACGCTATAGCGTACCGCCGGCTCTCAGGTGTTCCGTTAAATCGTCGGCATGATGGGTGGGCCTGATCGGGATCGAGCCGACGGCCCCTTTCATGCGATGCAACGCGGGGTTGACGTTTCAGAGAAATGCGGAACTCAAACGTAGCGCAAAACGTATCGTGTTGACGGTTCACGGGCCGGCTGGAATTGGGTCAGGAGGTATGCACCCCTGTCGAGAGAGTTTGCAACTTTCCATCCTGACCCCTGGTCGTGGCTATAATGGCCATGAGGTGGCGCCATGAAGAGCGTGAATGTTGCAGAACTCAAGAATCGCCTGAGCGCCTATTTGAGCTTTGCCCGGAACGGCGAGGAGATCGTCATCCGTGACCGGAACCTTCCCATCGCCAAACTGATTCCATTTCCCGCCGGTGATGCCGGCGAAGACGAAATTCTGCTGGTGGCTGCGGGCAAAATGCGTCTGCCCATACGTCCGCTCGACGCCGCTGCCTTGTGGAAGATTCCCACCGGTGCGGTGCGCTCCAGCGGTGCGGTGGAAGCACTTCTGCGAGACCGCGAGGAAGAGCTGTGATCAAGCCGACAGCCTTCTGGGATGCCAGCGCTCTGGCCCCGCTTTGCGTTCAGGAAGGAACCACGAATCAGGTTCGCCGGCATCTTCGCCAGTACGCGCCCGTTGTCTGGTGGGGCAGCGTCGTTGAGGTGCACAGCGCCATCGCGCGGCTGCATCGCGAAGCTGCCCTCTCTCTCTCTGAACGGGATGGTGCGTTGTCCCGGCTTGCTCTTCTCACTCAAGGCTGGAGGGAGATCCTTCCGGACGACGCACTGCGGAATATCGCCGGTAGGCTGCTGGATACCTATTCCCTGCGGGCGGCGGACAGCTTGCAACTGGCGGCGGCATTGATATGGTGTCAGCAACGGCCGGAGGGAAAGACATTTATCTGCGGCGATCGGCGTTTGAGCGAGGCTGCCGAATCGGCAGGCTTTGTCGTCGCGCAGCTTTCCTGCCGAACGCGATAGGTCTGCCGCCATGGAACGAGTGCGCGATTTTTGTGCGCCAGGCAACTGCACTTGTCCTTGAGGTTCTTTCGCGGAATCTGCGGGTAACTGAGGCGGCGGTAGCCTGCGAACCCAAATCTCAAAACGCCGAGATGTGGGGCATATCCCCTCTTACAGAACCCAGCACCCAGAGCGTTGTGATCCGTCTGATTTGGGCCCCTCGCCGTTACATTCGCTTGGCCCTGAAAAATCGTCTTCCCGTGATTGACCGTGTCGCCTCGTCCGTTGAACGATTAAGGTCCTGCCCCGACTGGAGCTATGCCAATATGTCGCAGCCGAAGACTCTGCCAATCATTTTGAATTGGCAGGCATTCCTTAAAAAGAAGCAGCTTTTGAAAATTGACGAGTTTCCGTTGTTCACCGACGCCTGGGTCACAGGCGAAGCCTCGGTAGGCCCGTACAAGTTCATCAATACAATCGCAATGGATAGCCCAGAGACCGTCAAGATGGGGGTGGTGTTGCGCTACTCCTTGTATCGCGAGTGGGAGCATCCGGACTTTAGCAAGACGGATGCTTCCCTGTATCACGGCGGGAGCCCTCCGGAGGAACTGGCCGCCTTCGCATCGCTCATCGTCGGAGTCCGCTTCCGAGCAGGCGACTCAATCAGACGCTTTGGCGCCGGAGATCCTCTCGGCACGCCACGGCAAATGAGCCAGCGAAGCAGGCCGTACCTTCCCCCAACCAATAGCCTCAACCTCCCTTCCGTTGCAAAAGGACAGCATCCCCTCGGCGGCCTGAGCCTGTTGGAATCCCTACTGACGCTGCCCGTCCCAGCAGTGGTCGCTCTGACTCGCGCTGCGCGGCTTTACCAGGATGCGCTCTGGCTTGCCGAATCTCAGCCCGAGCTGACATGGCTGCTGCTCGTATCGTCTCTTGAGGCAGTCGCAAATCAATGGGATAAGCAGAAGGGAACCAGCGTTGAAAGGTTGGAGCATTCAAAGCCGGAACTCTTCGAGTATCTGTCCGGGCTTGCGGATAATGAAGTTCTTCAGAAGGTAGCAGACGCATTCGGCGACAGCATGGGGGTTGGAAAAAAGTTTGTAGACTTCTGCACCACCTTCGTCCCAGACCCGCCGCCTCTACGTCCAGAATTTGCCCGCTTTCCTTGGAATGAGAAGGGGCTTAAGGAGGCTCTTCGAAAGGTCTACAGCTATCGCTCGAGAGCTCTTCACGACGGCGTACCGTTTCCAGCCCCTATATGCGGGCCTCCCGATAGTCAGCCCGGCTGGCAGGCCCCATCCGAGGCGCCGTCCTACGGAGTTCATCAGAACGGCTCGACCTGGCTCTCGAAGGACTTGCCGATGCATCTTCATCTGTTTGAGTACGTCGCCCGGACAGGAATCCTCAACTGCTGGAAGCAGTGCGCTTCGAGCCATGCAAGCGGGTAGGACTGCAGCCCGACAACAGCCAACGAGAATGGCCTCTCACTCGGACGAACCGCGTCACTTGTAAACCCCCTAACCTTCTCCGTGTAGGTCTATCCCAACACTTCGGCGTTCATCGGCATCTCCCCGAACCACCGGGGGCCCGGCAGGCTTCTCTACCGGAGTGGGATGGAAACGCCACAGCAGGCGGGTTTCAGGAAACCCGTCCGCACGGAACAAGCTATAAAGCTCCGATCCCCTTCCTTGCCGTGACGCCGCAGCCTTTGCAACTGCTCAAGCGCGTACCCTCCAGTTTCGACGCCCTGGATGAGCCTTCGCGCCAAGCTCCTCTCAGCGTTCCTTTGTTCCGTCGAAACCTCAAAGCTGCGGGTGTCCCTTCGTTTGCCTCACTCGACATCACAGCTTCAGAGACACCCAATGCGTCTCGAACTCCGACAGGAAGAGCCTCTGGCGCCCAATAATGGCCCCGGGGGTTGGATCTCAGTCGCTACGATCCCTCGACAGGACTTCCGGCCTTCTTCAAACTTTTCCTTCCAGGTGCTTCGTGTGGTGCCACGGAGCTGGATGTCTCATCCGATCAACCGGAGGAAGCGCAGGAACGACGAGCTTCAGTTTGACAACTCTTTCCTTTATCGATGGTCAGACGTCGGCCGGCAGTTCCCCTTTGCCCATCCCGGCAACCTTTTCGCGTTATCCGTTACTCTCTTACAAGAAGGAGAGGATTCTTCATGCAAAAGGGACCCAAAATCGCCATCGCTACCACCGCTGTGATGGTTTTGCTCGTCGGCGTGCGCGTCGGCCTCATCTACCGGGCGAATCATGAGGCGGCTCCGGTCCGCAAGAACCCCTACGCCGATGTCCCTGTCGATCCTGACGATAACGTCTTCCTGCGCAAGAAGTACCCGGACTCGCTGGCCGACCAGCGCTCCCTCATCGGTCAGACCCTCTGGGTCAGTGCCGGCGGGCAAATGACCTACTACACCGACAAGGGCAACCGCGTCGACTACGCCAAGCCTGTTGGCGACCTCCCGGGAGCCACGCCGCTGCTCATCAAAGGCGTCTTTGAACAGAAGGCTCCCGCCTCCGGACCCGCTGTCTTCCGCATCCCCGCCGGCGAACGCCAGGTATTGCTGGCCTTCACCCTGCCCTCGTCCTCCAGCCCCTCCACCCTCTACGCAACCCCGGTCGGCGACTTCGAAAACGGCAGCTACAACTTCGTCAACGATCAGGTCTTCTTCTACGACGATCCGCACAAGCTCTACAGCTTCTGGGGCCCGGCGATGTGGTCCACCATCGACAAGCACCAGGCCGTTCTCGGCATGAGCGAGAATCAGGCCATGATGTCACTCGGCGAGGTCACCACCCCGGACTCGGATAATCCCGGCAACCGCACCGTGGTCTTCAACAACGACGGCCATCCCATCAGCATCGTCTTCGTCAACAACAAGGCGGTGAAGATCACCCCCCTCACCGTGGCCGGTCAGACAGCGTCCCATCCCGCCGGATAACGCGGCTCCTGCGCCTGTGCCGCCTCAGAATGGCCGCCTGCCAGCCTCACCGGCTGGCAGGCAAACTCCAACCCTGCGCAGAGTCACCCGGGCTTCGGTAATGCACAAGCCCGCCATGGCCGGCGCAGCCCTCACCACCACCGCCTGGACCACCACCGCACTGCAAGCCCCGTGCGTCTCTGGCTCGCAGCCGTTCCCTGCAGAGCCCTCAGCCGGTATTTCTCAACCCCGCGCTGATTCCATTGATGGTCGCCGTAATCGCGCGATCCAGCTCCTCGCACGTCTCTCCCCCTCGCTTGCGCCGCAGCAGTTCAAGCTGGAGCAGGCTCATGGGGTCAACATACGGATTACGCAGCCGTATCGAGTGCGCCAGCATCTGGTTGTTCTCCAGCAGTTCTGTCTGCTGCTCCACCGCCAGCACCATCCGCCGTGTGCGGTTGAACTCCTCCTCCAGCTTCGTGAATACGTGCTTCCGCAGCGTCTCATCGGGCACCAGCATCGAGTACTGCCGGGCGATGCCCATGTCCGCCTTGGCCATCGCAATCTCTACGTTCTGCAGGATGTCCAGGAAGAGGGGCAGCCCGCGCGCCATCTCCTGCAGCAGCGCCAGCCCGTTCTCGTGCCTGCGGGTGAACTCCTCCAGCGCATAGCCGACCCCGAAGTACGCCGGCACCACGTGTCGCGACTGCATCCATCCAAAGACCCAGGGGATCGCGCGCAGATCCGTCAGGCTGCGTTGCCGGGTCGATGCTCCTGCGGCGCTCGCATCCATGCGCTTGGCCGGCCGCGAGCCGATCCTCGCATGCTCCAGTTCGGCTACCGGCGTCGCCTGCTCAAAATAGGTGTATACCCCCGGATCTTCCAGCAGTTGTTCGGTATAAAACGCCTGGGACAGCGCGGAGATCTCATCCATCGCCGCCTCCCATTCCGGCAGGATCTCGCCGGTGAGCTCCGGCTTCCCCGCTCCACCGTCAGCTTCTTGCTCTCCGGCCCCTTGGTGACGAATGCCTGGCCGGGCCAACGCCTCCAGCGCCGCGGCGATCATCAGCTCCAGGTTGCGCTCCGCCAGAACCACGTCGCTGTACTTCCAGTTCAGCACCTCGCCCTGCTCGGTGATGCGCAACTCGCCGTTGAAACTGTCCAGCGGCTGGGCAAAGATCGCTCCATGCGTCGGGCCGCCGCCCCGCCCCACCGTGCCACCCCGGCCATGAAAGAGCCGCAGCTTCACACCACACTCCCGCGCCACCACATGCAGCGCCCGGTGCGCCTTCCAGATCTCCCAGGTGCTGGTGATCATGCCTCCGTCTTTGTTCGAATCCGAGTAGCCCAGCATCATCTCCTGCCGGCCCTCCCAGGCCTTCAGCAGCGGCTTGTACGCCTCTGAGGTCCACAACTTCCGGCACACCTCCGGCGCCTGGCGCAGATCTTCAATGGACTCAAACAGCAGTACCGGCTGCAATCCAGGATCCCGCTCTCCGCTGGCGCAGACTCCGCCCTCCACGGCCACCCCGCCCAGCCGCGCCAGCTCCACCACCGTCAGCGCATCCTCCACGCAGGTCGCGCCGGAGACCACATACTGGGTGATGGTGGCTGGCAGACTCTGTTTCATCTCCGCCAGGGCGCGGAAGGTAGCCATTACCTCCTGGGTTTGTGCGCTCAGCGGCGCTGAAGATGCTTCAGCCGCCTTCATCTCGGCCAGCGCTGCCCCGTCCACGCGCGCATGCTGCCGGATGTCCAGCGTCTGCAGATGGAGACCGAAGGTCCGCACTGCGAGCAGGAGCGGATCCACAAAGTGCTCCGCCAGCCGCCGCCCTCGATTCTGAACCAGCGACTCACGCAGCAGCGTCAGATCCTCGGTCAGCTCGGAAGCCTTCTCATAGCGCGGCAGTCGGGACTCCTGCGGCAGCGCCAGGCCACGATGCATGGACACCGCCTGGAGTCCGCCCAGCCGCAGCTTCATGCACGCAATCTGCATCCGCGCAGCCTCGGTGGGGAAACGGTCAAACGGCGTCGTATCCCCGTTGGCGCGCAGCAGCGTCAGATACTCGGCCAGCCGCCGACGCAGCGCTGCAGAGATCGGCGCCTGACGCGTCGAAGACGCCAACTGGTTGAACAGTTCCGTCAACCGCGTCACATAGTAGTCGTGCACCAGATCCCGCGACAGCGCCAGCGACTCCACCGTCGCCTTCGCGGTCACAAACGGGTTGCCGTCGCGATCCCCTCCAATCCAGGATCCGAACCGGACCAGAACGGGCAGATCGGCCAACTGGGTCTGCTCCGCGGAGGGAAACTCCGCATCCAGAGCGCTGGCAATCTCCGCGTACAGCACTGGGATCGTGGCAAACAAGGACGCGTCATAGTAGTCCAGCGCCATGTGCACCTCGTCGCGCACCGTCGGCCGCTCGTGGCGCACCTCATCGGTCTGCCACAGCGCCGTGATCTCCGCCAGCAGCGCAGACTCCATGGCCTCCAGCTCGGTCACCGGAAGAGGAATGGCGTCCAGCCTCTCCAGCAGGTCAGAGATGCTGCGCCGCTTGAACATCACGCTGCGCCGGGCCACCTCGGTGGGATGCGCGGTAAACACCGGGATGATGCAGATCTGCTCCAGCAGCTTCATCACCGTCTCGCGGGAGAAACCCGCCTCGCGCAGCCGGCGCAGCGTCCCGCGCAGGCTCCCGCGCTGCGGCTCAACCCCCGCCTCAAGCAGAGCCGATCGCCGTCGCCGCTTGCGATGGTTGGTCTCCGCCAGATTGATCAGCTCAAAATAGAACGCAAACGCACGCGCCAGAAAGAACGCTGTTCGCGCATCCATGGCTATCTCGCGGATCAGCGCCTGCGCGTGCTCCAGATGGCTTCCCGCTACCTCCGCATCGCCCTTGGCATCGGCCTGGCGGCGCGCAATCGCAATCCGGCGCAGGCTCTCCACCGCTCCGTACAGCGCATTCCCAGGCTGCTCGCGCAACACCTGTCCCAGCAACGACCCCAGCGACCGCACATCACGGCGCAACGGCGCCTCCTTGGCGGGGCTGGTTCGTGCTTCAAGTTCTGCAAGTCGTTCAGACCAACTGGATGGAGTCCAAAAAGAAGCCATAGTTGATTATCGCCCAAACTCGCCATGCACTTCCTGTCGACATGGGTTGGTGCATATTCTTCCCCAAAATCCCTCTGCAAACACAGCGCGGCTCTACCTCGTTCCGGAGTCCGACAAGCTCGAAGCGTACACACTCAACTGGGCGTAGGCCGCCCGCAGCAGCGGAGCCGCCACCCCATGCCGTCGCCCGCGCTCCACCAGATCACCCAGGATATGGTCAGACTCCACCCGCAAGCCCCGCTGCATATCGCGGTACATCGACGTGGTCAGCGTCGATCCCGGATTCAACAGCCGCTGCTCCGTCGCCAACTGCTGCGCCACATCCTCCGCAGGGTAGCCGTTGGCCGCCGCAATCGTCTCGCACTCCAGCATCACCGCGCGCGCCGTCTCCCGGCCTCCCGGCGCCGATACCGCGGCTCCAATCGGAGCCCGCAGCAGGCAGTTGATCGCACCGGCCGAGGCCAGCATCGTCCACTTCTGCCACATCGTCGCCAGCACATCGGGCCGCAGCCGCACCTCAAAGCCCGCTCCACGCAGCGTCGTCTCCAGCGCCTGGATCCGCGCCGTCACCCGTCTGTCCAACTCCCCAAAGTTCAGGTCGTGCAGCGCGGTCATCGAGTGCACCGCGCCCTCCCCATCCAGGTCCGCCACAATGTACGTCGTCCCGCCCAGCACAGCGCTGGCCCCAAACCGCGCCTGCAGCGCCTCCAGGTGCCGCATCCCGTTCAGTAGCGGCAGCACCATGGTCTCTGCCCCCACCGCTGGCGCGAAATCTTCCATCGCCGCAGCCAGGGAGTAAGCCTTGGTGCTCACCACGATCAGGTCAAACGTCTCCCGCCACGCCCCCAGTTGCTGCGCCGTCAGCAGCCTCAGCCGCTCGGGAGGCAGCGTCAGATCCCCATACTCATCGAAGATCCGCAGCCCTGTCCGCCGCAACTGCGCCGCTCGTCCCTCCCGCACCAGGAAGGTGACATCCCTCCCCGTCGCTGCCAGCCGTCCGCCAAAGTACGCCCCCACCGCGCCCGCACCCATCACCAGAATCCGCATAGCCTCTCCACGTTGCCGGCCGCACCCCTCAGCGCCGCCCTGTCTCCATGCTATGCTCCGCCAGCTTGGGCTCAGGCGCTTCCTCCCCCGATACCATCTTTCAGCGTGCGCTGTCGTCCGGGCTCAGCCTCGCGGAGCGGTGCGGAAGCGGTTGGCCCGGGCAAACTCATCGCGCAACTCCGGCGTGCGCAGATTCTCCCGCACATACGCCAGGCGCTGCTCCAGCGCCCAGAGCGTCGCTGCGATCGCCTCGGTATTGGTCAGGGCGATATCCCGCCACATGCTGTAGGGACTGCAGCCCAGTCGGGTGATCTCACGCAGCGCCCGGCCACCGATCGCCTGCACCGCGGCCATCGCCTCCGTATCGGCGGCAAACTCATCTTCCAGAAGGGCGCTGATGGCCGTGGACAGCATCTGCGGCAGATGACTCACCCAGGCGCAGACCTCATCGTGCTGCTGCGGATCGATCTCCCGCACCCGCGCTCCAAAGCTCCTCACCGCCTCCCGCCAGACATCGCCTGACTGCGGCTCCCCGGCCGACGGCGTAAACAACCAGACGGCGTTCTCAAACAGCGTCGCCTCAGCCTGCGCCGCGCCGCCGGACTCCTTGCCCGCCATCGGATGCCCGGGAAGAAACGCCGCTCTCTCCGGCTGCCCGAACAGCCTCCGCGCCTGCATGGCGATCTCGCCCTTGGTGCTTCCCACATCGGTCACCAGTTGATTTGACTTCAGCCGCGGAGCCAGCCGCTCCATCCAGTCCAGAATCGGCAGCACCGGCGTGGCCAGCACCACCACCTCCGCATCCGTCTCCAGCACCGCCTCGCGGCTCTCCAGCGCCCGGTCGATCGCCCCCCGCCGCAGCGCCTCGGCAAGCTCCGCCGCGCTGGCATCCCAGCCGGCGATCTCCCCGGTAAAACCTCCCGCCTTCAGCGCCAGGCCAACCGACGCTCCAATCAACCCGGTTCCCACCACCAGCACGGCTCGCATCAGCGCGCCCGCCGGTGCGTAAACGTCCGCGCCGCCTTGCCCGTCTCGCTCGAAACCCGATACTCCCCTGCGCCCTGCCCTGTGCCGCGCAGCAGATACTTGTACGTCGTCAACCCCTCCAGGCCCACCGGCCCGCGCGCATGCAGTTTGCTGGTGCTGATGCCCACCTCGGCTCCAAACCCATAGCGAAAGCCGTCGGCAAAGCGCGTCGACGCATTATGCATCACGCTGGAGGCATCCACCTCGCGCAGAAACCGCTCTGCGGCCGCCTCGTCGCTGCTGAGGATGCTCTCCGTATGCGCCGACCCGTGCGCGTGAATGTGTTCGATCGCATCCTCCAGCGAGGCCACCACCCCCAGCGAAACAGCCGGCTCCCCGTACTCGGTATGCCAATCCGTCACCGCCGTCACCTCGATCCCGCGCAGCAGCCCCCGCACCGCCTCATCGCCATGCAGCACCACGCCACGCGCCCGCAGATGCTCCGCCAGCCGGGGCAGAAACTCTGCCGCAATCGCCCGATGCACCAGCACCGTCTCCACCGCATTGCAGGCCGCCGGATAGTCGGTCTTGGCGTCCTCGATCACCCGCAGCGCCATCGCCTCGTCCACGCTCTTGTCCACATAGATGTGGCACACCCCCTCCGCATGGCCCAGCACCGGGATCCTCGTATTCGCCTGCACATACTCCACCAGCGCCTTGGAGCCGCGCGGAATCATCAGATCCACCAGATCATGCATCCCCAGCAACTCCTGGGCGCGCTCCCTTCCCCGCAGCAGTGACACCGCATCCTCGGGCAGGCCACAACCCCGCAGCGCGGAGCGCAGCACCTCCACCAGCACCCCCGCCGTACCCTCCACCTCTCGTCCGGCCTTCAGAATCGCGGCATTGCCAGACTTCACCGCCAGAGCCGCAATCTGCGTCACCGCATCCGGCCGCGCCTCAAAGATCACCCCCACCACTCCCAGCGGAACGCTCACCCGGGTCAGGTGCAGCCCCTCGTCCATCTCGATCGCATCCAGCACCCTCCCCAGCGGATCCGGCAGCGCGGCCACCGAGCGCACCTGCTCGGCCATCTCCTTCAACTTCGCCTCACTCAACCGCAGCCGGGCAAGCGTGGCCGGGCTCAAGCTCTCTCCCGCTGCCCGCAGATCCTCGGCGTTGGCCTGCAGCAGCCGCGCACTGGCCGGCTCAATCGCCGCCGCCATCGCCTCCAGCGCCCGGTTGCGCGCCGCATTCTCCAAAGTGGCCAGCACGCGCGAAGCTCTCCTGGCCGCCTCCGCCACGGCGCGCGTGGTCACGCCCCCTCCCAGAGAACCCCCCGAAGATCTCCCCGCCGAGATCCCGGAGGTCTCCGTCAAGCCCTCAGCCGAAGTTGACTCCTGGCTCAACTCTCTTTCCTCGTTACCGCCGTCCTTGGCTGCGGAACGGCAAACAGCGTGCCCACCCTGTCTCCGGAGACGATCCTCTCCAGCACGTGGGGCGTTCTCCCGTTGGCGATCATCACCTGTTTGCCGGCATGCAGCACAATCCGCGCCGACTCCAGCTTGGAGACCATCCCTCCACGGCCGCGCCCGTTGCTCCCGTTGGCCAGAGCCAGCAACTTCTCATCCACCACCTCTACCTGTGGAATCAGCGTCGCACCTGGCTCCCCAGGATGGCGATCGTACAACCCATCGACATCGGAGAGCAGCACCAGCAGATCGGCGCCAATGTGCTTCAGCAACAGGGCAGAGAGCTTGTCGTTATCGCCAAAGATCCGCTCCCGCGGCTTGTACTCCGTGGGACGCTCCAGCTCGATCGTCGAGACCGTATCGTTCTCATTCACAATCGGGATCACGCCCATGGTCAGCAGGGCATCCAGTGCGGCACGCAGATTCGAGTGCCGCACCGCATCCCGGAAGTCATCCTCGGTCAGTAGCACCTGCGCAATCGGGCAGCCAAGCTGATCGAACGCCGCGTCGTAGAGC
>JAJZDM010000038.1 GCA_021806005.1 Acidobacteriota bacterium | reverse complement strand
GCGATGACGCAATAACACCGCATATAGCCTTCCACCGGTGACACTCGGTACCACCCGCTGCAGATTGGCCTGCGTCGTCGTCAGCCTGCGGCGCAGCTTGTTATAGGGAAAGACCAGCCACAGCATCAGCCAGCACAACCCCATGCTGCCGGTACAAAGAAACGCAGCCCGCCACCCACCAAAATGAATCGTCGCCAGTGGAATCAGAGCCGGAGCAATAAAAAAAGCAGCGTTTGCCCCGGAGTTGAACAACCCAACCGCCAGCGCTCGTTCTTCGCTGGCAAACCATTCGCTGGTCGCCTTGATCGCCGCCGGAAAGTTTCCCGACTCGCCCAAACCCAGACAGATCCGCGCAATACAGAAACCCAGCACAGAATGCACCAGCGAGTGACTGATCGACGATGCCGCCCAGATCCCGATGGCCAGCGCATAGCCAATCTTCGTCCCCAACCGATCGATCAGCGGGGCAGCCACCAGAAACCCTACCGCATAGGCGATCTGGAAGCACTCCACGATATGCCCATAGTTCAGGTGGTAGGTGATCTGCTGCGTTGCGTTGACGCCCGGAACCCAACCCATAAAGTTCAGATGGAGCAGCGGCTCAATCAACGAGAGGGCGGATCGGTCCATATAGTTGATGGTCGTCGCCAGAAAGAGCAACAGACAGACAAACCATCGGACGTTCGACTCTGTGGGGCGGGATGTAAACCCCTGAGGCTTCGATTCAGATGCTACCAAGGACATGGGAAACGGGGCTCCCTGCAAGCGCGATCCTGTCGAGTATAGAAGAGAACAGAGGTGATGGGATAGAGGAGGCAGTCCGCGCCGGGGCTCCGAGAGGTCTAACCTCAAGATCTTCCGTCAATTTCGACCTTTTCTGAGACAACGCCATGCGATGACGAAGCAGGACCTCTTCAACCCACGCCATAGCCTCACCCCGGCCACGCTGGAGCATCTATACCGCCCCTGGCGCACCTCGCATCCGCTCCGTCCTCCCGCTTCCCATCACTCACTGCTCGCTGGGTCGCCGCCCGCAGCGCTCCATCTCGATCGTCCACCGGCGCCCTTGGCAACCCTTCAGGTCTGACCACACTCTGCCTGCACCTGCTGGAAACCATAGCTGGAAAACAGTCGCCTCCGGACGCCGCGTGAAGCGGTCTGGCGCTTGCGATCCCTCCCGGCAGCACCCTCCATCGAGCCCCCCCTTGCACCCCGACCACTGGCAGGAACTTCTGTGTCCTGGCCTCGGACGACGGCGGCCATACCCGACGCTACCGCATCGTCAAGCACCTTGTAGGCAATCTCCAGCAGCATGAAAGTAGGTGCAATCGTCTCCTTCAGGTCTTAGCATGGAGAGATTGCTCTGCTTCGTCTCCAGCCTGACGTAGAAACTGACGACAAAGATAGCCATCTCACATCTCGAGGTAAGAACGTTCCATGCCGGTGCTGAAACCCAACTTCTCCGCAGGAGACACCGTCGCCGGCAACTACCGCATCCTTGGGGAGGCTGGCTCCGGCGGCATGGGTATCGTCTATCGTGCGCTGGATCTCCGCCTGGAGAGAGTCGTAGCGTTGAAGTTTCTTCCTCCGGACCTTGACTCTGGCACTGCTGACACCGAACGCTTTCTGCGCGAAGCCCGCACCGCCTCCTCCCTCGATCATCCCCACATCGGTGTGATTCACGGCGTGGAGAGGACCTCTGACGGTCAGACATTCATTGTCATGGCCTTCTACGAGGGAACTTCGCTGGCCGATTACATCCGTCGCGGCCCCCTCCCCGTCCTGCAGGCGGTCGATATCGCGGAGCAGATGGCACGTGGTCTCGCCGAAGCGCACGCTCACGGCATCATTCATCGCGACATCAAACCTTCCAACGTCATGCTGACCTCCGCGGGCATGGTGAAGATCGTCGATTTTGGTCTTGCGCACGCCATTACAGCACAGACAGCATCGATCTCCGGAACTGCCGGCACGGTCTCCTATATGTCGCCCGAGCAGGCGATGGGCCACACCCTCGATCAGCGCAGTGACATCTGGTCGCTCGGCATCGTCCTGGCGGAGATGCTCACCGGGGTCAATCCCTTTCAGGGCGAGACCATCCCAACCACCCTTTTCCACATTCTGAATCAGGCGCCGCAAAACATCACTGACATCGATCCGGCTCTGCAACCGATCATCTACCGGGCGCTTACCAAGGAGGCTGCCCGGCGCTACAGTTCCTGTGCTGAGATGCTCGCCGACCTGGAGGATGCTTCCCATCGGATCTCTCCGACCACGCTCCCAGAGGGCTCTCCCACAACGCGCACTCCATCGACCCGCATCAGTCGGCCGTCCAGCCTGCAATCCGGCAGGCTGCGCCGGGCGCGTCAGGACGCGGCGCGCCCAGTATGGACTTCCGGCCAACCGCGCCACTCCAGGCTGGGGACGTTCTTCACCCTCGTGGGGACGCTGCTTGGAATTCTCATCCTGCTGCTTCTCGCCATCTGGCTCTCTGCGCCGCTGCGCCAACGCGTCGGGGCCCTCATCACCGGTGCAGCGGAGCAGAAGCACGTCGCAGTCCTTCCCTTCGATAATATCGGCAGCAATCCGGAGAACTCGGCACTCACCGACGGACTCATGGACTCCATCGCCGGCCGCCTCTCCAACCTGGATGTCGGGAATCAGTCTCTATGGGTAGTGCCCAACAGCGAGGTGCGCCGCCGCAGGATCACGGATCCCTCCGAGGCACTTAAAGAACTGGGCGCAAATCTTGTCGTCAAAGGATCCGTGGAGCGCGATGGCAGCCAGATCCACCTCACCGTCAACCTGATCGATACCAGAACCCTGCGCCAGATCGGTTCTGCCGTCCTGGAAGACCAGGCCGGCGACCTCTCCACACTGGAAGACGAAGCCGTTGCCGAGTTGGCCCGGCTCATGAAGATCTCCGTAACCGCCAACATGCTGCGCGACACCGGCGGCCGCGTGAATCCCGCCGCCTATGAGGACTACCTCACTGCGCTGGGCTACATCGAGCGATATGACAAGCCAGGAAACCTGCAACTGGCCATCTCGGCTCTGAACAGTGCCGTTGCCACCGATCCCGGCTTCGCGCTAGGCTATGCCCAACTTGGCGAGGCTTATCGCATCCAGTATCAGGTGAACAAGAACCCCGTCTGGATCGACGAGGCACAGGCCAACTGCCGCAAGTCCATTGAACTGGACAATCACATCCCGGAACCCTACGTCACGCTGGGCAAACTTCACGATGCAGCCGGCCATTACAACCTGGCGGTTCAGGAGTTCCAGCAGGCCCTGTCGCTCAACCAAAGGGACGGGTCTGCCATCGAGGGCCTGGCTCACGCCTACGAACAGGCCGGACGCATCTCTGACGCCACCGCAACCTTCCAAAAGGCGGAAGCGCTTCTCCCTGGAGACTGGGACGTCTTTGACAGCTTTGGCAACTTCCTGCTCCGCCAGCAGAGGTACGCCGACGCCGTCGCACAGTTTCAGAACGCACTCAAACTCACCCCGGATAACGCGCAAGTGCTTCTGAATCTGGCTGGAGCCTACATCGATTCCGGCAAGGCAGCGAATCTGCCCCTCGCGGAATCCGCGCTCAACCAGTCGATTAAACTCAATCCCAGCTACGGTGCCTACGCCAATCTGGGACTTCTGCTCTTCCAGGAGCACCGTTATCACGAATCAGTGCAGGCAACCCTCCAGGCGCTCAAGCTCGACTCCTCGGACTACCTTGTCTGGGACAACCTCCGACTCGACTACGAATGGCTCAACGATGCCTCTGGAGTCCAGAGATCCCTCGCCGGCGAAAGGCCTCTCCTGCTGGCTCAGTTGAAGCTGCATCCCCGGGATGCCACCGCCGTGGTCACCTACGCCGAACTTTGTGCAAGATTCGGACCGCGCGATCAGGCCCTGCCTTCTCTTCAGACCGCCCTGGCGCTGTCGCCCAACGATCCAAGTATCCTCGAAGTAGCTGCTTCCATCGATCAGAATCTCGGCGACCACACACAGGCCGTACAATACATGAATCAGGCATTCGCAAAGGGCTTTCCCCTGGAGGATGCGCTGAACGACCCGGAGGCCCAATCGCTGCTCCAGGACCCGGCGGTTCACCGTCCCAGACCATAGGAAATCTTTCCAGCAGGCGTAAGCGAGACCTCGACGTGGCGTAACTGCCGCGCTGTGCCCTCCTTCGCCTCTGTGCCATGCATCCCTCCGGCGTTTGGCCTGCCCGAGATCCTGGCCTCGCGCAGCAACGGCCCGCCGTCACCAGCAGGCTGTGACGGATCGCTCACCGACCGGATCCGTCTCGCTGTACCCTGCCGGTGCCGCTGCACGCCTGATACACAACGACAGATTTCACGGAAGCCCTATACCAGATCAGGCGACGGGATGCAAATAAGCCTCGCCGGCCACGGAGGCCTCGCCCGGATCGGCGACGCGGCCCAAAGCGGCCTCTCTACCGCCGCCGCAGGGTTGCCACACTTCGGCCAATTGACCCGCTCGCAGCGAGACGGAACATAACTCCAGCCCAGTCCCTGAGAGAACCGAATGAATCTCTCCGCAGCGGCGTCAAACGGCTCCAAGCATAGCCTCCCAAGTTCCTCACAGACTCCGCAACGGGCGTCTGCGCGAACGTTCAGCGTGATCCGGATCACATACAGTTATCGCACAAACTTGCTTTCATATCTCTAACGACACCGAGACGATCCGGTGCACTTCAAAGGCAAGGAACTCCCACTTAGCTTCGCCCGTTGAGATGCGCTTTTGAGTTGTCCCAGTTGAAGGGTGCCGTGTAAGATCCGGTCTCCACCAACCCACAATCCATGCAAGGAGATACTATGAAGCAACTCGTTTCAGCAGTTGTTGTGTTTTTCGTGGGCGCAATTGGCGCTCATGCGGGCACCATCCACGGAAAAGTCAGCGGAGCCAAAGGGCAGTCTGTTGTTTACATCGACGCCACTGGCGGCACTTTTCCCGCACCCACAAAGCACGCGGAGATGAACCAGAAGGGTCTGATGTTCTCGCCCCACCTTCTCGTCGTACAGAAGGGCACCACGGTGGACTTCAAGAACGAGGACAGCGTTGAGCACAACGTCTTCTGGCCATCGATCAGCGGCAACAAGAGCCTCGGTCACAACATGGGCACATGGCCTCAGGGCCAGCAGCGCAGCTTCACCTTCCAGACTCCTGGAGTCGTTGCCCTGCTCTGCAACGTGCATCCTGACATGTCCGGCTACATCATCGTTTCGCCGACGCCCTACTTCGCGACAACCAGCAACTCCGGAGAGTTCACCATCGCGAATGTTCCCAACGGAACGTACAAGCTGACGGCCTGGAACCAGGCTGGCAAAGGCAAGACGCAAACCATTCAGGTGACCGTCTCCGGCGATGCCGAAGCGAACATCAATCTGAAGTAGTCAGGAACCACCAGGCCGAGGGGCCCAACGTTTACGGAAAGCCCCCCGGCTGGCACAACGGGGCGAGGAATCTACCGGCATGCTGACACGATTCGAAAAAAAGACAGTGGATGCGGGATGGCTGAATACAAACTTTCCCTGCATGATGGCCTGTCCTGCGCATACCAATGCTGGCAGGTACGTCGGGCTCATCGCGGAGGGAAAGTACGAAGAAGCCTACCGCTACGCTCGTGATCCAAATCCACTGGCAAGCATCTGCGGAAGGGTCTGCGCCCATCCTTGCGAAACAGCCTGTCGCCGCGGAGCGATTGACCGTCCTATCTCCATTCGCGGCCTCAAGCGTTTTCTCACGGAACGTCACGGCCCGGAGTCGCGCCGCCCCGTCGACGTGACTCGGGGACGCGCCCAGAAAAAACTGCCCTTCAAGGTCGCGGTGGTAGGTGCAGGACCGGTTGGGCTCTCCGCGGCTCACGATCTTGCCCTTATGGGCTATTCGGTCACGATCTTTGAAGCAGCCCCGGTCGCCGGCGGCATGCTCTATCTCGGTATTCCAGAGTACCGCCTGCCACGGAGCGTGGTTCAGGCGCAGGTGAGAGAGATCCTCGCCGTGGGCGACACCACCTTGAAGCTGAACCAGGCGGCGGGACGCGACTTCACAATCGCCGGCCTGCGCAGCCAGGGGTTCGATGCCGTACTCATCGCCGTCGGCGCTCATCGCAGCCGCGATCTCACCATTCCCGGCGTCGACCTCGACGGCGTCCACAAGGGCATCGACTTTCTTCTCAACGTCAACCTCGGCTATCAGTTCACCATCGGCAAGAAGGTCATCGTCATCGGCGGCGGTAATGTCGCCATGGACGTGGCCCGCTCGGCCGCGCGTGAGGTCGTGCGCCAGCACGTCTCCGGAGCGGAGGAGCAGGAACCGAGCAAGGAGAACGTCGCCGCGGTTGCCGGCAAGGAGATGATGGACATTTCACTCTCCGCGCTGCGCCTGGGTGCCAGCGAGGTCCATCTTGTCTGTCTGGAAAACCGCCAGCAGATGCCCGCGGCCCTCGAAGAGATCGTCGAGGCGGAGGAGGAGGGCGTCATCCTCCATCCAGGTCTCGGTCCGAAACGCATCGTCGGTGGACCCAACGGCGTCACCGCTCTCGAGGTCCAACGGACCAAGGAGCTCTTTGATGCCAATGGGCGATTCAATCCCACCTTTGAAGAAAACAGCGATTTTCTGCTCGACTGCGACACCATCATCATGGCCATCGGCCAGGCTCCGAAGCTGGACTTTCTTCAACCGGAAGACGGTGTCGAGATCTCCAAGCGTGGACTGATTGCCGTCAATCCCCGCACCCTGATGACATCAGCGGCCGGGGTCTTTGCTGGCGGCGACTGCGCCTTCGGACCACGTCTCATCATCGACAGCGTGGCCGACGGCAAGAAAGCGGCAGTGGGCATCGATGAGTATCTGCGCGGCGTCAGCCATCCGGAGGCGGACATCGAGGTGGAGGTTCTCAACCGCCATAGCATGCCCCTCAATCTTCTGGATCTTGTTCGCCAGGAACCACCCATGCTCTCGCTCGACCGGCGCACGGGCGTCACGGAGGTTGAACTTGTCTATGACGAAGAGACCGCCCGGGCGGAGGCGCAGCGCTGTCTGCACTGCTGGGTCAATACCGTCTTTGAGGGCAACGCCCAGGACGGCAGCCAGTGCCTTCTCTGCGGCGGCTGCGTCGATGTATGTCCAGAGAACTGCCTTGAGTTGGTGAGTCTCGACCGCTTCAACTTCGAACCTGAGGTTATGGAGCAGCTTATCGAGAACGAACAACTGCTGAATGTGGAATTGAGCGACGTCAAGGCCGAAGAACTCGGCGTCATCTCCGGTTCCGTAATGCTGAAAGACGAGACGCGCTGCATCCGCTGCGGGTTGTGTGCCGCACGATGCCCAGTGGGCACCATCACCATGGAGGCCTATAACCTTATCCCGGTCGAACCAACCGGACTGATTTCCATTGAATCCATCGAAGCGCCTTTGCGCTCGCCGGTGGCCGACAGGAGGTGAAGCTGACGATGACCGCAACGACACAACACGAACCTCTTCAAAAGAGCGCCGAGCTCGATCGTAGAGAGTTTTTCACAAAGATCGGCTTGGGCTCGCTTGGGATAGCCGCTGCAGGAACGCTGGCTTTCTACTACCAGTATCTTTCGCCCAATGTACTGTTCGAACCCTCACCCATCGTCAATGCGGGCGCATTGGATCGTTACCCGCTCGGTTCGGTGACCCTCGATGTGAACTCGGCGATCTACCTCATACACATCGCCGACGGCTACTTCTCGCTCAGTGCAATCTGTACGCATCTGGGCTGCGTCACCGCCTGGAAACCAGAGTTGAAGATGATCGCCTGCCCTTGCCACGGCAGCCGCTTCAACATCGAAGGGCAAAAGCTGGCGGGGCCAGCGCCAAAACCGCTTCCATGGCTCAAGGCCTGGGTCAATGACGACGGAGAGCTCATGGTCGATCGCTCCATAACGATTCCACAGTTTCAGTTCCTGAGGGTATAGATGATGCCAAGTACCATCGAAACCTACTTCAACAAGATCGAGCGCACGCGGGTCTGGCGATCCATCTTCCGCAGCGGAACTGGCAACAGCACACTTCGCAATGCGCTGGCCATTCAGCAGAACGTCTTTCTCCATCTCTTCCCCACCAAGATTCGCAAACGGATGCTTGATCTGGGCGCTACATGGTACCTCGGAACGCTGACGCTGGGCACGTTCATCGTGCTGGTCGTCACCGGCATCCTGCTGATGCTCTACTACCATCCTTCGGTACCGCAGGCATACACGGATGTGAAGGATCTCCGTTTTGTAGTCTCCTCGGGCCTCTTTCTGCGCAATCTCCACCGCTGGTCGGCGCACACCATGGTGTTCCTTGCTTTTGCGCACCTGTTCCGGGTCTTCTATCGCGGCGCGTATCGCGCCCCGCGTGAGTTCAACTGGGTCGTCGGAGTCCTCCTTCTTCTCATAACGCTCTTGCTCAGCTACACCGGCTATCTGCTGCCGTGGGATCAGTTGGCATTCTGGGCCATCACCGTCGGAACGAACATCTCGTCCGCAATACCGTTCATCGGCGCCAAGATTCGCTTCCTGCTGCTCGGAGGCAATCTGGTCAACGCCAACGCGCTGCTCCGGTTTTACGTGCTGCATTGCGCGATTCTGCCCATCAGCGCGGTCCTCTTTCTGGCTGTGCATATGTGGAGGGTTCGGAAAGACGGAGGCCTTTACGTGCGTGCCAGCGAACCATCCGCAGGCAGCACCCATCAGCACGCTTCTGAGGAGCTCAAAAAACAATGAATTCCCCGAAAGATTTCACAGCGTCGGTCGGCGCGGACATGAGGGTCACGCAGAAGCGCGTGCTCTTCGTGACTCGACGGACCTCACCCCAGGTAAAGAGTTTCGATGAAGAGAGGGTACAGGCCTTTCCAGAGGCACTCATCAGAGCTCTGCTCGCGATCGAATGTCTCTTCATCGTTCTGGTGTTCTTGTCGCTCTTCTTCAATGCTCCGCTTGAGGGCATTGCGAATCCGACCAACACGCCGAATCCCGCCAAGGCGCCATGGTACTTCCTCGGCCTGCAGGAGATGCTGCACTACTTCCCGCCGGTCGTCGCAGGAATCATCATCCCTGGCCTGCTGGTGACAGCTCTGTTCGTCATCCCCTACTTCGACATCAACGTTGAGGCCGAGGGATTCTTCCTTCGGAACTACCAGCGCCGGCTCACGCTGTCAATGGGCATATCCGGTGCTTTGAGCCTGTTTCTCTGGTTCTTTGATGTCTACGTGGCACTGGTCCCAACGCTGATTATTGCCGGACTCATGCTGCTTGCCGCCCTCTCCTCTACCGATTCCCCCAATCGATTACGACGTTATCTTGCCTCACGGCCAATCTCCTGGTGGATTATGACCTGGTTTCTCTTTGAACTGATCGTTCTTACAACAGTAGGTACATTCTTCCGCGGTCCCGGGTGGTCGTGGGTTTGGCCATGGAGGAGCTGAATGCAAACGAAAAAGACTGGCTTTCTCTCCTCACTCAAGGCTATCGTCTGCGATCCATTCACCATGTTTGGAGTCGTCAGCGCTATCCTTCTTCTCTTGCTCACCGTCGCTCCGGCAAAGGATTATCTCAGCGAATGGCGTGGCTATCAGCGTCAGTATCTTACCTTCATCCAAAACCGCGGGGACGCCGTCACCCTGCGTCGCCACTTCCAGGGCGGAATCAACCAAATTTGGATTCCTCAGTTGGATGTGGTCGACCGCTGCCAGACTTGCCATGTCGGCGTCGGCGAGGCCAGCCTGGCCGATGTCAAACAGCAGCCGTTCCGCGCTCATCCTCCCATCCCGCACAAACTCACCGAGTTCGGGTGCGTCATCTGCCATCGTGGACAGGGCGCGGCCACTACCGTCAATCAGGCCCATCACAGCGACATGACGGGTGAAGAGCCCATCCTGCCTGCGCGATATATTGAGTCCTCGTGTGGGCAATGCCATCACGAGCCTCTTGAAGGCACGCCGAAGCTGAACCAGGGTCGCACGCTTCTCTCTCGCTACGGATGCGTCAACTGCCACACCATCACCCTGCCGGATGGGTCCACCATGCAGGCGACGGACTTCCCGCCGCCCCTGACGCACATCGCCGACAAGACGACGCGCGAGTGGATCTACGCCTGGCTCAAGGACCCGGCCGCGTATTCGTCTACAGCCACCATGCCCAACTTCATGCTGAGCGACAGCGACGCAAGCGACATCTCTGCGTTCCTGATGGCGGACAGCACGCCGGATCCTGCCGACAGAATCTCGTCTCCGGCTGCATCAAAGACGCCTCCAGCCGACCCGACCGCCGGAGCGAGCCTTTACGGCGAGTCATTCTGCGCCTCATGTCATGCGACCCAGAATGAAGCCGGAAACCTGGTGGGCGGAACTCTGGGCCCTGAGCTGACCAACGTTGGCACCAAGGTGAAACCAGCGTGGCTGCTGGCCTGGATGCGTGATCCCAAGCACTATGATCCCGCCACCCGCATGCCACAGTACCGCTGGACCGACGCTCAACTCAACCTGCTCGCCGCCTTTCTGGAGAACAAGACGGATCCGGACTTCGTCGCAAACGTTCACCTGCAGCCCGCAACCAAGCAGCAGATTGCTCATGGCAAAGAGTTGGTCATGGAGAACGGTTGCGCCTCCTGCCATGAGATTCCGGGAGTCCCGAAACCTGAGAACTTCGGTCCCAACCTCAGCCGCGTAGGCAGCAAGCCGCTGGTTCAACTTATCTTCCTGCCGGGTATGGAGCACTCGCTGCCGGCCTACCTTTCAGGGAAGATTCGCCAGCCACGGGCCTTCGGCGCGTCTCTCCGCATGCCGAAGTTCAACCTCTCCTCTGCTCAGGTGGAGGCGGCCACAACGGCGCTGCTCTCGCTTACGGATCGCAGCTTCAGCCTGCCGGCCAACCTGCAGGTACCTTCGACGCCTCAATCCCACTACGAACCCGCCGGTCAGGCAGGCCAGCTGATGTCCAGCCTCAACTGCCTTAGCTGCCACAGCATCAACGGCCACGGAGGCACAATGGCTCCGGACCTGAGTTGGGAAGGATCCTCCGTCCAGAGAACCTGGCTCGAAAGCTTCCTGAAGAACCCCAACACTCTCCGCCCGACGTTGATTCGGCGCATGCCGAAGTTCAATCTCACCGATGCGGAGAGCACGGTCCTGACCGACTACATCATGACCGCCTACCAGACGCCATCCTTTGTGCGCGACGAGATGCCTCTTACTGGCTACTCACCCGCTCTGATCGAAAAGGGACGCGAGCTCTTCTACTCGAGGTACGCCTGCCAATCCTGTCACATGGTGAATCCGAACGTCGACAAAGGATACATCGGACCCACATTGACGGACGTCGGTGCGCGTCTTAATGCCGCATGGATCTTCCACTACCTGAAAGATCCCCAGGCATTGCGTCCCGGAACCATCGAGCCTAACCAGCACCTGAGCGATGACGATGCCAATGCACTGACGGCATTCCTCATGGCGCAGAAGGGCGGAGCCGGACAGGGGGCAAAGCAATGAAGCCGAATCCAAGGATCACCGCAATGCTCGCACTTGCGCTCTGCGCAGGCTGCAAGCATCCAACCTCATCCGCTCCTGCACTCAAACCGACGGCGTCAGGAACGGCGATCGTCCTCGTCGGAGGCGACAAGCAACTGGGCTCTCCGGGCTCCCGACTGTCTCAGCCGCTGCAGTTTCAGGTGAACGATAATCTTGGCAACGCCGTAACCGGGGCTGAGGTGGAGATCACAGGACCAAAGGGTGTCATCTTTGATCCGGCGCAGGTCCTCACCGACGAAAACGGGCAAGCCACCTTCAAAGTAAGGCTCGGAGGAATATCTGGCCGCTATGAGCTGACCGCATCTTCGCGGGATGCTCATGGCAAGCCCTTCAGCCTTACGGTTGCCGAGTTTGCCGCCGGATACCAGGAGCAGGTTGGATACGAGGTGAACGAAAAGTACTGCTCACGCTGCCATGATCAGGACTCCACAGTTACACAGGTCTCCAACTATGACAACCTTGCCGTCAAACCCCATTCCTTCAGCAACGGAGACGTCTACAACAAGATCACGGCCTCCGATCTGGCCACCATCATCACCCACGGTGGCCCGGCCATCAACCGCTCCGCTCTCATGCCCCCGTACGGCTGGACACTCAACAAGGCCGAGACGCAGGCCGTAATTGCCTACATCCGGCTTGTATCGGATCCACCCTACGTCGCCCCTGGTGTTGTCTACGCCAAACATTGATCGCTAACCTGGCTCTGGGAAAGCGAGCCGGGCAGGACGCCAGATCCTTCCCCCCGCGCCCAGAGCCGAATCCTCTGCCGAAGTTGCTTCGTCGGCAGTCCCTCTTCTCTCACCTCGAACCAGCAGAACTTCTGGAGTGATGAATTCAATGCTATTGATGGAGGCCCTATGAAGAAATTGCCTTTAGGGATAGGTACTGCAGTTACTTTTGTCGCCTTTGCGACCGCAATATCCTTTGTTTCGACGCGCAGTGCCACGGCCGTGCCCAGCTACGCTCGGCAAACCGGGCTGCCCTGCAGCGGCTGCCACTATGATCCGCCCGAATTGAATCCAGCCGGACGGCTGTTCAAGCTGCTGGGTTATGTCCAGAAATCCGATGACACTCAATCCATCCAACTCGATGGCACCACGAAGGGCGCGCCGCTTGATCTGCTCAAGACCTTGCCCCTCGCCGTCATGGTAGAGACATCCTACACGTCGCTGAACTCGCCGGAGCCGACCACGCAAAACGGTAACTTCGAGTTCCCCCAGGACATCTCCCTGTTTCTCTCCGGGGCGTGGACGAGCAACATCGGCAGCTTCCTTCAGGTCACCTACGACACTCAGGACGACCACTTTGGTATCGACAACACTGACGTGCGCTTCGCGGTTCCAACAAAGCTGGACGGCAAGAATCTCGTTTACGGACTTGATTTCAACAACAATCCGACCGTCGAGGATCTCTGGAACAGCACGCCTGCATGGGGATTCCCCTGGGTGCAGAGCGACTTTGCGCCGACGCCGGCCGCCGTGCCCATCATCGATGGCTCCCTGGCGCAGGACGTTGCGGGATTTGGCGGCTACACGATGTGGAACAACCATGTTTATCTGGATGTGACGGCCTACACCTCCGCGCATGCAGGGAATCCCCAGCCGAACGCCGGGACAGGCTACTCGTATAACATTCGCAACGCAGCCCCGTACTGGCGTCTTGCGTACCAGGGGCATACCACGCTCACCCAGTACGAGATTGGAACCTACGGCATGCATATGCACAGCAGCCCGAACACGGTTCTCGGCTCGGAGAACGATTACACGGATTTTGCCTTTGATACCCAGATCGATAGAACCATGTTTCGGAGCGATATCCTCTCCTTCCGGGGCAACTTCATCCGCGAGAACTCTGATCTGCTGGCCGATGTTGACCAGGGGTTGGCGGCTCAGGGTGGGCACCATCTGAACACGGCCACGGCGAACGTCGAATATCACTTCGGCAACAAGTACAACGGAACGGCCGGGTGGTTCAACACGAGCGGAACGTCAGATCAGACGCTGTATGCACCTGCTTCCGTCTCCGGCAGCGCCAATGGGAGCCCCAAGAGCGAAGGCTATATCCTGAACTTGTCCTACTGGCCGTGGCAGAACATGCAGATCGCCGCGCAATACACCGGATACACGCGCTTCAACGGCGGTTCCACCAACTATGACGGCTTCAACCGCAACGCCAGTGCGAACAACACGTTCTATCTGGATATGAAGTTCCTCTTTTGAGGTGCAACCTTTAGCTCCTGAGCCCTGCACGGGAGCTGCCTGACAATCCTCGGAGATATCACTCTCCCAGAACCATTACCTCGTTTGGGAGCACCTGGACTGGTATGTCCGGGTGCTTCTGAAGGACGGATCCTGCCGGAGATATCCGGCTCTGACCATTGTCGAAACAGCCACGCCCAGAACCAGACGGAACGAGCACCATGCTCTTGTTCCGCCCCGGTTCTGGGCGTGGTTCTTTGCAGCTATCGAAGCCCCTGCCCCTCGGATCCATCCCCTTCGCCTTCCCCGCCCTACGGTCAAGGGTGACCCGTCGGCGCCTGCCGGCCACACTGCCGGCCACTCGGCATCTTCGCATCACTCGGCAACGGCCCGTCGCAGCCCAACACAGCCCGAGCGTGCAGGGGCCGCATTTAGCGTAGAACTGGATTTGGTCAGGCATACCCCACCTGGAATGCAATGTATGGTCCGACCCGGTCCGGCCCGGAAGCCCACCCACTCGCCGTCGACCCAGCGTTCATCTGGACCGCCAATGCCACCGGCCAAAGTCATCTTTTAAGCTGGCACTCGATATCCCAGGCGTACCTGCGCTGCCAGACTGTGCACAATTCAGGTATAAACAAACTGGCAGGCGCATCATTTCATGAACTTTCTTCTCAGGAGAGGTATTCTTTGGCTACACTCAGAATCTACTGTCTGAATGGCGTTTACTCGGTCTCATCTGACCCAGCCCAGGTCGCCCACGGCGACAATCTCACCATCATCCCGCCCGAGGGAACCACTCCCGGATGTCTTCTCTGTTTCAGCAGTGACTTCTGTGGCAAAACCTCCTGGCTCCTGACCTCCAGCCACGAGTTTGATCTTAGCGATCAGGCGGCAGGCACCTCCTGGAGCTATGATATCTATGATCCTTCGGCCTCCTGCCCGAACGCAGGTATTCGGAGCACCGCACACTCCATTCAAATCGACGGTAGCAGTCGGTAAGAAGGGCTGAGGGTCTCTGCAGCGAACAGCCGAGACCCTCGTCTTCCCAGCTCCCGACGGCTTGGATCAAATCACAGAGGCAAAGGCAAAGGCAAAGGCGCCATGGACAGCGCAGAGTTTCCCCAGATTCGAGAGCTCTCGATGCAACTCATCGACGGCGTCAGCCGCCGTATGATCACCATCGAGCGGTCCCCTTTTCTCATCGGGAGGTCCCCGCAGTGCGACCTGATCCTGCCCGCATCGTACGTCTCGCGCAACCACGCGCAAATCACCGTTGACGGCATGAAGGTGATCCTCGAGGACACCCAGAGCAGCCACGGAACCTTCGTGAACGGTGAGCGGGTCAGCCGGCGTCTGCTCCAGCCGAGAGACATCATCCGTTTCGGATCTCTCGAAGGTCCGGAACTCCGCTGGGAAGATGAAAACTCTCAAAGCTCCTCCAGTCTGACCATTCTGGCCAAGATTCAAGCCCAGATGCGCGCCCAGCTACAGGGGCTCCAGAAGCAGCCATCGGATCTGGAAAAACTGCGCTGGTTCCTGGATGTAGCGCGTAACCTCAATAGCGCCGCAGGGGTAGATCGCGTCCTGACATCCCTGCTGGAGTCCACCCTGGTTCTGGCCAAGGCGGAGCGCGGCTACGTCTTTCTGGCCAATGCCGAGGGAGTGCTCGAACTCGCGCTGGGCATGGATGCAGCCGGAGGAGTCCTCAAAGCCGCGCCAGAGGTCTCCCGGACCATCATGCGCCAGGCCATTGAGGGCGAGGACCAGTTCCTGGTCACCGATACCCTGAGCGCCAGAAGCAGCGTTCCTGCCAGTATTCTGGCGCAGAACATCCGCAAGATCATCTGCATTCCTTTTCGACGGCTGCGCCAGACCGGTCCCCACACCGGAGCCGAGAGCCAGTCCACCCATGTCTTCGGCGTTCTCTACCTGGAGAGCCGTGTCCTCCCTGAACTGGACTCCCCGGTCGACCAGGATCTGCTGCGAACGATCGCCCGCGAGGCTGCAGCTCTGGTGGACAACGCGCAACTGGTCGTCATTGAAGATCAGGCACGGCAGCAGCGGGAGGAGTTGCAGATTGCAGCCGAAATCCAGCAGGGGATGATGTCCCTGCAGATTCCCGCCTTCTCCTTTGCCAGCGTCCAGGCAAGGAGTGTGCCCTGCAGCGCAGTGGGGGGCGATTTCTTCGATGTGATTCCCTCCAGCGGAACGCTCAACGTCGCCCTCGTGGACGTCTCCGGCAAGGGCATCTCGGCCGCCATACTGGCGGCTACCCTCCAGGGCATGCTTTACGTTCAACTTCAGGCCCAGCAGCCGCTCCAGGCCATTGCGTCGGCAACCAATCGCTATCTTTGCCGTAAAAACATCGGAAAGTACGCGACCATGTTGCTGTTGCGGCTCTACGAGGATGGAACGCTCGAGTATCTGAACTGTGGCCACATACAACCGAGGGTCTGTTCAGATCAGGGCATCTCCCGGCTGCCGACCGCAAACATACCCGTGGGCCTGCTCAACGGCGCCGAATACTCTACCGGCATCGTCAAGCTGACTCCCGGCTCCCGCGTCGTTCTGGTCAGTGACGGCTTTACCGAAGCCGAAGACCCGCAAGGAGAGTTCTTCGGGGAAGATCGTCTGGATGCTGCCGCGCTCTGCATGGAGCTCGAACCGATGTTCCAGAGCATGCTGGAGTTCTGTGCCGGGAAGCCCGCCGGAGACGACTGTACCATCCTTCAAATCAGTTACAGCGGACCCACAGGCGCAGCAGCGGTTCAGTAGCTTCAGATCCTTGCGCTCGCCGCCAGGCCCTGCATCCTCCCCCTACGGATAGGAATAGCCACCCTCTTATTGCCGGAGGCCGCGCCGATTGAGGCCCCGTCACGGCTCAGGAAACCTGCTTTTACTGAATTTTCAGTGTTGATGGGTATCCTGAAGCTGGCTTGCAGCGGCGTTTTCATTGGGGAAAACGCCCATGGAGGTCGAGGTGTCCGACTACACCAACACTGAAAATGCTCTGGGCCAATCTCTCCGCTCCGCCCCCTCTCATTGGTGCGTCCAATCACATCCCGGCGGATCGACGCATCGCTAAATTAGGGTATGAGCGAAGCAACCGAACCCCGGCCGATCAGTTCGCGGGAGATTCCGTTCAACTACACTTCGGCAGACGATGCCCAGGCCATCTCGTTTCTGCTCGGTCCAGAGACGGTCACAACCCTTGAAGAGCTGCGCAGCGCGCGGGTTACCGGCCGCAGTGCGCGGCGGCTGATGCGCATCTTTGGCGATCTGCTCATCCATCGCCGCAATCCCTATCTCTTTCAGGAGTTGGTCAACTCCACCTCGCGCAGTCATGGCTTCTTCCGGCAGATCGACAAGGATATGCAATCGATTCTGGAGGCTGCCCGAGGCGATGCGCGGGTTCTGGACACGCTGGCGCGCTGCCGCAGCCTGATCGATCAGCTTCGCCAGGACGTAGCCGACGCCCCCAGCCTGCGCGCCCGCATCCGCCGCGAACTCGGCCCCATCGTGGGATCGGCCAACGTCCTCTTCGACCCCTTCTCTCTGGTCTCGCACGCTACCGACGCCACCGACTGGCGCCTGCACCTGCCTCTGGCCGTTGTCACCCCGGAGCAGGAGGCCCAGGTAGCTCCGCTGCTCTCCACCATCGCCAGGATCGGCCTCAAAGCCATTCCGCGCGGCGCCGGAACCGGCCTCACGGGAGGAGCCGTGCCCCTGCGCTCTGGTTGCATCATCATCAACACGGAGCGCATGGATCATATCCGCTCCCTCTTCGAGTCCCGGATTCTCCAGGCCGACGGCCAGAGCGTCACCACCATGGTGATGGATGTGGAGGCCGGCGTGGTCACCGAGCGAGCCATGGAGCACGCCGCTCACCATGGCCTCGTCTTCGCCACTGATCCCACCAGCGCCTGGGCCAGCACCATCGGGGGCAACATCGCAGAGAACGCAGGCGGCAAGCTTGCCGTCCGCTGGGGCACCTGCATCGACAATCTGCTTGAGTGGAGCATCGCCATGCCCGGTGGGCAACGCTGGACCGTCGCCCGCATCCACCACCCCCTGCGCAAGATCCTGCCGGACGACACCGTCCTCTTTGAAGTTCGCGATGAGGATGGCCGTCCACTGAAGTCCATCCGACTGCGCGGCACCGAGATTCGCAAGCGGGGACTGTGGAAAGATATCACCAACAAAGCCCTGGGTGGCGTGCCCGGCCTGCAGAAGGAGGGCACGGACGGCGTCATCACCTCAGCCCGTTTCGTCCTTTATCCTGCCTACAAGGCCAAACAGACTATCTGCCTGGAGTTCTTTGGCGCTGGCTTCGATGAGGCCAGCCGCGTCATCCTGGAACTCTCCCGGGCGTTCCCCCTGCCCACCGATCACCAGGAGGCGCTGCTCGCCCTGGAACACTTCGACGACGAGTACATCCGCGCCATCAACTACAAGGTAAAGGCTGCTCGTGCCCAGACGCCACGCGCCGTACTGCTGATCGATATTGCCGGCGACGACCTGGAGCAGACCCAGCGTGGCGTCGAACGTATCCGAGCCCTGCTCCGTTCGCACCCAAACACCGCCATGTTCGTAGCCCGCAACCAGGACGAGGCTACCCAGTTTTGGCAGGACCGCAAGAAACTCGGCGCCATCGCCAAGCGCACCAACGCCTTCAAGATGAACGAGGACATCGTCCTTCCGCTTGAGTCCCTGGCCGAGTTCGCGGACTTCGTCGATCAGGTGAACACCTCTGAAGAACTCTACGCTCAACTGCAGTTTGCCGCTCGCGCCCAAGAGATTCTGCTGCAACAAATGGCCCGGGAGGATCCGGAGCAATTTGCCGCTCAGACCCCGGCCCGGGAGGAACTCTTCACTCGCTTCCGCCAGGCGGTCGCCGTCGAAGCGGAGAAGCCCCTTCGCTCGCTCACCCTCCTTCAAACCTTCAAGCACAACCTGGACCGTCTGCTGCGTGGCTATCCCGGCATCCTTCAGTCTCTCGAAAAGGCCTACCGCCAGGTACGCGACCGCCGCATTGTTCTGGCCACGCACATGCACGCCGGGGACGGAAACGTGCATGTCAACATCCCCGTTCTCTCCAATGACCACGCCATGCTCAAGCGCACGGATCAGCGTATCGATGAAGTGATGGCCAAGGTCATCGCACTGGGCGGCGTAGTCTCCGGCGAACATGGCATCGGCATCACCAAGCTCAAGTATCTTGATCCGGCGCGGGTGGCCGAACTTGAAGCCTATCGTTCTCAGGTCGATCCGGGCGGTCTGATGAACCCCGGCAAGCTCCAGGACTATCAGGCACTCGACCATGTCTTCACGCCGTCCTTCAACCTGCTCGAACTTGAGGCCCGCATCCTCCAGCACGGCAAGCTCGAAGAGCTGTCCAGAATGATCGCCCACTGCGTGCGCTGCGGCAAGTGCAAGCCGAACTGCTGCGTCAATATCCCTGGCAGCGGCATGTTCTATCACCCGCGCAACAAGAATCTGGCCATCGGCGCACTTGTGGAAGCCATGCTCTATGACGCCCAGCGCCAACTCTCCGCCCGTTTTGAGTTGCTCACCTGGCTGGAAGAGCTCTCCGATCACTGCACCCTCTGTCACAAATGCCTCGCGCCGTGTCCGGTAGACATAGACACTGGCGCGGTCACCGTGCTGGAGCGAGAGATTTTGGCCGCCAGCGGCTTCAAGCGCACGCCCTTGGCCACCAGGATGACCTTGCGCTACCTCGAAAGCCAGGATCCCACCTTCAACAAGGTCTTCCGCACCTCGGTGGTGCAGATCGGCGGAACGGCACAGCGTATCGCCAGCAAACTGGCTGCCCCGATGCAGTCCCTCTCTCTGGCCTCGAACTTCTATCCGCTGCAGATGCTGAAGAGCTCCATCCCTCCTGCGCCTGCGCAGACGCTGCGCAGCCTGCTGCCTGGCTGCGATCCGGATCAGGCGCTGGTCTTTCAACCCGAAGGATTTTCCAGCGGCGAGGCCAGAACCGTCTTCTACTTTCCGGGATGCGGCAGCGAGCGTCTCTACAGCGACATCTCGATGGCCGCCATCTACCTGTTGCTGCAGGCCGGTGTGCGCGTCGTACTTCCTCCCCCCTTCCTGTGCTGCGGCTTCCCTGCCCGCGCCAACGCCAATGTCGAACAGCACTCGCGCGGCGTGCTGCGGGACTCCATCCTCTTCTCCCAGATCGGCAGCATGTTCGCGCACGCCGAATTTGACGCCTGCGTGGTCACCTGCGGTACCTGCAAGGAGGGTCTGGGTGAAACCAACACCGAAGCACTCTTCAACCGCATCGTGGATGTTGCCGCCTATCTCGCGGAGGCCGGTCTCCGGCTCGCGGGCTCGGGCGACTACCTCTATCACGCCCCCTGCCACGATTCGCTCGCTGGTCAGGCCGGCAAGGTGCTCCGGAAGGTAGGTGGATTTGATTCGCTCACCGCCGTTCCTCACTGCTGCTCAGAGGCCGGAACGCTCTCACTCTCCCGGCCCGCCATCACCGGCCAAATGCTGGACCGTAAACGCGATGCACTGCGCACCGCCATGGACGTTAGCCGTCGCACCGTGCTCACCAACTGCCCATCCTGCATCCAGGGTCTGGGGCGCAACCGTGACCTTGGCATCCAGCCCAAGCACATCGTCGTCGCCCTGGCTGAAAAGCATGGCGGAGCAGCCTGGCGGCAGCAGTTCCAAACCCTCGCCCGCCAGGCGACTGCGGTTCGTCTCTAGTACGCCAGAGCCACGCCGTCGGCGCGCATCTCGCTGCCTGCGGCGTACACCCTCTTTCCGCCTTGCTGGCGCAGTTCCACGCACTGGTACCGACCAAAGCCTCCATCGCTGGGCCCTGTCGGCCAGCCCATCTCCATCAACGCTCTCCGGGTTGCCTTGGGGATCCCCGCCTCCAACCGCAAGATTCCCTTCGGCCCCAGCCCCGGCCTGTCTTCTCCCATACTCTGTGATGACCCTTCATGGTGCCAGCGCGGGCTATCTCCCGCAGACTGCACATCCAGCCCGTAGTCCACCCGATTCAGCATCACCTGCGTCTGCCCCTGCGGCTGCATGTCGCCGCCCATCACGCCAAAGGCCAGCCAGGGCGCCTCATCCTTCATGGCAAAACCCGGAATGATGGTCTGGAAGGGCCTCTTCCCCGGAGCATAGAGATTCGGATGGCCATCCTGCAGCGAGAACAATTGGCCCCGATCCTGAAACATGAATCCCAGTCCATCCGCTACCAGGCCGGATCCCATCCCGCGGAAGTTCGACTGGATCATCGATACCATCATTCCGTCGGAGTCGGCCGTACAGAAGTAAGTCGTATCCCCGTGGCTCGGCGCCTGCCCCGGGTATACCGGGTCCAGAATCCGGTCCAGCCGGATCAACTTCGCCCGCTCCCGAGCATACTCCATCGAGTTCAACCACTCTACAGGAACCTTGGCAAAGTGCGGGTCGGCGTAATATCTCGCCCGGTCCTCATAGGCCAGACGTTTGGCCTCAATCTGCACATGCAGCGCCGGCGCGCTCTGGAACCCCATCTCGCGCACATCAAACTGGGAGAGAATGTTCAGCATCTGCAGCGTCGCCAGCCCCTGTGTGTTGGCTCCCATCGCATACACATCCACGCCGCGATAGTTGGTCACCAGCGGCTTCACCCACTCGGCATGCTGCTCACGCAGATCCTCTGCAGAGAGCCATCCTCCTATGCGCTTGAAGTAGGCTGCCATGGTCTGGGCAATCTCGCCATCGTAGAAGACATCCCGTCCACCCTGGGCGATCCTCTCATACGTGCGGGCCAGATCCGGATTACGGTAAACGTCGTACTCATTCACCGGCCCGCCATCCACCTGGTAGGTGTGCACCGCGTTGGCGGTCTCTTCCACGCCTGAACCAGGCCGCACAAACACCGCCATATTGCGCTTGATGTAGTAGCCGATAATCTGCGGCACAGGCGAGCCTGCGCGGCTGAAGTGGATCACCGGCTCAAATAGCTCCGCCCACTTCAATCGCCCATAGCGCTGGTGCAGCGTCCACCACGCATCCAGAGCTCCCGGAACTGAGACCGAGATGGCCCCCAGCGGAGGAATCACGCCATTCTTTGACCGTGCCCGCACCGTCGCCAGCGTCAGCGAACGCGGCGAGCGCCCAGACCCGGCCAGACCCATCACCTGCTTCGCCCGTGGATCCCATAACAGCGCAAAACAATCCCCACCCAACCCGCTGCTGGTCGGCTCTACAAAGCCCAGCATGGCGTTGGCGGCGATCGCGGCATCCACTGCCGATCCGCCCTTCCGAAGCATCTCCATCGCCGTCTGCGTCGCCAGCGGATGCGCTGTTCCCGCGGCTGCGGAGCATCCCAGCGCTGGTGATCGGGAGGCAAAACTGGCCCCCGCCGGGCGATCGCCGGCGTGCACATCCGGCCGGACAAAGCTCTCCGCGCCCGCCACCTGGTACTTGGGCTGATCTTCCGACGCACTCACCGGCCCCGCTTCGGCCGCCTCTGCCCCGCGCTCGGCAGTCTTCATCAGCGCCGCGGACCCCGCCGCTGCCATCGGAAGTGTGGCAAGAAACCTGCGTCGATGCATAGCATCCTCCTACTTCGGCATAGTTGGAGCATAGCCCATGATCGTTCATTCTGTATTGGACGCAGCCATCCCCGTGGCTTACGTATCCTCGGCCACCCTCGGCGGCAGGGCTCGGCAGCACGGGTTCTGCGCAGCAGAGCGCAGGGAGTGCCTCAGCCTCGCAAGCCTTACCCCATCCCGCGCACACCCATCCCATTGGTGCTCTTCAGCAGCAGATCAGCCTTTTCCTGCCAACGGCTCGCCGAAGCCGGCAAACAACCGTCCTTCTCTCCAGTTCGGGAAAGGAGAGTCACTCGATCGCTGCAACTCCCGGATCATCTCTCGCAACCGAGACCGCCTTGCAAGCAGCGTCTCCACCAGCGACTCCAGCCGATCAACACCCGCTCCATGCCACTCCGCCGGCGTACCGCTGGCGAGTTGCCATAGCAACTCGGGGCGATACTGCTCCATCCGGGTCAGCCACGGCTCAAAGCTCTCCCAGCCGGTTACAGCCGCATACACCCTCCTGTCAGCGCACACCCCCAGCAGCGGATCCTCGCGAAACTCCCACCGACTGCCGCTGAAACAGGATCCTTGATCGATAAACAGAACTCGATACTCAGGCTCCGGCGGGTTCCATTGGAAGATGGCCTGACGCCGGTCCGTGTTGCTGGTCCATCGGTCGAAGACAAGCATGGGGGCAAACTCCCCCAGATTGCATACTCTGTGAAGACGCTCACCAGGCAGAAGATCGAAGACCTGTTGATGCGGCACCCCGGCGCCGAACCGGCTGCCAAACTGCAACCCGCTCAGACACCGCTCTCGCCGTCCGTCTCCAAAATCGATCATGAGTTGCGGACTGTTCTGAATCAGCCACTCACCCACGTCGATCATCGCAGTCCTGGGCACTGACAGCCCAACCGCCTCCGCTATCCGCGTTGCCAAAAATTCGTTGGCGAGCACCCTTGCATGCTGAGGATTATTCTTGAACTTCACCACCCAGAACGTCTGATCCTCGCCCAGCATTAAATGGCTCTGTGCGCCGCCTCGCATGGCAGAGATCGCCTGTGTAGCCCTCACCGGGATCTCTCCAACGGGTTCCACCGGCACACCGCAACCCACAGCCTTACCCTTCCATAGAGATCCGGCCGCTGGAACTGCCTGCCATGCCCTGTCCAGCACATCGAGCGATCCACCGTCGCCCCGAGACACTTCCACCTGTAGGCTGACCCGCAAGTCTACCGATACGCCTACCTTTGCATCCACCGTTACCCCGACTGGACGTCCATCCATCGCGCCTGAAGCTGTGCTCGCCCCCATAAAGACACACCCTTGCTGTAATTGATCGGCCTTGCCGGCGATCCCATGAGATGTGTCCCGATACGAAGCAACTCGCCGCAACTTCTGCCGCAACGTTCCTGCTCAGAGCGCCACGCCGATCCGGCTGTAGCTCCTCTTCATCTTCCTGGCCTTCTTTGTCACCACGATCACCGCTCAAACTCCCGGAGACATTCGCACCTGTGATAAAGCTCACATACGATCGTCCTCTCATTGCTGCTCAATAGGGCAACATCGAACCAGCCTCCTTGTGCGTCGCGATTCGAACGTCGAGTCACGCGTTCCAGACGGCAGGCTCCCTGCAATTGACGATCGAAAGCGATATCGCTCAATGAAGACCTTCAGGGATTCGGAACATCTATTACGGTTCGCCCTTCTCTTTGCGATTGTGTTCGTCCTGTTCTTGGTCGTACGCCACTTTGTCGTACCCAGAAGTTTCGGGGAGTACGGTCACTATCGCGGTGCAGCCATCGCGGAGATCGCTGCCCGGCCGATTCACTTCGCCGGACAATCGGCGTGCGAAACCT
Organism: Acidobacteriota bacterium; assembly: GCA_021806005.1. Taxonomy (GTDB): domain Bacteria; phylum Acidobacteriota; class Terriglobia; order Terriglobales; family Acidobacteriaceae; genus Granulicella. The sequence goes on along the minus strand of JAJZDM010000038.1, from coordinate 5,617 downwards.
GCCACACCGATATCGCGGCAACCAAGAAAGCCGGCATGCACGCCGGCGTACACTGCGAGGCCTGTCATGGCCCGCTCGCCAGCCATGCAGCCAATCCCGCATCCGTTCAGCCGCCCAAACTCGACACGGCCGTCCTCTGCGTGCGCTGCCATGCAGCCAGCGCCGCCAAGCCCAAGAACTTCCCGCAGGTAGCTGCGGCTCAACACTCCGGTGGCCTCGCCTGTGAGACCTGCCACCACCCCCACAGCCCCGCCATTCAAGGTGGAGGTGCCAAATGACTCTGAGCCGACGCCAATTTCTCGTACTGGTGCCCGCTGCGGCAGCCGCATGGCAGTATGTGCTGGCAGGTACGCCCCAGGATGCTCCCAACTACCAACTCACCGATCACTGGTGGGGCATGCTGCTCGATATCACCAAGTGCATTGGCTGCGGAAACTGCGTCCGCGCCTGCCAGGCAGAGAACGATGTGCCGGATGAGTACTTCCGCACCTGGGTTGAGCGCTACCTCAGAACCGATTGGGACCTGACCACGCCGGAGGTCATCTCGCCCGACGGCGGCAAAGAGGGCTTCCCGACCGCCGAAGAGGTCAAGAACGGCATGTACTTCTTCGTTCCCAAGATGTGCAACCACTGCGCCGACTCCCCGTGTACCCAGGTCTGTCCCGTAGGCGCCACCTTTATTACCCCGGATGGCGTGGTGCTGATCGACCAGACCTACTGTCTTGGCTGCGCCTACTGCGTGCAGGCCTGTCCGTACGGCTGCCGCTATATCCATCCCACAAAACACGTCGCCGACAAGTGCACGCTCTGCTACCACCGCATCACCAAGGGCCTTACCACCGCCTGCTGTGAGAACTGCCCCACCGGCGCGCGTCAACTGGTCGATCTCAAAAATCCCAATGATCCCATCCACGCCTTCCTGAAGACTCATGATGTGCACGTCCTCAAGCCGGAGATGGCGACGGGAGCGAAGGCGTTTTACAACGGTTTGGATGGCTCAGTGCGATAGTCACTGCGATAGAAGGAGGAACGGACCATTATGGGCGGCGTCGAAGGCTACATGTATCCCAATGAGATCAATCTGTACTGGAGCGTCCTGATCGTCGTGTACCCCTACGTCACGGGACTGGTCGCAGGCGCTTTTATCCTGGCGTCGCTGGTGCGCATCTTCAATGTGCGAGAGGTCGCGCCCACCTACCGACTCGCTCTGTTGACTGCCCTGGCGTTCCTCATCGTGGCGCCATTGCCGCTCCTTCTCCACCTCGGCCATCCCGAGCGCTGTTTTGAGATGTACTTCACCCCTCATGACACCTCGGCCATGGCCATGTTTGGCTACGTCTATATCTGGTACCTGATGGCCGTGCTGTTATTCGAGATCTGGCTGGACTTCCGACAGGACATCATCCTCACCGCCCGCTCCTCCACAGGCCTCAAGCGCCTGCTGTATCGGTTGCTCAGCCTGGGCTCCAACAACATCAGCGAACACGCCCTCGCCGTCGATGAAAGGGCAGGATGGATCGTCACCCTCATCGGCATCCCCTCCGCCTTCCTTCTCCACGGATACGTCGGCTTCATCTTCGGTTCCATCAAAGCCAATCCGTGGTGGAGTTCCCCCCTCATGCCGGTGGTCTTCATCTTCTCCGCCATGGTCTCCGGCATCGCCCTGGTGCTGATGGTCTATATGTTCACCACCCGCGTGCGCGGTCGCCAGATCGACATGCCCTGCGTGGACACCATCGCCAAATATCTCTTCTATATCTTCATCATCGACTTCGTCCTCGAGATGCTCGACCTGGTCCATCGCATCTATGTCGCCGACGAGAGCTTCCGTTCCATCAGCTTCATGGTCCACACCAAACTCTACTTCTCCCAGATCGTGCTGCAGATCTACGTTGGAACGCTGGTGCCACTGCTCCTCCTGGGCATCATTCAGATAACCAGATTCTCCCCATCTGTCCGCAAGGCCATCTATGTCGTCTCGGCTGCGCTGGTTGAGGTCGCTGTCCTCTCCATGCGCTGGAATGTGGTCATCGGCGGGCAACTCTTTTCCAAGAGCTTCCTCGGATACACCACCTACAAGATCGGCCTGATTACCCACGAAGGGGTGTTCATGGCCGCCTTCCTCACCCTGCTCCCTCTGGGTATCCTCTGGGTCCTGGTCAAGATACTTCCCCCTTGGCCTGAACGGAAACCGGGGTTCAATCACGCCAGGGACGCCTCCACTCTCTAAAACCACCCGGGAGAGGTCTTCCCCATCAAAGAGGGGAATATGAACGAAGATCCTTTGGAGAGAATCGCGCAGTTGAGCGCACGCCTGGAGGCTCGATTGGACGCCCTGGAGACACGGGTCGGCCGTCTGGAGCACCGCAGGGAAGCATCATCTTCCGACGTACCATCTTCTCTATTCAACCCGCTTGAGAGCAACGGTGTATCCGGCATCCCAACTTTGCCTGCCGCAGGTGGAACCTTCCCCATCCTGGGCAGGGCGGTGCTCGGCATCGCAGGCGCATACCTCTTGCGCGCTCTGGCCCAGATGCCCTCCCCGCTGCACATCGCCATCATTGCGCTAGCCATCGGCTATGCAGGCAGTTGGCTGGTGCTGGCTGCGCGGGTTCGCAATACGGCCTGGTTCGCTCGCCCCGCCTACGCCATCACCTCTGTCCTCATCCTCGGCCCCATGCTGTGGGAGATGACGCTGCGCTTCCATCTGCTGAGCCCTGCCGCGAGCGCAGCCGTGCTGGGCGCCTTCGCGCTTGAGGGACTGGTTCTTACCTGGCGGCATTACAGCGAGATCGTGCTCTGGCTGGCCTTCAGCACCTCTCTGGCGGGAAACATTACGCTCATGATCGCTACCCGCCAGGTTGCGCCGTTCGTCATGGTCACTCTGGGGATTGCACTGGCAAGTGAGATCAGCCACTGCTCCGGCCACCCGCCCAAAGGCCGGTTCCTCTCCGCGATTGCCGTCGATCTGATCGTCAGCTTCATGGTCTACGTCTACTCCATGCCGGAAAGCGCGCGCCCTTCCTACCCCGATGTGGATATCCATCTTCTGGTCATGCTGGCGTCGGTCCCCTTCTTCCTATACCTCTCCAGCTACTCCTTCCAGATTCTGTCCAAAGCGCGAACCATCACCGTCTTCGAGATCGCGCAGACCATCCTCACCTTCTTCCTGGCCAGCTACGGATCCATCACTCTCAGCTCCGGGCACTACCAGGTCGTGGTTGGCGCGGTCTGCGTTGCCTTGTCGGCCGCGGGTTATGCCATTGCTCCGCTGCGCTTCGGAAGTGAACACCACATGCTCAACCTTCGCGCCTACACCACCGCCGGCACCGCATGGATGCTCCTCGGCTGCTTCCTTGCCCTTCCGCACGCATGGCTGGCACTGGCACTCGGTCTGGCGGCGTTCATCGTCACCATGGTCGGCGCGCACCGTTCAGAGCCCATCCTGCTGGCCCAGGGCGGAGCCTATCTCCTTGCCGCATCCTACTTCTCCGGGCTCATGGAGTTCTCTCTGCATGCGCTCTCCGGAGCCCAGCCCTTGCGGTTCTCCTGGATCATTCTGCTGGTTCTTGCCTGCGCTCTCCTAGCCTATGCAGCCGGAGTCAGGGTTCCAGAGCAGCAAACTGAAGTCGAGATCTCTCAGCTTGTCTCCGCAGGCATCGTCTCCGCCACGACGGCAGCCTTCGCCATGCTGTTGATGGCGCAGATTATCGTCTCTGCCGGAGGCCTGCAACTGCTCTACGCCGGCGGTCTGCTGGAGTTCCTCCAGACCCTCATCCTGTGCGCTCTCTCGCTCAGCCTGGCCGCATTCGGATCGCACTGGAACAAGAGCATCCTGAAGTGGCTGGCCTACACCACGCTGGTTGTCACCGCCGCCAAGATCCTGCTGGAGGATGCGCTCCACGGACACCTGCTGCTCATCGCATCGGCCTTCATCCTCTATGCCGCCACGCTCATGCTCCTGCCGCGTCTCTCCGCCCCTCACCGTCAGGAAGAGATTCAGAACCCGCGCCCCGCCTGAGCATCTACCTGTCGTGATCCTGCACCGCCGCGAACTCGATCTCAAGACCCAACGCCCCCTCCTGCCTTGCATCACGCTGCGGCGAGGAAAGGAAACTCTCGTCTAAGAGCACGGGTGTCTGTGCTCTCCTCGGGAATGTCATGCCTTACTTCGCAGATGTCGCCACTGAGGCCGTCGGCTCCGTACTCTCCGCCCGCGGCTGCATATAATCCGGGTGATCATCCAGGCTCACCGTCGCCGCGTCTCCTCCATTCCAATCCATCACCACCAGCGAGTTCTCACCCGGGTGCAGCCAGGCCCCGGGCAGGTATAGACTCCCTATCGGGCCAACGTCCCAGAACCGGCCGAGCAGATGCCCATTCACCCAAACCACGCCCTTCCCCAGGGATGCCGTGTTCAGATACGTGTCTGCAGCCGCGCTCAGCCTCAGGGTCCCTTGGTAGAAGCATGGTCCAATCCGGCAGCCGTGTTCGGTGTAACCGCTCGCAGGCGGCTCATTTAGCGGCAACGGCATCATCTCCCACCCCTGCAGCAGCTTGCCGTTCAGACTCACCTCACCCAGAATCCCCGCCCGCTCTCCGCGCAACTTTGTCGTAAAGTTGATCCTTCCTGAGTTCTCCACCAGAAGATCCAGCCGCTGTCCCGCATGAGCTACGATCCGCAACTCCTTCTGCCCGAGCCTCCGATCCATCACTCCCTGCAGATGGCCATCGAGATAGACGCGCGCATAGCTGTGTACCTTTCCGGCCTTCAGCAACGCTCCACCCTGTGTCCCGCTGTCCGTACCCGCATTCACCAGCCCCGGCCCGATGGTCGTCCGGTACAGCGTGTCTCCATAGCCCTGCCCCAGCTCTTCCATCGTCCTGGGGGCTTCGTCGCGCACCGCGGCGGGCAGCATCGTCCAGAGCGACTCGGACCGGGTCAACTCCAGTTTGTCCCCCTTGAGCATCACTCCGGAAGCGGGTACAGGCGGCAGCGTGCGATGGGTGGTCTCCGCAATCATCGAACGCAGGGCGAAGTACTTGGCCCGTGGCCGGCCCGCCTCGTCGATCGGCGCATCGTAGTCGTAGCTGGAGACATCCGGCTCGTATCTGCCGTTATCCCAGTTGGCGCCGTTCATCCAGCCAAAGCTCGTCCCCCCATCCACCATATACAGGCTGATCGAGTAACCCTTTTCGATCGCCTCGCGAACCTCGTTGACCTCCACCGCCGTACTCGCCGTGTGGTGCTGCTCCCCCCAGTGATCGAACCATCCATCCCAGTACTCAGCGATATAGACCGGAGCATCCGGTTGAAACTTCTGCAGCAGGGGAATCTCATGCGGCTCATCGCCCGTCCCGAAGTCGATCGCCGCCAACAGACCCGGAATCGAACCGCCCGGGAGTTCTTCGCCTCCATCCGCCGTATACAACAACGACTCCCCAAACCCCGCATCGCGGACGATCTTGAGCATCTGATCCAGATAGGCATGGCCATCCTGGTCGGCGTGGCCATCCTGATCGGTGTGGAAGGAGCCGTACTCGTTCTCCACCTGCACCGCAACGATCGGACCACCGCGGCTGGCCTGGAGCGGAGCCAACTCCTGCCCGAGCCGGT
>JAJZDM010000037.1 GCA_021806005.1 Acidobacteriota bacterium | reverse complement strand
GCAGCCCGCAGGATCGCCTCCTGAATCTCTTCCGGAGGGCCGACCAGGCGAATGAGGATGAGTGCTTCCGCATGATCCGGAATCACGTTGGGAGCGATCCCGCCGCGGAGGACGCCGATGTTGAGGGTAGTATCCCCGATACCTTCAACGACTGGCAACTGGAGAGCCTGGATATCGTGGAGCACGGCCAGCAGTTTGTCGATGGCCGAGTCGCCCAGCTCCGGATAGGCCGAGTGCGCCAACTTGCCGCTGGCCCGGAGTTCGACCCGCAGACAGCCCTTGGAGGCCAGAGCCAGACGGTTCTCTGTAGGTTCTCCGTTGATGAGGAAGCGAGAGCCTTTGGGGGTCTGGTTGGCGAGCAGCGCTCCGGCCGAGTCGCGCTCCTCGCCGACGACATAGAGAAGACCAATCCTTTTTCCGGCAGCAATGAGTTTTTCAGCGGCGGCGATCTGCGCCGCGATGATGCCTTTGGCGTCGCAGGCGCCGCGGCCGTAGAGGAACTCCGCATCTTCCCGGCAGGGGCCAAGGAAGGGCGGGACCGTATCCATATGCGAGGAGAGGACCAGATCCGGCGTGACGCCGGGGAGCGCGGCGTAGATATTGAAGCGCGGACCGGTACCAGCATCTGGATTTCTTGCCAGGTCGGGCTGTGGAACGCTCTGGCGCTCCACGACGTAGCCCTGCTGCGCAAGGTAGTCGGCGAGAAACTCGCCGACACTGGCCTCGTGATAGGTGGTGGAGTCGATGTCAACGAGTTGCCTGGTAAGTTGGATAGGGTCAATCGGCATTATGCCAAGGATAACCGAAGGCAGCGCCTCCGCAGCAGCCCGGCAACGTGAAACAGGCCCTGCACTACACTGAACAGGTGAGTGACTTCACCCCGTTCCGATCCAGCATCCAGAGCGTTGACAACCTGTACGGACCAGCCGGACGGCTGGAGGCGATACTGAACACCGGGCGAGCGGACGCACCGTACTCAGCCCTGGTCGCCCATCCGCATCCTCCCAGCGGAGGCACCATGCACCACAAGGTGGTGTACCACGCGACCAAGACATTTTCCAGTTTTGGACTGCCGGTGCTGCGCTTCAACTTTCGAGGTACAGGCCTGAGCCAGGGAGAGCATGATCATGGGTATGGCGAGGTGGATGACATACGGGCCGGGCTGGACTGGCTGACGGCGACCTATGGCCGGCCTGTTCTCTTTGCCGGCTTCTCCTTTGGAGCCAACGTGGGCCTGCGCGCCTGCTGCGGAGATGCACGGGTACAAGGCCTGATAGCGCTGGGACTGCCTTTGGTGCAGCCCGAGATTGCCGTTGCCATGGCCAAAGCGCTGCAGGCTGGTTCTGCACCGGGGGAGACGCCGAATGACGCACAAGCCACTGGAAACAGCGGAGTGGATGCTGCGGCGAGGGCGCCGAGAAGAACGTTCAGCTACCGTTTTCTGCCCGCCTGTGGCGGAGTTCCCAAACTGTTTGTAAGCGGAGACCAGGATGCGTTCTGTCCGCAGGGAGTGCTTGAATCCACGCTGGTGCAAGCTCCGGAGCCGAAGAAGGTGGTGTGGGTTGCAGGAGCTGACCATTTCTTCGCCGGCACCGGCGCAGTACCTGGGTCTCAGTCGCCCGATTCGAAGCTGGGTGTGATGTCCGAGACTGTCCGGGCCTGGCTGGCAGAGACGTTTCTGCTGTAGCGAACCGCGGCGAAGGCGGCTTCCCTCTCCATCCAGGAGTGGATGTAAGCAGCCACCTGTTCTGGCACCTCTTCCGCAGGGCGATGCCCGACCCCAGGCAACGCCACAAGCTGCGCGTGAGAGAGGCGCGCACAGAGCTTGGGGGCCGAATGGATCGGCACGGCCCGATCGCACTCACCCCACAGGATGAGGGTGGGGATGTGAAGGGAGCGGCGCAGAGCGTGGCGCAGCCCGGACATATCCTTGTGCCAGGTGCGAAGCAGACGCAGAAGATGGAGAATGGTGCCGGGGGTGCGCAGGTTATTGCGGTAAGGGCGAAGGCGCTCGGGGGTATCCCAACTCTGCGGGCCGGCCATGCGCCGCAGACCGATCATCTGCAGCCACTCCGGCAGCCATGGCATGAGGTGAGCGAAGAGCTCGCCCGGTCTGGAGAGATAGAAGCGGATGACAGGGTCGCTCTCATCGAAGTAGGGGTGGGCCGGAGAGAGCAGCACGAGGGAACCCAAGGCTTGGCGACGCTGGGCCGCCAGCGTGAGAGCGACCGCCCCGCCGTGGGAGTGGCCCAGAACCACGGGTTGATGAAGATGGAGCGTCGAGAGGATGTTGCCGACAAGGTTCGCCGTGGCAGAGAGGCGGGGATCGATCCCCTGGCTCCGCTCAGACTCCCCTGCACCGGGGAGGTCGAGGGCGATAAGGTGCAGGTCCGGACGAAGCTGTTCCATGAGGGGAACGAATGTTTCCGCACAGCCCATAAGGCCATGGAGAAGGACGAGCGAAGGCTGATCCCGGGCTTGCGTGCCTCTTTCGAGGTACGAGAGCCGAAGGCCGTCCACGCGAATCTGGCGCCGCTCCATCATCATCTCAGGATCCGATTTGAGGCCGACTGCGCATCTGACCGCGAAGGCGAGAGCAGTAAGCCACCAGGAATCATTTGTTTTGCAACCAGAAACAGGGACTGGACCGGCTTGACGCTGGATCCGGCCGCGAAGCTGGCTTACTTGAACCGAACCCGAACGCTGCGGCCAGGCCCGTCAGCGCCACTGTTATTAACGATACGTAAATATTTCTGGCTGGAAGCAGCTCAAGGGCAAAATTAACATTGGTTCAGCGCTCCAGGGCTTCCAGTGAGACGGCAAGGCGGCGAGGGCGGGGTAAGGATCCGGGGCAGGCCGGGCCCAACTCTGCCTGCAGAGGGTTGATCCCAGCCGATGTGTTATCTAGAGAACGAACCGTGGCGCATGGGGCGAGGATGGGTGCGGCGTGGGCCAGATGGAGATCTTGGGACTGGAGGCGGGAGGGCGGCTGGGCCAAGGTGAGGCGAGGAGGAAGAGATTCAATAAGGAGATGCCGTGCGGAGAGGGGCGGTGATCCGTCCAACCAGAGGCGAGGACGGAACCAAGCTATTCTGAAATGCGTATGCACCTATGATTATATGCATTCAGGCCTCCCAAAATGAGTGAAGCTCGTTGATTCTTATGGGGAATTGGGGTTTTTGGGGGCACGAGCTTTGGCTGGTGGTTTGCTTACAGCGATAGATAGCTTTGGAAAGACGGTACCTTCCGCGTGAAGAGCGGCTCCCAAACCCGGTTATTGGCGATTGTGCTGGCGGTTTTTACCCTCGCAGCCCTGGGACTGGCGTTTGCGAACATGGCGCAGGAGAGCAGCTACACTCCGGCAACCGATGGGGCGCGCTGGATCGAGGTGGCAGGTGGATTGCGCGCCTATCTGGTACCGCCGGATACGGCGGCCTACCGCGCCGGAGTGCGGACCGGGGACATCCTGACCTCCGTGAATGATGTGCCGACGCCGACGCTGGCCACGCTGAGCCGCCAGATCTACGTCAACGGCGTGTGGTCCAAGGTGAAGTACACGCTGCTGCGCAGCGCCAGCGAAGGCGCAAAGCCGGTGGAGCTTCCGGTCTGGGTGTACCTGGAGCCACTGGACAGAACGAACTTTCAGGTAGAACGATTGCTGGCGCTGGTGTACCTGGCGATTGGGCTCTTTGTTCTGTTCCGGCGCTGGACAGCGCCCAAGTCGACGCACTTTTATGTCTTCTGCCTGGTCTCATTCATCCTGTATGCCTTCCGCTATACGGGCGTGCTGGATGGCCTGGATATCACAATCCTGACGGGAAACATCATTGCGTCCGAGATGCAGCCGGCGCTATTTCTGCACTTCGCCGTCAGTTTCACGGAAGAGGCGTCACGGCGGCGCAGCCGGTGGCTGTATCCGCTGCTCTATGTGCCGGGGCTGGTTCTAGGCGTGCTGCACTACCTGTCGTACACCTACTGGGAGTCGACCGGACAACTGCAGTTGCGGCTGAACAAGTTCAACTATATCTACCTGGCCGGATTTTACATTCTTGCGGGAGTGATCTTCGGGGTACGTTACCGCGAGGAAGAACAGCCGCTGCAGCGTCAGCAACTCAAGTGGCTTTCGCGCGGAACGGCGCTGACCGTAGTGCCCTTCACGACGCTGTACGTGATTCCCTTCCTGTTTGACGATTACGTGCCGAGCGCCCTGACCCGGGTGGCGCTGCTCTCGCTGATTCTGCTGCCGCTGACGTTCAGCTGGGCGATTGTGCGCTACCGGCTGATGGATGTGGACCTGATCTTCAAGCGGGGCGCATCCTACACGCTGGCCACTGCGGCGCTGGTGGGGATCTACTTTGGGATTATTGCGCTGAGCGCAGAGTTTGTGCATCAGCGCTTCGAGCATCTGGGAGAGTGGGGCCTGGTCGCCGCGGTGATCGTCACCGGACTGGTCTTCGATCCGCTTAAACGCGTGATCCAGGGGCAGCTTGATCGCGTGTTCGATCAGAAGAGCATCGACTATCGCGAGACGCTGGTGGAGTTCGGCAGTGAACTGAACGCGCAGACGGACCTGAGCGCGCTGATGAACTCGATTGTCGAACGCCTCCCAGAGACGCTGCTGGTGACTCGCGTGGCGGTATTTCTGGCCCAGGAAGAGAGGGATGGGAGGAACAACCGGTTCTTGCTGGCAGCGTCCCATGGTCTGTCTCCGCAGGTACTGGCCAGCTCCAACTCGCTCGCACTGGGGTTTCTGGACTTTGACCACAGCGACAGCAGCAGCCATCTTTTCTTTGAGACACCGAATGCGATGTTGCGGCTGCCGGATGCTGAACGTCAGACGGCGGCGGCTCTGGACCTGAACTACTACGTTCCCTGCCGGGCGGCCCGACATGAGGGCTCCGGGCACAGCACGATTGCCGTGCTGGGACTGGGACGGACAGGATCCGGGGATTTCCTCTCCAGTGAAGATATGGAGCTGCTGGAGTCGCTGGCGGGATACATCGGCATCGCCATTCAGAATGCGCTGCTTTACCGCCGGCTGGAGCAGAAGATTCAGGACTTCGAGCGACTGCGCGACTTCAACGAGAACATCGTGGAGTCGATCAACATCGGCGTATTCGCGGTGGACCTGGACGACCGTATCGAGAGCTGGAATGCAAGGATGGAGGCAATGTATGCCACGCCACGCGGCGAGGCGCTGCGCCGCCTGCTGCACGAGGTGTTCCCTGCGGAGTTTCTGCAGGAGTTCGACCGACTGCGCGGAGAGCAGGGTGTGAGCACGCTGTACAAGTTCCGCCTGCCGACGCCCTCCGGCGAGGCGCGAATCGCCAACATCACCATTGCGCCGCTTCTCAACCGCGACTTCCAGGCGGTGGGAAGAATTGTCATTGTGGACGACATCACCGACCGGATCAACATGGAGACACAACTGACGCAGACCGAGAAGCTCTCTTCCATTGGCCTGCTGGCAGCCGGTGTTGCCCATGAGGTGAACACCCCGCTGGCCGTAATCTCCAGCTACGCCCAGATGCTGGGCAAACAACTGCGCTCCGATGAAGCCACGCACGCGCGTCTGCAGCCCGTGCTGGAGAAGATCACCCAGCAGACCTTCCGCGCTTCAGAGATCGTGAATGGATTATTGAACTTCTCGCGGATGGGCAGTGTCGACTTCGGGCGCGTGGACATGAACCTTATGGTGCGCGACACTGTGCTGCTGCTGGAACACCAGATGCGTTCCGGCGGCGTTGCGGTTTCCATGGAACTGGACGAGAACCTGCCCATGGTTGCAGGAAACCGGGGCAAGCTGCAGCAGGTGCTGGTGAACCTGGTGCTGAATGCCAAGGACGCACTGCTGGAAAAGGGGAGCGGAAGCGTACGCATCCTTACCACCAAGACATCCAAAGGAGTGGAACTTCGCGTAGAGGACAACGGCGTGGGTATGTCGCCGGAGGTTCTACGCAAGATCTACGATCCTTTTTTCACCACCAAGAGCAATCCCAAAGAGGGGCAACGGAAGGGGACCGGGCTTGGACTGGCCGTAACCTACGGGATCATGCAGGAGCACGCCGGCACGATCGAGGTGAGCAGCACGCCCGGGGAAGGCACCATCTTCCGGCTCGAACTTCCTGCGGCAGAGGGAGCCGGAGCAAGAAATCAGGCTCGGGTTCAAGCCGAGCGCCGACCGGGAGGACCCTCTGAAGACCCGTTTGGGAACGAGCCGGCAACAGGAGAAGGAAAGGTAGTCCATGTCTAGAGCAACACTGATTCATCGGGAAGGAACTTCAAACCAGCAGGAATCAGCCATGCGTGATCTTCCAGCAAACGGAAACGATCAGCCGGAGGTGGATCTCAGCGATTCAGCGGAGAGAACGACGATTGCCGTTCATCCCGCCGGACAGCGGATCCTGATCGTCGACGATGAGGCGGGAATCCGGGACTCTCTTGAGACACTGCTGACCTTGGAGGGGTTCCGGGTGGATCTGGCTGCCGATGGTAAAGCCGGGCTTGAACAGTTGTCGCACAACGTCTACGACCTGATGCTGCTGGACCTTGCCTTGCCGGGTGAGAGCGGCATCGATCTGCTGCCGCAGATTCACGCGCGGGTGCCGGAGCTGCCGGTCATCATGATTACTGCGTACGGAACGGTGGGCAACGTAGTGGATGCGATCCGGGCCGGTGCTTCCAACTTTGTTCAGAAGCCATGGGACAATGAAAAGCTGCTGGCGGATATCCGAGTAGCCATCGGCAAAAATCGCGCCGAGCAGGAGGTGGTCCACCTCAAACGCACGCTCAAGCAGAGGGTCTCCTTTGAGAACATCGTGGGCAAGAGCGAGTTGATGCTGCGGTTGTTTGATCTTGTAGCGCAGGTATCGCCCAGCCGATCGACGGTATTGATTCAGGGAGAGAGCGGCACAGGAAAGGAGCTGATCGCCAAGGCGATCCACGCGCACTCCCCGCGGCGCGACAAGCCCTTTATCCCGGTGAACACGGGAGCGGTTCCCTCGGACCTGCTGGAGTCCACACTGTTTGGCCATGAGCGCGGAGCGTTTACCTCTGCCGTAGCTGCCAAGAAGGGGCTCTTCGAGGTTGCCGATGGTGGGACGCTGTTTCTGGATGAGATCGGCACGATGCGTATGGATATGCAGGCCAAGATTCTTCGCGTTCTGCAGGACCGCCGCTTCATGCATGTCGGCGGCACGAAGGAGATCCAGGTGGATATTCGCATTCTTGCCGCCACCAACGTAAACCTGGAACAGGCGGTGAAGGAGGGGCGGTTCCGCGAAGATCTCTTCTATCGGCTCAATGTGATCTCCCTGGAGTTGCCGCCGCTGCGCAGCCGCAAGGAGGACATCCCGCTGTTGGCCAACCACTACTTGAAGTTCTACGCCGAAGAGAATGGATTTACTCCGCCGGTGCTGGCGCCGGAGTCACTGCGGCTGATGATGGACTACGACTGGCCGGGCAATGTGCGCGAGCTGGAGAATGCCATGGAGCGGGGCGTCGTGCTGGCCAACGGTCCCATGCTGACGCCGGATCTGCTGCCGACACAGTTGCGCGGCAATACCTTCTCTACCGCCCTGCTGGAGCAGAAGCCGGATTCCTCCCTGTTCGATGTGATGGAAGATATCGAACGGCGCATCATCTCTGACCGGCTGGAACGCTGCAACTGGAACCAGACCGAGGCCTCAGAGTACTTCAGAATCCCCCTCTCCACGCTCAATCAGAAGATCAAGCGGCTTGACATCACGCTGAAGAAGCGCGGCAAGGAGTAGCGTGGCCCGTCTGAAATGTGATCGGGAAGGCTCCAGCTTCAGAGAGAGACGCTTCCCTGCTGACGGGTTCTCCAGAGAGAACGTTATGGGCGTCTTATTCGGAAAGACGCCCATTCGTGTGAGGACTCGTGTTCCATCCGCAGGAAGATGCTGGAACGACCTCTTCCCGAAGCACGCTACGCCAGAAGGTACTTCAACAGCGCCATGCGGATGTACAGACTGTTCTTGGCCTGCTTGAAGTAGGCGGCCCGGGCGTTGGCGTCCACTTCCGGGGAGATCTCATTCACCCTGGGCAGCGGGTGCATGATGATCGCCTCCGGCTTCAGCCGGTTGGCCGTGTCGGCGTCGATCACATAGACATCCTTGACCGCCTCATACTCCTGCTTGGAGACAAATCGCTCGCTCTGGACGCGCGTGATGTAGGCGACGTCAGCCTGCTCAATGACGCCTTCAAGGCGCTCGCTCTCATGGAAGACCATGCCCTTCTCCACCAGGAACTGGCGGTACAGGGGCGGAAGGCGCAACTGAACAGGTGAGATGAGATCGATGGTGACCCCGGAGTACAGGCAGAGCAGCGGCAGCAGGGAGTGGATGGTTCTTCCATTCAACAGATCGCCCACCAGGGCTACCCGCAAGCCGTTCAGCCGGCCCAACTCTCGCTTGATGGTATACATATCCGCCAGGGCCTGGGTGGGGTGCTCCCCTACCCCGTCGCCGGCGTTGATGATGGGTACGGGAGAGATCCTTGCCGCAGCCTCCGCCGCTCCCGGCTCGTAGTGGCGGATGGCGATGGCATCCGCATACCCGCTGACGATGCGTACCGTATCGCTGATGGTCTCGCCCTTGGTGGCCGAGGAGTTGGCTTTGGCGTTCTCGGAGGTGAGAACGCCGCCGCCGAGCTTCTGCATCGCCGACTCGAAGGAGAATCGGGTGCGCGTGCTGGGCTCAAAGAAGAGGGTTGCCAGAATACGTCCGCGCAGAGGATCGGTCAAAGCACGGAATACATCGTCGCGCTCCATCTGGTGCGCGGACTCGAACAACGAGAGCAGAAATGCCGGATCCTTGAACTGTTGGGAGCTGATGACGTGCTTGAGCTTTTCCATTGGAGAACTCTCCCTCAACCTGCCGGGTAAACCCTGCCTTGCAAAACGGTATAAGTCACGCAGCCGGGTAACGTATATCCCTCAAACGGGCTCCAGCCGCACTTTGTCTTCATCGCCTGGCGACGCACCACAAAGGGTGAGTCCGGATTCAGGATGGTGAGCGAACCGGCATAACCGGGCGCAATCACCCCGAATCCCTTTCCCAGGTTCGGAGGGAGAAACTCATTCACAAACCGGCCCGGATTCCAGGCACAGACTCGCGCGATCTGCGCGGCGGAGAAGCCGTGCTCGGCCATGAGCCAGGTGGCAAAAGCGCCATAGGTGTCCAGATGCGGAACTCCGCTGATACCTTGCTGCTTCTCTTCCAAGGTATGTGGAGCATGGTCAGTGGCCACGTAGTCCACCAGACCGTGGCGAAGGGCTTCGATCAGCGCCAGCCTGTCCTCCGGACCGCGCAGCGGAGGATTCATCTGCAGCCACAGCCGGTTCTCATCGGTCAGCATGGAATCATCGAAGAAGAGATGATGGGGCGTGGCCTCAGCGGTAACCCTGACGCCACGCGCTTTGGCCGCTGCGATCTTCTGCAGTCCGCCCCTGGTGGAGTAGTGGCACAGCTTGCCCACCAGATCGTAGGTTTCGATGAGGTAGAGGGCAAACTCCGTCGCCGTAATCTCCGCTTGCGCCGGACGACGCCGCTCGTGCGTCGGTTCCCCCCGGCTCTCGTGCAGAATCACCGGATCTTCGCAGTGGAAGCTCACATTCCGGCCGCGGTAACTGGAGATGACGTCTTCGAGTTGCTGCTGTGAAGAGAAGAAGAGGTCTCCCACGGACGGTCCCATGAACGCCTTGTACGGCACATGCCGCTGCAGCGGTCGGGTGTTCGGTCCGATACCCGCATACAGGGTGATATGCACCGCCGAGGAGGCGGTAAGCCGCTGCTTCTCCGCGTAGCGTTGCTCGTCGACCGGCGCCACCGGATTGTTTGGCATATCCGCGACCTGGGTGACGCCGCCATGAATCGCCGCCGCGGAGACGGTGGCAAAGTCCTCTTTGTAGACCTGCGACTGGCTGGCATCCTCCCGGGCGTGAATATGGATATCGCCAAAGCCGGGAAAGATGATCTGCCCACGCAGATCGAGATCGCTCCTGCCCGTGGGCGGTCCGACGTGTTCGATCAATCCGGTCTGGGTGTTGATCTCGATGGCAGCTTCAAACTCGCCGTCGTGGTTGGCGACTCGACCCTCAAGACGCAGCATGCTCAGCTCCCTTCTCTGATCGGCAGACGGCCTCGCGCGCCGTGTTGATCTGATCCCGCAGGGTGTGTGCCGCCAGGGCCGGCTGAGCGGCGAAGATGATGCCTCGCGAGCTGGCGATCAACAATCCGGCGGGTCTGGAAGGTGATGCTGGCGCGGCCGACACCCCGGCGCTGAGTTGCAGCCCCGCTGCCACAACGGCTGCGACATCGCCGCCCTGAGCGCCGACACCCGGCACAAGGAACGGAACCTCCGGCGCAACCGCGCGGATCCTCCGCATCTCCTCTGGATAGGTGGCCCCCACCACCAGCATGCAGTTGCCTGCGACGTTCCAGTGCGAAGCTACCTGCCCGGCGACCATCTCCCATAGCGGCCTGCCGTTGCAGCTCAGGTCCTGCAGTTCGCCGGCTCCGGGGTTCGAGGTTCGGCAGAGGACGATGCTGACCTTATCCGTCCGCTCCAGAAACGGGAGGAGGGCCTCTCTGCCCAGGTAAGGGTGGAGAGTAACGGCATCGAAGCCCATGCCATCGAAGATGGAAGCGGCATAGCCGCGATTGGTGTTGCCGATGTCGCCGCGCTTGGCATCGCAGATGGTAAAGATGCCGGGATGCTCCTGACGCAGATACTCCATGGTCAACTCAAGCTCGCGGAGGCCCTCGACGCCACGAGCCTCAAAGAACGCCATGTTCGGCTTATAGGCTGCAGCGTAGGGATGCGTCTGCTCGATGATCCAGCGGTTGAAGGCAAAGAAGGGATGGGACTGGTTCCTGAAGCGAGTTGGAATCTGCTCCAGCTCCGGATCCAGTCCTACGCAGAGCAAGGAGTTGATAGCCTGTGCCCGTCTCTCGAACTTTTCAATCGCCCGGTCCATAGCTCCCTATTCGATTCCATGTCGCGCGGCCCAGGAACGCGGCTCGCGGAGCCAGTCGTGAACGATAGCAGCTTCTGCCTCGCCGATGAGACCCTGCTGAACGGCGCACTCCAGAACGACAGGGAAGGTGGTGGTGGTGTGCAGCCGCACGCCGCCCCGGGCAAATAACTCCAGGGCCTCGGGAAGGTCATAGCTGATGATTGCCAGACAGTCATGGACCACCGCGCCTTCCGAGCGCAGCGCCTCGATGGCCGCCATGCTGCTGCCTCCGGTAGTGACAAGATCTTCAACCAGAACCACGCGAAGGCCGGTAACGTCGCCGCCCTCGACGCGTCGCCTGGTTCCGTGTTCCTTGGGCTCCTTGCGGATGAAGACCGAGGGCTTGCGCATGGCGAATCCCAACGCGGCGCTATGCGGAATGCCAGCGGCCTCCACGCCACCGACGACATCGACCGGAATCGCGCGTTCAGCGATCAGCGCCTGAAAGCCGGCGATCACCCTGGCCCACTGCTCCGGCCAGAATGGAAATCGTCGGTTATCGCAGTAGACCGGCGACTTGATGCCGGACTTGAAGGTGATGGGCGCGGCGGGACGGAATCCCACGCCCTGAATAGCCAGCAACGCCTCCGCAATCTCGCGGCTGCGGAGTTCATAGCTCATGCGCCTGCTCCTTGATCTGTTGTGCCAGCCTGGGATTCCACATCGCCGCGGTTGCCGACATGACCGCGTCGGCTCCGGCGCGGCGGTACTCGTCAAAGGCTTCCGCACTGCCTGCTCCACCCACGCCGACGATGGCGAAGTTCATCCCCAGTTCCGCGCGCAGGCGAGCCAGCCTGGAGGCCATCTCCACGCCTGCCCACTTGACCGCGCTGCCGCAGACTCCACTGCGCAGCCGTCCCTCCCCGGGCAGAGCCTGGTGGCCAGAGGCGTCGAGCACCTCAGCGGCGATAGTGTTGATGGAGACGATGCCATCGACGGCGCCTCCAAGTTCGCGCACAAAGGCCTGCAAGCGGGTCTGATCCTTGTAGTAGGCTGTCTTGATCATCAGGGGCAGGCTACCGATCTCCTCCTTGATGGCCTCCACAACCTGCCGCGAACGCACGATATCGAAACAGAGGAGGTTGGCGGTACCCTCATTCGGGCAACTCAGATTGACCTCGATCACCTTGACGCCAGTCTCTTTGACCAGCCTGGCGCCCAGACGGAAGTCCTGAAGGTAAGCTGCTACGCTCCCACTCTCCGGCAGGGTGGCCTGGAAGCTGCCCACTACCACCTGGCCGGGGCGAGCGTAGGCGGCAGCCTCCGCCATATCCGGCTGCCAGAGATCGGGGTCGAAGGAGGGGACGCCGAAGGAGTTGGTAATCGACAACGGCTCACTGTAGTCGGTACCGGCAACCAGAGTCTGGTCAGGTTTGAGATCCCCCTCAACCTTCACCGCAAGGACGTTCGGCCACGGGTGGCAGGGCTGCCGCCGGGTACGCACCGTCTTGTACACCGGAATATCGAACCCCATGTCCAGCGCTGCCTTCACAAACCTGCCATTGATCAGTGGTCCGGCAGGGATGCCGAAGGGCGCAAAGACCGGCTGTCCCAGGAACTGATGTCTGGGTGGTTCGGCTGGGAAAGAAGGGGAGGTATTGGCGAAGAGGCCAAAAGGGCCGTGCTCGAAGTTGTCAAGATAAGACTTTGCCGGGTCGTAAAACGGCTCAGAATGCATGCACCAGACCGCCTATAACCCCAAGTATAACCGACCGGTTTCGAAGTCACGGGGTACAGCGCACAGCACAGCGTTCGATGTAGTGACGAGATGCAGGCCTTTGCCCTGTCTTACAGAGAGAAGGGCCTGCGCCTCTTCGATCCGGGGCTGTCGCTGTGGGCGAATATAGACACGAAAGCCCCTGGCCGATGGCAAGGGGCTTTCGTGTCTGGTTATCGTGAAGAGGGATGGAAGGCTATTGCGCCGCAGCACCGTTACCTGAAGAGGGTGGTGCGATGGGAGCGGCCAACTCCGGATTCACGGTGGGTGCAACGGTGGCCGGCGACTGCGGGGTCTTCGGCTTCTGCTTCTCCACCATGCGCGTCTTGACCTGATTCTTAAGGTGCTTGTGCTTGATCTTCTTTTTCTTGACCGTATCTCCGTTCAGGCCAAGAGGGGCTGACTGGACCTTTTCCGACGCGGACTCATGAGCCGTGGCGACGATGGGCCGCATCTGCGCCTTGGCCTCAGCCTGAGCAAGAGCCTTCTTGTCCTGTCGCTCCTCGGCGATGGATTCAAGATCCGAATAACGGAACTTTTTGTGTGGGACCACCTTGGGAGCGAAGGGATCAGCTATGCCCTGATCCTCCTCACCGCTGCCCGTGGTGATGGTGGTGTTGGTCTCATCAGAGGCAAGAGCCTCTCCCGGGGCCTGGCCCTTCAGCGGAGTGTCACCAGAAGCAGACGTGGCCGTCTCCGACGGGCTGTTGGAGAGAGCCTTCTCCGGCGCCTGTCCATAGCGGATCTTCTCGCGGTTGACCTTGTGGCGCTTGAAGCTTACATCCACCTTCTTGCCGGAGCGCCGCTCGGCCTTGGCGGCCCGTTCCGCCTCCTTTTCGGCAAGGCGTTCGCGAGCCGATGCCAGCTCCTGCTGAGCACGATTGGCCTTCTCCTGCTCCAGACGCTGCTTCCTGAGTACCTTCTTCTTGAGAGCGGGAGCGTCGTAGGCCGTGTACGCGATCTCCGTGGTGGGCTTCGCGGTGGGAGCTCCGGTGTCTTCATATCCTGGAGCGATCTGAATGTAGGCCTCTGAACGCAGTTTGGTCAGGTAAGCACGCAGCGCGGGCTGCAACTGCTGGAAGTAGAGCGCCTCCTGGACCTTCTGCTCGACATCGGAGAGAGGGGGGACACCGGCATTCTGGTGAGCGTCTACGTGCAGGATGACATATCCCTGGCGGGTACGGATCGGGGCCGTATTGGCTCCCGCAGGAAGTGAGAAGGTGGCATTTTCCAGGACATCCCCGAGCGTGCCGCGCTTGAAGTCGCCCAAGTCTCCACCGGCAGCCGCCGTGGGGCCACCCGAGTACTGGCGGGCGAGGGCAGCAAATTTGTCGCCGGCCTTCAGCTTGGCCGCAACCTCGTTGGCGCGCGCCTGGGCGGAGTTGATCTGGGCCGCGGTGGGATTATCCGGGGTTGGAATCAGGATCTCGCTGAGATGCACCTCTTCGGGGACCATGAAGTCCTGCTTGTGGGCGTTATAGTAAGCGAGTTCGTCGGCATGGGTCATCTCCAGATGGCTGCCGACCTGATCGCGGACCACCTGCTGGCGAATGAGCTGCTCGCGGATGTGCTGCTTGAAGTCTTCAAAAGAGACGCCTTGCTGGGCGGCCGCCTTTTCCAGAGCCTCCATGGAAGGAAGGTTGTTGCGCTTGCGGATGTCATCGAGCTCCCGCATGGTCTCAGCGTCCGCGGTGATGCCCAGCTCCTTGCCCTTGGAGAGCAGGAGTTGCTCATCAATCATGTCCCGGAGCAGGTTGTTCACGCGGTCATCGAGATCAGCCTGGGAGATGTTGTCCTGGCGAGCCTGCTGCAGAAGTTGCTGCTCAGCGGCCTGGTACTCGGTGCTGGTGATCACCTGGTCGTTGATGCGAGCGATGGCGTCCTCAACGACGGTGCCACCCGGCGTGATGGGCGTAGTAGCGGGTAACGGCAAAAGTGTCAGATTGGAGGCGGGCTCGAAGTTGGTTCCTGTAGCCGGATAGCCGGTCTGCTGCGACTGCGCCCACGCTGCCGTGCCGGTTGCACCCACAGCGGAGAGAATGCAGGTGGCGACGATACTGGCAGCGGCAGGCAGCCGGCCATGGAGTTTGGTTCGTTTTAGCTTCTCAGTCATCCGTTCCTTATGCAGATACGCTCTTGCGTGGTTCCGCGCCCAGCGGCCCCATGGAGATTGGACCGCGCAGCCGGGTAGAAGTTATCTGGCTGATCTATTCTACCCGCGCGGAAGCCCCTTTGGGGCAGTCCGCAGGGAGCGCTCTTCAACAAGCCCTCCCCAGGGCGCCAGCAGTAGCGGACCGGGGGCTGCGGCGGTTGCCCTGAAGAACCTGGCCCGGTACCGGCTACCGCGACGATGCTATACTCCGTCCAAACAGGATGGCCCGCCAGCAGGCAGGTCCCGCCGTTGATTTGCCAGAGGTTTTCTGACTTCCATGATGTCATCCCCCATGCGTCGCGCCCTATTTTCAGCAACGATTTTTTTGACGGCTTGTGGTTTTGCGGGCTCTCTGGCCGGTGGACGGGTGGCCGCGCAGTCGGCCTCCGATGAGTCGCAACTGCGCGACTCGATGAAGCAGTTCACAAGCGTATACGCTCTGGTGGAGTCCAACTACGCGGACAAACTGAACCAGGACCAGGTAGACAAGACGATCTACGACGGGGCGATCCCGGGCATGCTGCACGTGCTGGATCCCCACTCCAACTTCTACGATCCAAAGGCCTATGCGGAGATGCGCCAGGAGCAGAGCGGCAAGTACTTCGGCGTCGGCATGCGGATTGTGCAGCAGAACGGCAAGGTGGTGGTGGTAGCGCCGATTGAAGGAACGCCGGCCTTCCGCGCCGGCATCCGTCCCGGCGACGTGATCATGGCGGTCGATGGGAAGCCGATCGACCACATGGACACCACGGCCGTGGCGAACCTGCTGAAGGGGCCGCGCGGCACCCATGTGACAGTAACGATGTCGCGTGACGGCTTTGCCAAACCGATCGACTTCAATCTAGTTCGCGAGGAGATACCGGACAAGTCCGTACCGCTGGCATTCATGATTCGGCCGGGGATCGGCTACATCCGGATCACCAGCGAGATGGAGACCACCTCGCAGGAGGTACAGGAGGCGCTGAACAGCTTTGGCCCGAATCTGAAGGGGCTGGTCATCGATCTCCGCGACAATCCTGGCGGGCTGCTGAACCAGGCGGTGGATGTGTGCGACAAGTTCCTGAGCAAAGGACAGGTCGTGGTCTCGCAGCGGGCCCGCAAGGGCGTCTTCCCGGACCAGGTGTACACGGTTCCCACCGGATCCACGGCGAAGTACCCGATCGTTGTCCTGGTGAACCGCAACACCGCCTCGGCCGCGGAGATCATCTCAGGCGCGTTGCAGGATCATGACCGGGCCCTGATTGTGGGTGAGACCACCTTTGGCAAGGGGCTGGTACAGACCGTCTTCCCGATTGCCGAGGACAGCGGTCTCGCGCTGACCACCTACCACTACTACACGCCCTCAGGACGTCTGATCCAGCGAAATTATAACGGGGTTTCGCTCTACGACTACTACTACGTGCGCAACGATGCCCTGCCCGCCAATAACACCAATAAAGAGGTGGAACACACCGATGCCGGGCGCGTGGTCTATGGCGGTGGCGGCATTACGCCGGATGAGAAGATTACCGAGTTGAAGAGCGATCACTTCCAGGACGAACTGCTGCTGCACTATGCGTTCTTCGGGTTCAGCAGCCACTACCTGGCCAATCACACGGTGAGCCGGGATCTGGTGGTGGACGATGCCCTGCTGCAGCAGTTCAAGGACTATCTGAAGTCGAAGAACATTACGTATACGGACAAGGAGTTCGCGGACAACCTGGAATGGGTGAAGGTCCGGATCAAAACCGAGTTGTTCACCTCCCAGTTTGGGCAGGAGGCCGGCGATGAGGTAATCACCCAGTGGGATCCGCAGGTGAATCAAGCGCTCTCCTACATGCCGGAGGCGCTCGCACTGGAGAACCACCAGCTACCGAGCGGCCAGAAGGTGCAAACAGCCAGCGCAAAATAACCAGCCCGGCAAGCGAAGACGACCGGGAAGATCCAGTGAATCAACCGTGTAAGAACGTGCGATCCAGTGTCGATGAGCGATGTGGCCTCCGGCTTTGATTCCCGGAGGCCATTATCGTCTTCCGGCATACAGCGGGCGCATTCGTATCACTGCCTGATTGACGATCAGGCAGCGAGGACAACGAATGCAGATCGCACAGCAGCCTGAGCAACATGACCCCATCAGCGCTCGTCGCAAAGGCAAGTGGTGGAAAAGACGCAGGACAGGCCTGTCTGGCAAGCGCCGGCGACGTTTCGCGCTTTCCCGCCGCTACGGCTGCGGCTGGTCAGCCTTCTTTTCTTAAAGACATTCATTTCAGGGATTGATACAGGTAACTTCCTGCTTTGCCTTCACTTATTCGCGCTTACCAGTTGGGTAAGCGCGGGCAGGAACTGAAAACGTACGATAGCCGAAGGCTTCCTCGCCTCTTCGATCCTGGCCAAGCTGTCGGTCCTCCAGTGCTCGGGCGCAGGAGTTCCACTGGAGAGATACCGCACCGCCTCACGGCCGATTCTCGCCAGATCCTGAAGCTGTTCGGCGCGTAGCTGCATTGGCTGCAGACGCGGAGCATCGTCCATGGCCTTCAGCACCTCTGGCGTGGCCATGGCCTCCTGCGCAAAGAAGCCATCCAGCGTCTTACGAGCCTCTTCTATAGAGGCAGAGTGACTCGTTGGATCGGCCAACAGTCTTTGCGCAGCCAACTCGAGCTCGTGACGAATCGGCGGGTCCGGACGCACCGCATCCACAAAGCTCGTAAGCGGCGTAAGCTGCGACGTATGCTGCTGTTGGTAGCGTTCACTAAAGCTGACGGGCTCAAAGGCCTGCGCGAAGCTGCGCAGCGCGTCGATATTCTCGGAACCGAGCAGTCCGCGAAGCCCGGCATCCTCGCTCTTGAGATGCTGCAGGCCCAGCGTCTCCACTTCCACGGAGACCGGCCCCAACCGGCGATACATATCGTCCACATCGCGCACGTTCTGCGCAGACCAGAATCGTTCGGCAATCGCAGCGGTCCGCGGCCAGATTCGCGAATCGATCGTGTCTGCATCGATCTGCTCGCCCCACATGCACACCTCGCCACCAAGGATGAGCTTCTGCTGATCCGCAGTGAGGGTTGTGTCAGAAGGAACCGGGTCGGCGAGGTACGGTACAGACGCGGGCTGCATGCCATCCAGGTAATACGGCGCCGAAAGCACCCCCTGGTAGCCCTGTTGCGCACCCTTGGCCAAGGATGCGACACCCCGCCATGACTGCACCACGACGTTCCTGGGCAGCGCCGGGTTGAAGATCTCGTCCCATCCGATCATTCTCCGATGCAGCCTGGTCAGGATAGCCAGAACGTGCTGATTGAAGTAAGCCTGGAGAGCGGCATTGTCCTTCAGATCATGCGCCTTCATAAACGCCAGAATGCGCGGATTCCTCTTCCAGTCCGGCGCGGGCGCCTCGTCGCCACCGATGTGCACATACTCATCCGGAAAGATCGTGGTCATTTCACGCAGAAACTTCTCGATGAATTGATAGGTCTCTTCGCGGGTGGGGTCCAGCACATAGTTGGAAACGCCGAACTCGCGGCGTATGCCCGTTGGCTGCGATCCGCTGTTCAGTTCCGGATAGGCCACGAGCCATGCCGTTGAGTGCCCGGGCATCTCGAACTCCGGCACCACGCGAATTCCGCGATCGCGCGCATATTGAACCAGAGCACGCGCCTCATTCTGCGTGTAAAACTGCCCGTCGGAGCCCACCTCGGTCAGCCGGGGATAGACCCTGCTCTCCATGCGAAACCCCTGGTCCTCGGTCAGATGCCAATGAAAGACGTTCAGCTTCACAGCGGCCATGGCATCGATGTTGCGTTCCAGAACATCGAGCGGCTCGAAATGTCGGCCGCAATCGATCATCAGGCCTCTCCAGCGAAAGCGGGGCGAGTCATGGATCGTCACTGCCGGGACGATATACCCTTGTCCCGACGGCTGCGTGAGTTGAATCAACGTCTCCAGGCCGTGTATCGCGCCTACAGTCGTTGCCGCATCAAGCTCCATGGAGGCTGGCGTCACAGTGAGCGAGTAGGATTCATCTTCGTCGATGCCCTGCACCGCAGCTCCGTCCGAGGCTACCGACACAATAAGTGTTCCGCTGTCTGCGCCGACGTGACGCGGCAACGGAGTGCCGGTCTTGTCTTCCAGCCGCTTCAACGCCCGCAGGACCGCACGCTGCAACCGCTCAGAGCGAGTCCGGGGCAAGCCGACGGTCAGGGCCGGCGTTATCTGGAACGCGCCGGCGCCCACGCCCAGTGAAGCCGGCTGCGGCATCAGATCGTTACGGAATGCCGCTCCATTAGCCGTGCCGGAAACCTGTCCTCTAGCCATCTGAGAGCAGAGGATACACACCAAAGCCGCTGCAAGCCACAGCGACAAGAGGCGAGAAACGGACATGGTTCTTCTCCTGAAGAGGTCTTCTCAAACTGGAAGAGTCCAATCGCTGAATAGCGCCGGCCCGTGACCGGAGATCGGTCGGCCTGAGGTCCCTGTTGTCGATGAGCGTGAATTGCCCAAACCGCTCCGGAATATGGAAGGAATTCTCCACGGGAGATCTCTGACCTGCACCCCTGATTCCGTCCAATTGGTTCTGTATCTCTGCCCCGCTTGAGCGCTCCACGTGCCTGAGGCTCAACGGGGATTCCCTCAACAGATTCTCAAACAGAGTTCGCAGGTTTCAGCGAAAGAGTTTTGTTTCAATGGAGCTGCGTGTACCGGCTGACTTATGTCATCAGCTGATTCTATTGGAGCGGGAGACCGGGATCGAACCGGCGACATTCAGCTTGGGAAGCTGACGTTCTGCCACTGAACTACTCCCGCCCACAGGATCCACAACTCATGCCGCGGATCGATGCCGGATGAAACCACTTACCAATCCGAGTATCTCCCGGACAACGAAAAATGGCAATCGACCTCTGTGTATCTGGCGCGCTGGCGAGAATCTGCCTCCATCCCGGCCCCGGTAGCCGGCGCGGTTCCGATCAGTCTCCGTCGCCGTCGCCAACATCCTTCTCCGCCTTGCCGGTGCGCGATGCGTAGGGGTGCAGGAGAAGGTAGGGGATGGGCTTGTTGCCCATCGCATCTTTCCAGAGGATGATGTTCAGCTCCCGGACCGGGGCGTGATCCTCCTGGTCGAAGTCCATGCGCGCCGATTGCCGGGCTCCGTAGGAGTGCACCGTGTTGGCCTTGTAGATAAGACCGTTCTTCTGGTTGCGGTCATCGGCCTGATAGGGAGGTTGATCGCCGGCGCCACTGAACTCCGGCGACTCCAGCGGGGCCAAAGCATCGTTGTTGTTCATGGGCGGCACCCCGAGCAAGGTGAGAATGGTATGCACCGTGCTAACGGTGGTGTAAAAACGGCTGTCCACGAAGGGGTTCACGCGGTGTGGAGCGTACTTGCTGATTACCAGGGCGATGGAACGATGCGCATCGACGTGGTCCGCGCCATCCTGGGCGTCATCCTCCAGGATGAAGATCGCCGTGTTGTTCCAGTAGGGCGAGTGCGAGACTGCATCGACGACCCGGCCTACGGCCAAGTCGTTATCCGCTACCGATGCCTCCGGCGTGGGCGAGCCAGGGCGGGTTCCGGCGGTATGGTCATCGGGCAGGCGCAGCATGACGAACGACGGCATGGGGTCTGCCCCGCCACTGAGGCCCGAGACCCAGCGATGGAAGTAGTTCAGGAACTCATTCACCCGGAGCTGATCCGGGAACTGGAGACCGAAGTCGGGATAGAGCGGATCAAAGTGCCCGACCAGCGCCGCCTTGGTGGCGACGTTCTGATAGACCAGCGGGATGGGCCAGGCGTAAGGGTTATTCCCTCCGCCGTAGTTGGCCGGGATGGGCTGGCCAGGCTGAATGTAAGGATGCTTGCAGTAGTGTGTGCCCTCGGGCGTGCCTAGCTGCCCGGTCTGCCAAGCCGGAGGCGCTCCAGTAGCGTTGCACCACTGGGTGGAGATGAACTCCGCAAAGTGGAAGTAAGAGACGTGATGGCGCGCAAGATCGCCCCACATATAGCCGCTGTCAGGCGCGTCGACATCGGGGATGTGCTCCTGCAGCGGATAGCCGCCCTCAACCACCCCCTCAAAGTCATAGACGCGTTCGCTGCCGCGGTAGCCGATCTGCCAGGTGCGCTCAAGGTAATCACTGTTGATGGCGGCGGTGGACCAGACGTGTCCGTCGCCGGAGACCTCACCGGAGTCGTAGAAGTTATCCAGAACGCCGAACTGCTGGGCGAGCTTGTGCTCGTTGGGAGTGATCTTCCAGCCGTACATGGTGAGGGCCGGGTCGCCGTTGCCCGCGCCCAGATCTCCCAGGATCTGGTCGTAGGTCCGGTTCTCCTTGATGATGTAGATTACATGCCGGATCGGATTCTTCCCGGCCTGGAAGTGAATCGTCTCCGGAGCGGCGTTCATCAGGTTGCTCTTCATCACGGCGCTGGTCAGTTGCGGCAACTGAGCGCGCGCCCTGGCGATATCGATGGAGGCCAGAGAGCCGTAGAGCAGCGTCCCGATATACGTATGCGGGCGCTGTGGGCCAGCGTCCGGCGCGGGCCGGGCCGGCTCCGGCTGCGGCATCTGGTTCGGTCCTGTTCCCGTGCCTTTGCCGGTGGCTACATAGAGATGCGCTGCGTCCGCAGCAACCGCGGTGGGATACCACTCCGTGGGAATGAAGCCCAAGGGTTTGCCGGAGAGATGGGGTTGCAGCGGCTCGGTGAGGTCAAACAGAGCAACAGCGTCCGAGCCGGAGTCAGCCACGTACAGCGTATGGCCATCCGGGGAGATGGCCAGCCCGTCGGGCATGGCGCCGAAGTAGGTCTGCCCGGGAAGACGGGTGTCATAGAACCCCGCCAGGTGCATGCGGCTGCCGGAGACCTGGACCGCGGCAACCACGTCCCGGTTGGCGAGAGCTACGAAGAGCGTCTTGCCCTCCGGGCTGAGCGCCATCGTCACCGGATGGGAGCTGGGGTCCGTGTCGTGGGCCGGCGGCAGCAGGGACAGCGTCTGCGCCACCTTGCCGGTGCGGAGATTCAGCTCCGCTACAGCAGAGCCGTTCCACAGAGATACCCAGGCGCGTTGGCCAGATGGCTCGACGATGACGGCCACCGGATAGGTACTGGGAATCACCGGCCCGGAGGAGAGATCGAAGCGATTGAGGACCTTCCCGCCGGCGGCATCCAGCAGGATAGCGTCATCGGAGTACTCATCGGCGACCAGGACCTCTTCCCTGCCCGGCGTCCGGCCGGGGATGACAGCCAGACCGGCGGGAGCGGGGATGCCCTTGTCCTCCGGCAGATGGAGCGGGCCGTGATTCTGCGTCTGGCTACCGGTGAGGCCGCGCAGCGGCACATGGATGAGCCGCTCTGGCGTGAGCTCGGGCTCCGCGCCCGAGTTCCCTGGTGAAAAGCGATAGACGGCGATGGCGTTGCCGGTGGGCGCGGGCGGATGCGGCTGCCGGCGTGAGGGATGACCGGGAGAGTTGATGGGCACTCCGTCGGGGGCGGTGAGCGAGTCAAAGCTGACGTAGAGATGGCGACCGTCGGAAGAAAAGGCGATGCCGGAGTACATGGTCTGCGGCGCCTGCAGTGCGGTGCGCGGGTCCGGAAAGTCCATGAGCTTCCCCGTGTCCGTATCGAGGATGGCGACAGACTGATCGTAGTTCGACGGCGCGGTGCCGAAGCCGGCGTTGACCAGCGCCAGATAACGATGGTCCGGCGACCAGGCAGCAGTCATGGGCAGGCTGTTGAGCCGTTGTGGCCGGCCCGGAACCGGAGATAGAAGCTGCTTGCTGGAGGGCAGGTTGATCGTGGTTTGAGCAGCGCAGACAGCAGAGAGCAGCAAGAGCAGGCAACCGTGATACAGCCGATGTTTGATCACGAGTCCAATGGTCTCCTTCCCTGGTTTCAGGAGCGTGAAGATTCCCTTTGCCTCCAACTCTATCGCGAAAACGCCGCACGATCATGATCAGCTTCGGCCACCCGGGGATCGGCAGCTTTAAGTGACTTCAATCACATACTTCGGGGGACAAGCGTCTTTCAATAGCCTGTAATCTACCGCAGCGGGCGGGCGATGCGCCAGGGACCTTGGCTTCTCTGGCACCTGACCACCAGAAAACACGGGGAGAAGCTGACTCGCGCCTGCTGGAAGCTGCATCCGCGGGTAGCCCGTACCGGCGGGAGATGGCGAGGTGGCGGGCGGAGCGCGAAAGAGACCGGGCGAAGTTCGCCCGAGAACCCCAGAAAAGGATGCGGAGGCATGGCATCGACTTCAGCGCACCACAGCGCAACTCGCGCAAGATTGAACAGAATCGTTCTGGGCACGGACTTTTCGCCCGTGGCGTCGCGGGCGGCCAGCTACGCAAAGGGGCTGGCGGTCAGCCATTCGGCTCGAGTGGATCTGGTGCATGTATTCGACACGGATGTGTATCTGGACGATCGAGAGCCGCGGCTGCGGACGCTGGAGGATCGGCTGGCGATGCGGTCTGCGCGGCTGCAGGCGCTGGCAGCAACCTTTGCGCAGGCGGGGATTGCCGTAAAGACAGAGCTGCCGATGATGCAGCCGGGCTGGAGAGCGTTGTTGAACTCCGCGGAGACCGACCGGGCCGACCTGATCGTGGTGGCGACGCGGTCCAAGCCCCAACTGAAGCGGGTGTTTGTGGGTTCCACGGTGGAAGAGTTGATCCGGCATGCGACGCTGCCAGTTCTGACGGTGGGGCCTCATGTTCCAGAGGCTGCAACCAGCCCGCTGGTCTTCCGGCGCATGCTGTATGCCACCAACTTCCCCGCGGAGGCGGAGAGAGCGGCACGCGCGGCGCTGATGTTTGCCGCACATGACCAGGCGAAGATCTTTGTGGCCCACGTGATCGGCTGCAAGCAGAACGGCGGTACAGAGGCGGCGAAGGAGGGCGATGCCCGGCAGAACCTGGAGCGGGTGATGCAGAAGTCGCCGCTGGGTGAGTACGGGTGCGAACTGGTGGTCGCCTGCGGGGATCCCGCGCCGGCGATCCTCACACTGGCAGAGAAGGTACAGGCCGACCTGATTGTGATGGGGCCAAGGAAGCGGACCTTCCTGCTGACCCACGTGAGGCGCGGGGTGACGCTGGAGGTGCTGGCGCAGGCACGCTGCCCGGTGCTGACGGTGCAAGGGTGAGCCAAGGCATGCCAGCTCCCAGGATGAAGTTGCGATGGAGATCAGGTTCCGAAGGCGAGCTTCCGCTGCACGGAGAGGCGCTTGCGCGCGGTGCGCCCGTCGCCGTGAAGGACGCTGCGAGGGCCGGACGGGGACGACCAACCCGGAGGGCCCGGCTGGCATCCGTTAGCATTGCAGTGAAGCCAAGGGGAAGGAATGCCCATGCTCGTGACAGGAGAGGGTGTGACCTAGCCTGGTTCTACTTGCAACGATGAGGCCGCTTCCGATATGGCAGAGAACAATCGATCCCGCCCCTACGACTTTCTTGGTCACGTGGAGACCGTCATCTATATGGTGTTGGGCGTGCTGCTGGGCGTCACGGCAATTCTTGCCATTGTGGGCTGCCTTCACCTGTTCGTCAGTAATCTCCACGATCTGATGGCCTCGACGACAATCTTTGATGTGA
This sequence comes from Acidobacteriota bacterium, assembly GCA_021806005.1. Lineage (GTDB taxonomy): Bacteria > Acidobacteriota > Terriglobia > Terriglobales > Acidobacteriaceae > Granulicella. The sequence goes on along the minus strand of JAJZDM010000037.1, from coordinate 5,818 downwards.
TCGATCAGTTGCTGCTGGTACTGATGCTGGTGGAACTTTTGCACACGGTGCGCATCTCCATTCGCTCGCACAGCCTGTTTGTGGAGCCCTTCCTGGTGATCGGGCTGATTGCGATCATCCGGCGCACCCTGGTGCTGACCCTGCAGGCCGAAAGCTTTACGCGCAATTCACCGTGGGGGCCGGACACGCAGTTACATTTTCATGCGGCGATGGTGGAGGCTGGAGTATTGGCGCTGCTGATTACGGTGCTGGTGGCGTCCATCTATGTGATCCGCAAGACCAAGCCGGGAGAGGCACCGTAGCCGGCTCAGCCCCGCCAAGGAGCTGCCCTGCTCCGCTGCTCCGGGGACTCGCAGCGCGGGATGCGCCACTGCCGGGCTCGGTTGTGGCGCCACTGCCTGCCTTTGAGTCTCATCAGGACGTGAGAGACTGAGAGTCTTTATGATGGAATCCGTCGCACTTCCTGCGTCATACGTCACATTTGCTCCAAAGGAGAAGACAAAGTGAACTCACGAAAGATGCTTGTACTGACGCTGGGGCTGACCGTCTTTGGCGCCTGCAGAAGCGTCGCGCAGACGCCTGCCCGGGCAGCAACCGAGGCCGGCGTGGTGCGAGCCACACTGGGAAATGGCATGCGGGTAGTGATCCTTCGCAACTCTCTGGCTCCGGTGGTGACGGTGGAGACCAACTTCATGGTGGGTGGGGATGAGACACCGACGGGTTTTCCGGGGATGGCGCACGCGCAGGAGCACATGGCCTTTCGGGGGTGCGCCGGAATGACCGCGGACCAGACGGCCGCCATCTTTGCGCAGATGGGTGGAGAGAACAACGCGGACACCCAGCAGAACATTACGCAATACTTTGAGACGGTTCCGGCGGCCGACCTGGATGTGGCGCTGGAGGCCAATGCGGCCTGCCTGCGTGGCATCGACGACTCCCAGGCGGAGTGGGCCAAGGAGCGAGGCGCCATCGAGCAGGAGGTAGCGCGCGATCTCTCCAACCCCACCTACAAGTTCATTGATCGGATGAACGCCGACATGTTTGCGGGCACGCCGTACGCGCACGATCCGCTGGGGACCAAGAGCTCTTTTGATGCCACGACAGGGCCGATGCTGCGGTCGTTTGAGCAGAAGTGGTACACGCCAGGCAACGCGATCCTGGTGATTGTGGGCGATGTGGATCCCAACGCGACCCTGGCCAGAATCAAGCAGCTCTTCGGCAGCATTCCGAGCCATCCACTGCCACCACACCCTGCAATCCACCTGCTCCCGGTCAAGACCGAGAGCTTCACCCTGGACAGCAACCTTCCCTACACGCTGGGGTTCATCGCATACCGACTGCCGGGGACGGACTCTCCCGACTACGCTGCGAGCCAGATTCTGGCTGACGTCCTGAGCAGCCAGAGGGCCGATCTTTATGGCATGGTGCCGGCGGGCAAAGCGCTGGCCGCAGAGTTTGGCATGGCGGAGACCTACCCCAAGGCGAGCGTTGGCTTTGGACTTGTAGCGGAACCGGCGCAGGTGGACGTGGTGGCCGCTATTGCGCAGATGCGCCAGATTTTGGAGAGCTATGCAACCAAAGGCGTGCCTGCTGAGCTGGTGGATGCGGCCAAGCGCAGCGAGGTAGCGGGGGCCGAGTTCCAGCGCAACTCCATTCCGGGGCTGGCCGATGTGTGGTCCAATGCGTTAGCTGCGGAGGGACGGAGATCTCCGGAAGAGGATGTGGATGCGCTGAAGAAGGTGACGGTGGCGGATGTAAACCGCGTTGCCCGGGAGTATCTGACCTCCCAGAACTCCATCACAGCTACGTTGAAGCCGGTACCAACGGGACAGCCGGTGGCCTCCAAAGGCTTTGGAGGGGCCGAGCAGGTCACCTCCGCACCGACCCGGCCGGTAGTGCTTCCGCCGTGGGCAGCCAGCGCGCTGGACCAGTTGAAGGTGCCGACGAACTATGTGCAGGTCTCCGACACCACGCTGCCGAATGGGATCCGGCTGATCGTGAAAACCGATAAGATCAGCCCGACGGTGACGGTGATGGGCAGCGTGGACCACGACTCTGACCTGCAGACCTCACCCGGCCTGGACGGGGTGAAGCAGGTGCTGGATGGGCTCTACTCCTACGGGACCGAGACCATGGACCGACTGGCGTTCCAGAAGGCGCTGGATGATATTGCCGCCAATGAATCCGCGGGTTACAACTTTTCGGTAGAGGTGCTGAAGGAAAACTTCTCGAGAGGCGTGGAACTGCTGGCCGCCAACGAACTACACCCCGCCCTTCCGCAGCATGCCTTCGATGTTGTGCGCCAGCAGACCTCGATGTTTGTGGCCGGAGACCTGAAGAGCCCCTCCTACAAGACATCGCGGGCGCTGGACCTGGCGCTGCTGCCCAGTGGAGACCCATCGCTGCGGGAGACGACCCCGGCCACACTGGCCAAGGTGACGCTCGCAGACGTGAAGCAGTACCACGACAGCACGCTGCGGCCCGACCTGACAACCATTGTAGTGATTGGAGACGTAACCCCAGCCGAGGCTCAAACAGTGATCATGAAGTGGTTTGGCGGCTGGAAGGCAGTTGGGCCACGGCCCAATACGACCCTGCCCCCAGTTCCCGTGAACAAGCCCTCTGCGACCGATGTAGCGGATCCGGAGGCCGTGCAGGATACGGTTTACCTCTCCGAGCAACTTCCGCTAAACCGACTCTCCCCGGACTACTATCCGCTGCAACTGGGTAATCATGTGCTGGGTGGAGGGTTCTATGCCACACGGCTGTACCATGATCTGCGCCAGGAGGCCGGGTACGTCTACTACGTGGGAGTAACCCTGAGTGCCGACAAGACCAGAGCCACCTACACGGTGGAGTATGGCTGCAATCCGGAGAATGTATCCAAGGCGCGGGCGCTGGTGGTGCGGGATCTGAACCAGATGCGCACCCAGAGCGTCTCCGCGGCGGAGCTTCACCAGGCCAAGGCTATCCTGCTGCGCCAGATTCCCCTTAGCGAGTCCAGCGAACAGACCGTAGCCAGAGGGTTCCTGGGCCGTGCCGGACTGGGGCTACCGTTGGACGAACCGATCCTGGCGGCGAAGAAATATGATGCGCTGGGTGCAGACCAGATAAAGGATGCGTTTTTCAGGCTGGTCCATCCGGAGGATCTGGTGCAGGTGGTTCGGGGACCTGCGCCCAAGTAGCAGAGCTGACTGAGGTAATCCGGCAGGACGCAGACAAGACGGGGAGAGCGGAGGAATGCTGCCGCGCCCTTGGGGAGGAGGATGGCAGTCCCGGCTGGACTGCCATCCTGCCAGGAAAGACGAGTGGCTCTGCTGACAAGAGCGGCTTGCAGAAGAAGCAGATGGCCAACCAGGAGCTGGGGTGAGATGGGAGAGAAGAACCTTCCCCCTTGTTTTTTTGGCTGGGTTCTCCTCTAAACTCTTGCCTCTATGCTCTACACTTTGTCTTGAGGGACACGCAACTTTGACCGATTCGGACACCAAATCGCGCCCTTCCGAGGCCCGACTGAGCCCTTCAGCAGGCCAGCCGAGCCATCTGACGTTAGACTCCGAGTTGTCCAGCGTTGAGCCTGTAGAAGCCCGGGCTGAGCAGTTGTCGCGAGAGGCAGGGTTTGATGAAGACACCTCGAGCCAGATTGCGATGGTGACGCGCGAAGCGGTCATCAATGCGATTCTGCACGGCAACAAGCGTGATCCGAATAAAAAAGTACGGATCGACTTTGCCTTGAGCGATTCGGCACTGAGCATCACGATTGCCGATGAGGGATTGGGGCTGGATCCGGATTCGGTGCCAGACCCATGCGCCCCGGAGAATATTCTGCGTAGTTCAGGGCGAGGGATATTTCTGATGCGGGCCATTATGGATGAGGTACACTTTCACCAGTTGAGACCCGGAACTGAAATCGAGTTGATTAAACATCGGATACATAAGGAGTCTTGAGGATGAGCATGACATTGACCACCCGCCAGGCGGGTGATGTAACAATTCTGGATTTGAGTGGGAAGATCACGCTTGGCGAAGGCGGGGTGACGCTGCGGGATGAGGTACGGAAGCTCCTGGCCAAAGGAGCCAAAAAGATCGTACTGAATCTGGCTGGGGTGAACTACATTGACAGCTCAGGCCTGGGCGAGTTGGTCAGTTCCTACACGGCAGTCAAGAATGCTGGTGGAGAGTTGAAACTGCTCAACCTGACCAGCAAGGTTCGCGATCTGCTGGTGATCACCAAACTGCTTACGGTCTTCGACGTCAAGGACGACGAGGCTGCAGCAGTGGCAGCATTCGCGTAGGCTTTGCAACAACAGTTTTCAGATCGGCGACGGCGCATCCCTGGATGCGCCGTCGCTGTCTGCAGACGGAGGATGGCAACGGAATGAGATTCGGTTGGGATCCCGGCTCGCGATCGCCCTCCTCTGGGGCGGGATCGACAATGGACAGATCCTTGCGGGTCCATGATTAAGACCACCTGAAGACCGTGCGGCTTCCATGCTGCAGAAGAGATGATGCGCGCCGCTTCCTTTGTTGTCTCTCATATTGCTGCTCAGCGGCCCCTCTGAAGCCTGCAGAGCAGGCACTTTACCCACCGCACCCGCATGGTAGACTCGGAACAAATGGGTCAGTCAATGTTCTTCCAGGGCAGTCGTGTATCCGGCCCTCGTTCCAGGCCTCTCCGCACTAATCTCATTTCCCCTAGTGTCAAGCTCTTTGGGGAACTGGTCCTGATCTCTTCGCTGGCAGTGATTGCTTCAGCACAGGCATCGTCGCCTTCAGCTTATCCGGGATCCAGCCAGACCGCGACATCTCCGGACTGTACTGATCCCCTGCTGGCCGGCACGGCGGAGTGCTCCGGACAGGGACAAGGACAAGGAACGGGTACCACGCAGACCGCTCCGGGCACTGGAGCGATGGGAACCATGGGAACGATGGGAACCATGGGGGGCTTCGGAGCACAGACTCCAACGGGCAACTATACAGATATCGGGCAGTTGCGCCAGGGGATTCCGGCGTCAGGCATGGTACTTCTACCACCCCAGCCTTTGACGGAGTTTCAGAAGTTCATCGCGTCGACTACGGGCCAAGTACTGCCCATCTACGGAGCAAACCTCTTCCGCCAGGTACCTTCGACGTTTGCTCCGCTGAACATGGCGCCTGTTCCCTCCAGTTACGTCATCGGTCCAGGCGATGAACTGCGTATTCGCGTCTGGGGCCAGGTAAACTTCCAGGCCAACGTACAGGTGGATCGCGGCGGAGAGATCTACATTCCCGAGGTGGGACCTGTGCAGGTGGCTGGCCTGCCGTACTCGAGCCTGAGTGCGCATCTGCGCCAATCCATTGGGAGGGTTTACAAGAACTTTGACCTGACGGCCAACGTCGGGCAGATCCGCTCCATCCAGGTATTCGTGACCGGCCAGGCACGGCGCCCCGGCGTCTATACGATCAGTTCACTCAGCACGCTGGCAGACGCGCTCTTTGCCAGCGGAGGCCCCTCGGTTGAAGGCTCCATGAGGCATATCGAACTGCACCGCGACAACCGGGTGGTAACCGACTTCGACCTTTACGGGCTTCTGGTGCACGGCGATAAATCCAAGGATGTCAAGCTGTTGTCCGGCGACGTCCTGTTCATCCCGCCGGTCGGGCCGCAGGTGGCTATTACGGGGAGCGTCCGGAATCCGGCGATCTATGAGCTTCGAACAACCTCGGAGCTTCGAGCAACCTCGACTGCAGAACCTGCCAACAGCGCCCAAGGAAAGGCAGCCAAGGGCGAGGGAGCAGAAGACCTGGCGGATCTGATTGCAGACGCAGGCGGCGTCTCAAC
>JAJZDM010000180.1 GCA_021806005.1 Acidobacteriota bacterium | reverse complement strand
CGACACCTCGATGGTTGCCACCAGCTCCGTCCCCAAACTTCGCTTCTTGCACTCGCTGAACTTGAGCGACACTGGGTTGACTACAAGAAGCCGATGTCGGCTTTGCGGTTATCCGCTCGTCTGGGGATGGCGGAGCTTCGCCGTGCCTGCGCCGTTGAGGACTCATTGCGGGAGTTCCTCATAGAGTGCGGCTTTCCTGTTACTTAAGAGTCTTCTCGCGCAGTGAGCTGACCCGTTTCCTCTGTGATCGATGTCATTGTTCCGATCAGCCGTGCTTCTGCCATCGTCTGTATGCAGGTATTTGCGCGTGGCTGGATGCTACACGGAGAATTCCTGGATAAGGACAAGAGATGCCCCGGTTGCATTGCGGTCTATCGGCCCGTAGCGGAGTCTTCCCGCTGCCAGATCTCCGCGTAGAGGAGGCCGCAGAGGAGGCTGTGCCGGGCGATGCGGTGGAAGCCGGCCGAAGAGAGGGCGGACGCTGGATCCGGGAGGTGGGTGACGCGCAGGCCGGTGAGCAGCCGGAAGACGAGGTAGAGAAAACGGATATAGAGAGCCGCGATGGGGGCCAGCCAGGGGTTGGAAGGGATGGCGAAGTCCGAGAGCAGCCAGAGAGCGCCGGGATGGGTGTGCATGGCGAGCTCGCTGGCGAGACGGTTGAGCTCGGGCTGGGTGAGGCAATCCAGAAAGAAGTGGGTGACGATCAGATCCGCGCAGCCTTTCCACCGGCCGCTATCGAAGAACTCCACAGCCGAGACCTGGTGGGTCTGGAGACGGTTGCTGTAGCGCCGGCAGCGGTGGCGAAGCAGGCTGAGCATGGCGTCACTGGAGTCAATTGCTACGGCCTGAAGCCGGCTCTGCTGGGCGAGCAGTCTGGCCAGAAAGCGGCCGTCACCGTCGCCCAGGACGAGCGCGGTAGCGGATTCCATGCTCAGGGCAGGTTGTAGCGCCGGCAGGTCGGCGAGGAAACAGGTGCGGGCTCTCTGCAGAAGCGGGCCAAGGGTGAGGTGCTCGGCCCAGCGGTAGATGCGGGCTACGCGATTGAAGTTGGGTGGGCGGAGGGATGTCATGGCGCGGGCTTTGGAAGGGGTTGCTGTGCTGCGATTGTGGTGGGGACGACAAGCCGGCAGACTTTACCGCGTAAAGGGAAGAAGCAGCAGCGGGGTGAGAAGGACCAGGTCGGCAGCGCTGCGGAGGTGAATCGGCGAGAGGCGCCGGCGGATGCGATCCAGGATCTGAAGGGCGGCAATGCTGAGGGCGCAGGCCAGGGCGGGAAGTCCCGCGGTCTGGAGGGCAGGATAGCCGAAGCGCAGGCAAGCCAGCGCGGTGAGCGCGCAGAGCGTGATGGCGATCCAGGCGAGGGGCTTGAGATGTTGCGTGCCCCAACGCGTGCTCCAGTGGGACTGGAGGCTCGGAGCAGATTGGGCGGACAGGCCGGAGACGGCGGAGCCCCGAGGATGGGGGGATGGGTGCTCCCAGGCGTGAAGGTAGAGACAGTTGAGGGTGCAGGCGCAGGCGAAGAGGATGGCGGAGGGGAGCAGCGAGGGGCGCAGCCAGGTGGCTGCCCAGCCCAGCAGATGGGTGGCTTGAGGGGTGGGGGCGGTACGGGCCAGGGTGGGGATGAAGACGGCCGCAGGGAAGAAGATGCCGACGGCGAGTTCTTTGGGAAGGATCCGCAGGTGCTGGTGAGAGCTGGAGGAAGCGAGCGAGGGCTGGGCGTGGATCAGCAGCATCCACGCGGCAAGGAGGATGGCAAGAACGGCGTAGAGGTGCAGGGAACGAGGGTCGATGGAGCCAAGAAGGAGTGTGAGCGCCATGGCGGAGAGCACGATGAGGAGCAGGAAGTGCGCGCGGTGGCGGTGGTGAAAGTAATGCCGGTCCTGGATGTCGAGGAGGCGAGCGTTGAATCGGTTGCCGGAGAGACCGAGGTCGAGCCTGCGTGCGTCGAAGAGGCGATCTGCGACGTAGATGATCCAGACGGCGATAAACATGGCCGCAGGGGAGGTCCAGGGAAGCTGGACGTGGGAACCGCGGGCGATGAAGACTGTCCAGAGCGCGGCGACGGTGGGGGCATCGAGAGAGAGCAGATGCCAGAGCGCGAGAAGGGAGTACCGTTCCCTTTGGGCAGGATCGATCCGTTCGGTGGTCTCAGACGGAGAGCGAGGGACGAGCGTGGGATGGGGCTTGCTGGAGGATGGGAACGCGCAGGGGGACTGGGAACGGAGCCTTGTCGCGCGGTCGGGTTCAGAGCGGACCCGCAGCCGGAGCGGGGAGGGTGGTGGGGTCGCCGGCTGGCTCGACTCGGGCTGGAACGGGCGGCTGGGAGTGGGAGAAGAGTTCATCCTGGGTTTGAGTTCGGGTTCGAGTCGAGCTCCATTGGAATTTTATGGGATCATCCAGATTGCCTGCGGGTGAGGTGTGGCGCATCCTCGGTGGAACTTGGAGTCAATGTCTGCCGGGATCAAACGGGAGATTTGGGGATCTGGGTCCGGTCCTGCGTCCGGTCGTTGGTCCGGTCATGGGTCCGGTCATGGGCCCGGTTCTGGCCGAACGCTGGTTCAGTGGGTGATTCCAGGTGCGAGGGCGTCGGCAAGGGATGCGGGTGGAGGACCAGGCTGGGGGTGTCCTGGCGAGAACCGGCGGCCCAGAGGCCGGGATCAATGTCAGCGAAGACGCTGTCTGTCGCTTCGATGGCGGCCAGACGGGCCTCCTGTTCGGCAGTGATCGAATGCTGAGCGGCATAGTGCTGCCAGATGGACTTGAGTTCGCTGAAGGAATCGATATGGTTCCGGAAGCGCAGTTCTGCGTAGTCCTGAGCAGAGCCGGTGGTGATGAGGAACTGCCAGTCAGAGGATTCAAGCAGGAGGAGTTCCCGACAGAGCTGCTTGACGATGCGCTCTCCGAGGCTGCCATCCCTCCACAGACCGCTGCTGCAGAGATCGCGAAGGTAGATCTCCGCGGGATAGATCTGCGCGTAGGTCCAGGAGGTGCTCGGATTCATCCAGACGGCGTTGGCGCCTTCGGTGCCCCAGGAGCCCTCCTGCATCCGGATGAAGCTCGCCGGGGGATAGCGGTCCAGGTAGCTGGAGCCGGAGGTGAGCTGGATGCCGATGGGGTCGTCGTGGAGGGTGCGGGCGATGGCTTCCAGCCAGCGGGGGCCCTCGAACCACCAATGGCCAAAGAGCTCCGCGTCAAAGGGCGAGGAGAGGATGGGAGGTGTGGGGCCATGGAGAGCGGGGCTCAGGGCCTCCCGGACAAGATGGACGAAGTGGGAGGCATGGGACTGGATGCGTTCGGCTGCCCAAGCGGGATTGTAGGGCTGTTTGTCGGAGATATCGACACCAGCTCCGGTGACGGACCAGTAGCGATGGCCACCAGGCCAGCGCTTCTTGTGGAAGTCGAGATAGTTACTGTCGGCCGGGTATCCGACGTCGCCTGACCAGACTTGAATGCCGGAGCCGGGATCGCGAGGAAAGACGGAGGCAGGGTGTTGGTGGCCCTCCGAGAGGTAGGGCCCCTCGACGAAGTAAGGCTGATAGAGACGGCGGTTGCCCCCGCTGGAGAGGGGCCCATGGGAGTGGCGGGCCACGCGGCCGTTCAGAAGATAGTAAGGCGAGTGGGTGCGAGCCGACTCTTCGACCAGATGGGCGTCGACGAAGAAGAAATTGATGCCGGATTCACTCAGGGCCTGCTCGATGCCGATGCGGTCGAAGGCGGGAGCGATGGGGGCGCCGTCACTGCCCAGGATGGGGTAAGACCAGAGGCCGGCGGGGCGGTATCCGCACTCGGGCGCCCACATGCCTCGCGGATGCTTGCCGAGGTGATGGTGGTGGACGGCAATGGCGGTGCGGACCTGAGCGCGGATGCTCTCATCGGTGCCGAGCAAGGGCATGTAGCCGTGGGTTGCGGCGCAGGTAATGATCTCAACCAGACCCTTGTCATTGAACTGGCGAAAGCCCTGGATGATATCGCGGTTGAGTGCTTCGAAGTGGTGCAGGGTGTTGGTGAAGTACTCCTGCCAGAAGCGGGCAAGTTCCGTGTAGTGAGACTCACCGGTGGAGGAGAAGTAGGCCTCATCTTCGCGGGCAGCCAGAATCTTGCGCTCCAGGTAACGGGGGAAGTCGGCTTTGAAGACAGGATGGGCGAGCTGTTCGAGGAGAATGGGCGAAAGGTTGAGGTTGCAGTGGAGGGCGATGCCATCGCGCTCAAGGTTGGAAAAGACTCGCAGGAGAGGAAGATAGGTCTCCGCAGCCGCTTCGTGAAGCCACTCGATGCCATGGGGCCAGGTGCCGTGGTTGACGACATAGGGCAGGTGGGCATGAAGCGTGATCGATAGAAATCCGAGGGGCTTGACCCCGGAATGAGCGATGGAGCTGGAGCGGACGGTCTGGGGAGTGATCGAACTCAAGGGCATGGTCCCTTCTGGGAGTGGCTGGTCGAGGTTCGCCGCGAGGGAGTAGCGTGGCTCGGTAGGGTGGTGCGGCCGAGAGGTTCTCTTTCTTAGACGTCGAGGAGCGGTGAGAGGCTACAACGTAGCGGGAGGATGCAGGGCTGACCGAGGTTGCGCCAGCACCTTCCCGGGATGGGAAGCAAGGCGGGGGTGTTATCGCCACAGCGTAAAAAGAAGCTTTAACTTCTAGGACGCCGGGACTTGCCGAGAGGCTGCATGAAGATTCCTTGAAGAAGCAGCCTGTGTGTGGTTGAGGTGAGTGCAACCCGGAAGGGTTTGAAGGCATCCAGACAAAGAGGGTAAAGAATCGCGTCCATAGAGGCCTCTTATTGCCGGGGCGATGCGGAACCGTAGCAACATCCGGCGCCTTCTCCAGGGTGCCGGATGTTGCTACGCCTTCTCCGGGTCCCAGCAAATAAAAACGGCTCCAGACGCGGGGTTGTGCCCGGCGCACTGCGCGCCCTGGAGTATTCTGAGGCAGAGTATGAACGTCAAGTGAGGAGATGGCCATGGCAGACAACGGCGGATTTGGATGGTTTTTGGCAGGGCTGGGAATCGGAGCGCTTGTAGGTGTACTTTATGCGCCCAAGAGCGGGAAGGAGACGCGCGAGGATCTGGCGGCAGGGGCCAAAGAGGCAAAGGATCGAGCCAATGAGCTCTATGAGCAAGGGAAGACCCAGGTTGGGCAGTATGCGGAGCAGAGCCGGCAGGCC
>JAJZDM010000179.1 GCA_021806005.1 Acidobacteriota bacterium | reverse complement strand
GCTGCTGGGCGGAGGAGTTCTGGGCAGAGTTGGTAGCGTGGAGTTCAGCGACCAGGAAGTTGTCAGCGGGCGAGAGCAGGAAGGTGTTTCGGCTCTGATCGAAGAAGACCCAGGGGCCCTGGGAGTCCAGCTTGCCGAAGTCGATGGGAGCGAAGGTTGTGACGCGGTAGCTGAAGCGCAGGAGGCTGGCAGGAATTCCAGAGAAGGTGGGGAAGGCGGCGGTGTTGGGATCGGCGCCGCGATGTTTATCCAGGAAGAGGACGGCTCCGCGAGCAGGGTAGAGGCGAAGGACGGCGATGCGGCTGGGGTGCGCATAGCTGGCTTCGATCTGCTGGTAGGGGCCGACGGCATCGGTGCCGGTGGCGGTGCGGATGGCGTCTGGGCTGACGGGCAGACTGCCGGAGAGAACCAGATGCATGGGAGCGTATTGCAGGGTGTAGACTCCGGTTGGAGCAAGGCTGACGTCAATGCCGGTTCCGTGAAGGCTGGCTACCTGAAGGCTGGCGGCTGCGTTTGAGGAGAGATGAGAGGCAGCCCGAGGAGAGGCGTGCAGGATGCCGGCATGGACAAGAGCCGTACAGCCAAAGCAGATGGCGAGCAGCGTGATCTTCAAAAGAACACCCCCTTATTCGCATTTCGTACTTTATTCTGGTGGAGCAGATAGGTGAGTGTAAAGCGCGGCAAAGGCAGGTATTTGAGACCGGCTTGGAGGGGGACGTCCGGAGAGCGGACGGGAGGCTGGGTCCGCGACCGGATTAATCGCTCTGAATGTGGAGCAGCAGAGGAGGTTCGTTGAGACGTATCGCACAGATGATTCAGCTCAGGCCCGAGGATGAAGCAGAGTACATCCGGTACCACGAGAAGGTGTGGCCGACTGTGCTGGCGACCATCGCCCAGTGCAACATCAGGAACTACAGCATCTTCCTGCGCAACGGACTGTTGTTCGGCTACTTTGAGTACCACGGGACGGACTATGACCAGGATATGCGGAAGATGGCAGCCTGCCCGGAGACGCAGCGCTGGTGGAGCATTATGGACCCGATGCAGCAAAGCATGCCGGATGCCCTGCCGGGAGAGAAGTGGAGTGAGATGCGTGAGGTGTTTCACTTTGATCCGGAGACGGTGGAGAGCGTTCCGCAGAATTAAAAGAGGCCAGGTTTCCAGGGATACACAGAGTTGGAAGAGAGGCGCGGTTTCCCCGGCCTCTGCGAGCGGTACGCGTCCTCCTGTAACATCTGGAAACAATGTATCAATTGACAAGCGTCGTCTGTCTTGCATAAGGTTCGTAGCGATGCAAGAGATGGCCTGGTGAACCTGTTCCGGATACAGGCGTGGCTAAACATGGCGTATTTCAGGGAGATGTGAGGAGGCGAAGATGTTTCGTGCAGGCGTAGTTGTTCTGTCGATTGCAATTGCCGGAGTCCCGTTTGCGGTACACGCCCAGATGGGAGATCCAGCAAACGGCCCCACGAAGATTCCCATCGAGCAACTGGATGCGGCGCGCACCCAGGATGCCCTGACGCTTGAGTCGAGCACGCACGTGCCCCTGCCGGAGCAGTACATCTGGACCCGTGAGGATGCGATTCGTGAGGTCCCCAGGCCGGATACAGGCTGGCTGACCGCAGGCAGCGCGGATTTGGGATCGCACTACTTCCGGCGCACGTTCACGCTCTCCCAGGTTCCCGCAGAGGCGGAGATGTATGTAGCCGGTCCGCGGGAGGCAACGATCTATGTGAATGGCCAGAAGGTGGGCCAGTATCAGCTCGATCTCTCGTTTCCGATGGGGATGCGGGTATATGCGTGCGATGTCAGCAAGGCTCTGCAGGCGGGGACGAACGTTGTAGCCGTTGAAGCCATACGTGGGCCGCAGGTAGGCAGTGGAGCGGACAACCGGTTGTCGGTACAGCAGACTCGTGGTGAGGTGATGGCGGTGAAGATTGTGCCGGCGGCGCTTGGAGTGGATGCGCCGCCGCTGCTGATCAGCGATGCCAACTGGAAGGCGAGTATGCAGTTCGTTCCCGAGTGGCAGACGGTGAGTTTTGACGACCACAACTGGAGCGCAGCCGACAGCCTGGGTGGCGTGGAGCGGTCCTATGAGTTCTTCCAGTGGAACGCAGATGCCGGGATGTACGCCTGGCCGGGCTATGACGGCATATCGCCGTTTTTGGGGCACTACGCCCTGCGCGCCGCGAGCGTGCCGGATGTGTACAACGGCTCTGGGAATATTGCGCACCCCGAGGCGTTGACGCTGGGCGGCGAGGACCTGCAGGTGACGCTGCCGGCGGTGCAACTCAGCAGCTATCAGACGCCGTCGATTCTGCTGGACTTTGGACGCGAGGTGGCGGGGCGTGTGGAGTTTGTGTCCGACACGGATGCGCCGATGGATGTGACGGTGCAGTACGGTGAGTCCGAGATGGAGGCGCTGCGCGATCCCTACCTGGGTGTTGACCCGGTCCACGTGGCTCCGAATGGAACAGCCTATGGCCCCAAGAGCTCCTTCCGCTATGCGCTGGTGCGCTTTGTGGGTGGCAGGCAGATGAGCTTCAAGGCCATCCGGCTGGATGGGATTGCGTATCCGGTGGACTATCAGGGCTACTTCAACTCCTCCGACAAGCAGTTGAATCTGATGTGGGCGATCGGAGCGTATACGGCGCACCTGTGCATGCAGGACGACATCTGGGACGCGCCCAAGCGCGATCGCGGCCGCTGGATGGGCGATCTGGATGTGAGTGGGCGCACGATCGAGGATGCCTTTGGCGGCAACTTCCTGATGGATGACACGCTGGACCGTCTGCTGGGGGCCGATCCCATACGCAACGATGTCAATGGGATCCCGGGATACTCGGCCTTCTGGCTGACGGGCGAGAAGGAGTACTACCTGCGCACGGGCTCGATGAAACAGTTGCAGCAGACCCATGCGCGTATGGTGCAACTGCTGAACTTCATGGAACTGGAGATGAACAGCCAGAACCTGTTTGCGGACAAGAACCACGCGTGGACTTTTGTGGACTGGTCGCCAGAGCTGAGCGGGGACACGCCGCTGACGCGGATGGCGACCCAGTTCGAGTTCTATGCGGCATTCAAGGATGGCGCCTATCTGCTGCGGCAGTTGAACGACGATGCCAACGCGGAGAAGTTTGCGGCCGAGGCGCAGAGGCTGAAGGCGGCAGCGCAGCAGTCTCTGAAGGATTCGTCGGGATCCTACGGGGACCGGTGGCAGACCAACGCCTATGCGGTGCTCTCCGGCGTGGCGAGCACGGCGCAGTATCCGGCGATCTGGAAGGATGCTCTTTCCAGCGTGGGACACATCCAGTACAACGCGATGATCATCACGCCCTACTACAACTATTACGTGGTGAGCGCGATGGCGAAGATGGGGCATCGACGGTCGGCGCTGAACTGGATACGGCAGTACTGGGGCGGCATGACCCAGGAGGGAGCGACCAGCTTCTGGGAGGGGTATGACCCGGCGTGGTACAAGGGCATTGATTTTCATTCCTCGCTGCAGGCGGATAACATGTCCGGCTACCGGGTGAGCCTGGCGCACGGATGGTCCACGGGCGTGACGCCGTGGCTGATGGAGCAGGTGATCGGCATCAATGCGACCGGGCCGGGGATGTCCACGGTGAGCATACGCCCGGACCTGATCGACCTGGCTTGGGCCGAGGGCGGAGAGCCGACGCCACGCGGGATGCTGAAGGTGAGCATCCACAAGCAGGATGGTTATGCGACGGAGGTGGACCTTCCGCCGGGAACCACGGCGACGGTCTCTGTGCCGGTGGCTGTGCCGGTTTCAGGGGCAACCGCTTCCGTGGACGTGAACGGCAAGCCCATGAGCGTGCGCTCCGCGGAGGGTGGCACGAGAGCGGTGCTGGTGCTGAACGCCGCCGGACGATACGTGATCCACAGCCGGTGAAGCGCGGCTGCGTTATGTTCGCCTTTTCCGAGTAAATGGATAGCTGGCGGCGGGATTGTGGTGGCGTTTTCTATTTACTCCCCGGCGTGCAGGCTCGCCGGGGGCTGCGAAGAGGGGGAAGATGCCCATCAACGTCCAGGCACTGCATTCCGGTTACGGGAAGGTGCTTTCGCCTGGAGGCGGTTCACCTCGCGTTTGTGGGTATTGTGTCTTGGAGACTCTGCTCCTCGATCCTCTGACGCAGCGCCAGCACCAGCTTCTGTGTTCCAGAGTGCTTGTGGCGCCAGGGCTGTTCCTCTGCCCAAAGGACGTCTGAGGTCTTTGGATCCACCACCTGCATCAGGGTAAGCGCCCGGGTGATGGTGGAGGGGCCGCCTGGAATGGAGCCATAGGTGTAGGCGTTGGTTTTGGAGTTGTAGAGGGAGACAAAACCAGAGCCGCTCCGTTGCTTTTGAGACTGGGTGAGAGCGAAGACAAGGAGCACGTCCGCGTGCTCTTTGGAGTCCACGACCTGGTAGCGCCCCCAGCTTTTGAGTTGCGTATAGGCTCGATCCGCTATGGCAGGGTCATTGGTCTGGTTCTGAATGTAGACGGTGGTCGCCTTCATCACCTTTGCGGGAAGCGGAGCGTGCTGTATCGGCTGCTTGTTCCTGCCCAGAGCAAAGGACGGCAAGACAGAGATGAGGAGTGTGATTGGAAGAAGAGCACGGAGGCAGGGGTGAAGGCTCGACCGCCCTCTCCGCGGCTGCCGTGGCCGCGACCACGCTTTGCTGTTTCTCATCGCTTCTCCTCCTGTCATGAGGGTTATCGTCAGTTCGTGAGAAAGGATGAGTTGAGGGCGTGGGGTTTCTCGGCTTCGCCACGGAAGCGGCAGCCCTCTGGTTCGTTCACGGGCAGGAGTTTCTGGAAGCGGTGCAGACGCGGGAGATGCCAGTCGTAGGGGGGGAAGGCACCCGCGGCCGTCGCTGCTCAGGGCTTGATGCGGGAGACGATCTCGCTAGAGGAGTTGTGCGACACACCCGCCTGTTCCGCAAATATCGGCCATTTCGCAACCGCGCTTCTGACTCTCGCCCATCAGAGGGATTCTCTGTTCACCGCCGGTGCCGAAGGAGAACAAGGAGGGCCTCTCCGCGAATGGGAATCGTCCGTCTTCAGCGGAGCAGAGATGTGGCAGGGAAGCGCGGCGCCATGCAGCCGTTGAATCGTCCGAGAGAATCAAAACGGATCTGATTGTCGCGTGACCCAATGA
>JAJZDM010000036.1 GCA_021806005.1 Acidobacteriota bacterium | reverse complement strand
TCGTATAAGCCACAATATTTGCACGGTAGCCATTTTGATACCAGGATTGCTTGCCGACCAATTCTTCCGTTCGCCAATAAAGCATCGCCTTGGCGACAACGCGCTTGTAGAACTCTTCGTTAAATTGTTCCGGCGCACGATCCCATTCAGCCTGTGCGTAGGTGCTAAACGCCACAGAGTTCTTCTGCGCGGGACATCTTCGCCGAGGCCGCCGATCAGGATTTCCTCGCCAAAGACCCCGCGCGTAAAGTGAAGGTCCCAACACAGCTACGTGAGACGGACAAGACGACCTTAACGTGGGATCAGCTGAGGAAGGCACTGTCCGAATTGGATGACCGGGATCGCCTGCTGCTCGAACTGGACATGACGAATGCACTCCGTCCCAGCGAGTTGTTTGGGCTCCGGTGGAAGTGCTTCAACGAAGCTGCTTGCTCCATGAGCGTCACGGAGACAGTCTACAAAGGCAAGATTCGTCCCTGGGGCAAAACGCAGAGAAGCCTCGCCACTGTGCATCTGCCGAAAGACTTGGCGAAGCAACTTGCCGCGTGGAGACAGCAGGCTCCCGATCCGTCTCCTGAAGCCTTCATCTTCCCGAATCAAACCGGGGGATTTCTGGACACGGACAACTACCGGAAGCGAGTGTTGCACAAACTGGCGAAAGACCTGGGACTGCCGAAGCTGACGTTTCAGGTCATCCGGCGAACGATTGCGACGCTCGCTCAGAAGAAGGGCACAGTGAAGGATGTGCAGGGTGTGCTTCGGCACTCCCGAACGGCAACCACTACCGATGTCTACATGCAGGAGATTCCCGAAAGCGTGCAGGCAACGGTCAACTCCATCCATAGCGAACTAAGGGGAAAGCCGTCCCCTCGGAGAGCAAAGGCATGGACGGCAGATCAGCGAGCGCAAGCGTCGCTGAAATCCAGAGAGCGCATGGCGGCGAAAAAAGGTCCGGCGAGCGCTCCGATGACAGTCGCGATGGAGGACACTTTGGCAGCTATTTTGTAGCAAGGTTTTGGAATTTGCTACCCAATGCTACCAAAACCTGGGATACCCGGTAGGGGCATGCCATCCGAAACCGCTTATTTTGAAGGGTTTGTTGGTGGACCTGATCGGGATCGAACCGATGACCTCTTCCATGCCATGGAAGCGCGCTCCCAGCTGCGCCACAGGCCCACTCTCCGGGGAGGGACTTCTCTATTCTCTCGGATGCACGCCGCCAAGTCAATCTAGCCGCAGCTCCCGCCCTGCCGGATCGGCAAAAAGGATGCGCCAGGGAGCCTGCCGGGCCATCGCTGGACAGTTGATAGCCCAAACGCCTACTTTATATACCATAGAAAAACGCCCACGGTGGTGGCATCCACTCGGGCTGGGACAGCGATGAGCGATCTGGCAAGCGCGATCGGAATCCGGGAAGAAGAACAGGAGTTGGTCGCAGAGCTGAAGGCCGGCTCTGAGCAGGCCTTTGCCCTGTTGCTGGGACAGTACAGTCATCCCATCTACTCCCTGATGCGCCGGACCCTGCGCGACCCGGCCGATGCTGCTGATGTCACGCAGGAGGTCTTCGTCAAGGTCTTCCGCAACATCTCCAGCTTCCATGGCGAGGCGAGTCTCCGCACCTGGATTTATAGAATCGCTCTGCATGAGGCCAGCAATCAGCGGCGCTGGTGGAGCCGGCACAAACGCCAGGAACTGACCATCGACGCTCAGGTCGAGAACGACGAGGGCGAGTCCTTCTGTATGGCGGACGCTCTGGCCGCCAAGGGGGCCTCTCCCTATGAGTGTGCCGAGCATGCACAGCTTGGGGAACGAGTGCTGGCTGCTTTGCGTACTATCCCTGAGGTGTTCCGAGAAGTGGTCGTGCTGCGTGAGGTCGAAGGCTTCGGCTATGAGGAGATCGCAGAGATGCTCGACGTGAACCTCGGAACCGTAAAGAGCCGACTGATGCGAGGACGCGCCGCCCTCAGGGAGGCCCTGCGTCAGGGCACACAACCCATCATGCCCCTGGGCTCCTGCAAAACAGAGAGGACGGCAGGTCAAACATTGAATCGGCTCACCACCTGAGGCGAATCACCATGATAGGACGCTGGCACAACTCGAAGGAGTCTTCCCGAAAGATGGCCGGTGAAGCTCTCACCTCGGACTGCGCCGCTGTCCAGGCAAAGTTCTCCTCCTATCTGGACGGCGCGGTCAGCGGTGTGGAGATGGGCATCATCTCCAGACATCTGAAGCTGTGCCGCACCTGTGACAAAGAGTTCCTCGTGTGGCGTGAACTGCAGCAGGCGCTTGGATCCCTGGGCCCGGAGCACCCGCCTCAGCGTCTCCAGGCGCAACTGCGAACGGCTCTGGCGGAAGAAAGGGAACGGGGCACACACCTGCCCGTCTTTACCCGAGCGCTCTCCCTGTGGAGGAGTTCGCTTGCCCCACTCGCTCTGCGCTTCAGTGGTGGGCTGGCGGCAACCATCATCCTCACGGCGGGTTTGAGCTGGGCCTTTGCGGTCTCAGGCACCGTTCAAGCCAATGACGATGGGATGGCTCACCTGGTTGCCCCACACTACATGTACTCGGAGGTGCCTCCAGAACCCATCACCACGCATCGAGACGTTCCCATCGTCGTTGATGCGTTGGTGGACAGCACCGGCCGCGTCTACTACTACAGGATCCTGGAAGGTCCCGTCGACCCGGGAGTCAACGTTCGAGTGGAAAACAACCTGCTCAGCAGCGTCTTCCAGCCTGCCACCGTCTTCGGCGTCCCGGTGCGCGGCCACGTCGTCATCACCTATACGGGAGTCCTCGTCAAAGGGTAGCGCAGGGCATCCTGCCACCCTCGGAGCAGTCCCTCCGGGAGCGCCGTCTGCCAGAACAGCACTCGCCTCTTGAGCTTCCATTAGCATTAGACTGTGGCGATGCGTCGAATCAGTATTGGGAGACCCCGATTGCGTTCTTTATCCTGGAAACTCGCACAACAGAATCGTTGGCCGGCGCCGCAGGTGCAACGTTGGCTGCCCACCGTTTTGTTGCTCGGAGTTCCTTTGTTCCTCTGCGCCGTTGCCTCTCGAGCCCAGAACTCATCTTCCTCCCCTGCGGCATCCTCTTCGAGCGGCGCGCCCGCATTGACGCTTCAGAACCCGTCCAACCCTGCTGCCGACGCGGTGAACCCTGTCGACCGGCCTGAGGCTGCGAGGATCGAGCGCGGAGGCGCCGCCATCACACTGGAGACCAATGAATCGCTCTTCCAGGTTGCGGTTGCTCTCAATGCCTGTGGCTATAACGCGGATCTGAGCAAATCGGCTCCGGTGCGCATCGAGATCCGAGCTGACGTCAATGCGGCGCTCCAGTCCTCCGAAACCGCCCGCGACAGCCGGGACAATCTCTGCGCCTACATCGCCAAGCACCGTCTCAGTGATCTGGGGATGGAGGTCAGTCAGTTCGTGTCACTGGCGCTCTACCTTTCTCCGCCGCCGGAACTCACCCCAAACGTGGACCTGACTCAGTTGCCACCACAGGCCGCGGACGTGGTGAACGTGCTGCCCCTGCTGCGCACCTTCGCCCAACAGATCGATCTGCACTACATCTGGCTGAAGCACCGTCCGGAGTATGAGGCGTTGACCGCGCGCGTCCATGATCCGATGACCAACATGATTCTGGAAACCAACTTCTATCTGCACAAGCCGCCCACCACGTTGAATACCCGGCGGTTTCTGGTGCTGCTGGAGCCAATGTTCTCCCCCAACCTGACCAACGCCCGGGTTTACGGCTCTGACTACATCATTGTGGTCTCGCCGGACAACAGCACCTCGGGTGTTCCAGTGAACCTGGCCCAGATTCGCCACGTTTATCTGCACTACGTCGTCGAGCCTCTGGTCTACAGCCGTGGCCAGGCCATGGAGGGAATGCAGCCGCTTCTGGAGACCATCCAGAGCTCACCCCTGCCGTTCTTTTACAAGAGCGATATCGTGGCTTTGATGACCGAGTGCGTCATCAAAGCCATCGAAGCTCACCTGTATCTGATCCCTCAACCCCCGCCCAAGGTACCGGGCGGCCCGAAGAGGAGCGCAGCGGACGCAACCTATCAGGTAGAAAAGGCCGCTTACGACGAAGAAACCAGGGTAGCTCGCGAAAACCTGGTACTCACCGACATGCGTCAGGGCTGGGTACTCACGGAGTATTTCTACAGCGGGCTCACCCAGATGCAGCGTAGCGGCGAGGGCCTCAAGGATGTAATGGCTCCTCTGATCTATGGCATGGACGTGCAGCGCCAGAAGCATGCTGCCGAACAGATCCTGTTTCTCACCAGCATCCCTGCTGACCCCTTGAGCCCGTCCTTCACACCCCACAAGGTTAAGGGGATGGAACTCGCCGAACAGGACCTCGTGAATGGCCACATGAACGACGCAGAGGCGCTGGCGCAGAAGGCCTTGAACGATCCGACCGGGGATCATGCGGAAGCCACTTATCTGATGGCGCGGATTGACCTGATGCAGGGCAAAGCGGACCAGGCCACCAAGGCCTTTCAGCAGACGCTGTCGCTCAGTCAGGATCCCCGCACCCTCGCCTGGAGCCACATCTACCTGGGGCGCCTCTACGACGTCAAGGATCCGCCAGAACGCGCCAAGGCCATTGCAGAGTATAAACAAGCGCTGGTGGTGCGCGACGGCAGTCCGGACACCAAACTCGCGGCTGAGCACGGAATCGCCCAGCCGTTTATGCTGCCCCAGCAGGATTCCCCTGATTCGGACAACCAGCCGTTTGACCCCACCGGGAAGGCCCAGAAAGAGGCCTATCAGCCCTCCGCTCCGCAGTAACGCCCTCCCGGCGCACGCGAGGGGGGGGTGCAACCGCGAAGCTTGATCGAGCCACGGAGGGACTCTCCGCACCTCTCAATCCCTCCCTGACCCCGCCCTCGCCAGGCCAGGGACACCTGCCCACGCCCTGCTCCGTTCACGATCCACTCCATCCAGTGGTACCGGCAGAGGCCGGGTCAGCATCCGGCACCTCCGATCCGTCAGCCTCCGCGTACAGTAGATGTCATGACTTCTACTTCGAGGTCTGGACGGGAACCAAGGAAGGGGCGCGAGGACCGAGACGATGGCTACGGTACGGGGGAGGCGGAGACCGGAACAGGATGGAGCAGCTTTGATCCGAGCCGGTTGGGTCGAGTTGGAAGGCAGGCTTGGGCACCATTTTCAGAACGCTGAACTGCTCGCCCTCGCGCTGACGCACCGGTCCCACACCTACGAGGCGCGCCACGGAACTCCGGCCGTCACCCAGCCCGCACACCCGGAGCAGCGCGAGCAGCGCAACGCTCCGGGCACGGATAACGAGCAGTTGGAGTTTCTCGGCGACGCTGTGCTGGGATTGGTGGTAACCGAGGCACTGTTCCGGGAGTTTCCAAAGTGCGGTGAAGGAGAACTTACCCGCCTGCGCTCCAATCTGGTCAGCCGCAAGCGGATGGCCGAGATGGGGGTACAGTTGGGCCTCGGCAAGGCGCTGCTGATGGGTCGAAGTGCGGAGCATAACGGCGGACGAACCAAGCCGGCACTTCTGGCCAACGCCGCAGAGGCCGTACTCGCAGCCGTCTATCTGGATGCCGGTCCAGAGGGCATCAGCGTGCTGCGGAAGATCGTGGAGCAATATCTGGTGCAACCGGAGATCGATGCCATGCGGGCTGCTGTGGCCCACGGCGCCGGCCGTGGAGCGATGCGGGATCACAAGACGCTGCTGCAGGAGCGCGTGCAGGCCGAGAGTCGGGGAAGGATCCGGTACGTGGATACAGCCGAGATCGGCCCCCCGCACCTCCGGCGTTTTTGCGTCGAGGCACGCCTGGAGAGCGAGGACGGCGAGCGGACGCTCTCCTCCGCCGAAGGCCCCAGCAAGAAGGAGGCACAGCAACGCGCTGCGGAGCTAGCATTGCTGCGCTGGAACCAGGTCGCGGAGGACCCGGCCGGTGAGGGGCATACCCCGGAGGTTCAGACTCGGGGCAAATCTTGAGCGCTGGATCTCATCTTCGGCTCCAGCAGGAAGGCCTTCTGACGACCCTGAAGTCCCTGTTGGAGGTCGTCATCCTTGCGATCTTCATCGTGACCTTCATCGTGCAACCCTTTCGGATCCCCTCCGGCTCCATGGAACCAACCCTCCACGTCGGAGATTTTCTGCTGGTGGACAAGCTCTCCTTCGCACCTGCGGGAAGGCTGGGGGGGCTGCTGTTACCCCGCGGGTTGGTCAGGCAGGGAGACCTGGTGATCTTCCGTTACCCGGTGAATCCAGATCTGGATCTGGTAAAGCGGGTGGTCGGCTTGCCAGGAGACTGGATCGAGATGCGCGGCGGACGCGTGCTGCTGAATGGCCGGCCCCTGCCTGAGCCTTACGCCTTCTACTCTCCCAGCCGTCCCAATGGATTTCGGGACGACTTCCCCTCCCTTCTGGAGGCGGATCCGGATGTGAACCTGCGCTGGTGGATCTGGCTGCGCAGCGCGGTCGTCGCTGGAAGAATCCAGGTCCCTCCCCGCCAGTACTTTGTGCTGGGCGACAACCGCAATGACAGCGAGGACAGCCGCTACTGGGGGTTTGTGCCCCAGAGCCAGATCGTCGGACGCCCTCTGCTCGTGTACTTTACCCTCCCGATGACCCCGGACAGCCATCAAGGTTCCCTGCCCGGCCGCTTGTGGAAGAGGTTGCAGACGGGCGTACGGAGTTGGCGGATCCTGCGATAGAGTTGCGATTGCGATAGAGTTGCGATAAATGGCGGAGTCTGTTCGCGGCTCCCATCGGCAGGAGGATGTTTTGCGTTCGACGCGGTTAGAGGCTGACCAACAAACCACAGAGGGCTCCGGATTGTCTTCGACAGCCAACCACCGGGAGGAGACGCCTCTGGAGGGGCTCTCGTCGCTCTGCGCCATGTTGGCCGTCTACCTGTTTGCCATCGGGTTCATCCTGCAGAACTTCGATATTCCATCGTCGTCCATGCTCAACACGCTGCTCGTAGGCGATCATCTGGTTGTCGATCACCAGACGCTGGCGCCAGCCGGCCGTTGGACTCCTTTCATGCACTACCGGCCGGTGCAACGGGGTGACGTGATCGTCTTTCTCAAGCCACATAGCGAGACCCCGGGCCTGATTCTGGTCAAGCGGGCGATCGCCATCGCCGGTGACCGGATCCATTTGCACGACGGTGCCGTCTATGTGAACGGCGTAAAGCAGACGGAGCCCTATGCGATCCAACCGTCCAGCAGGAATCTGGTCCTCTACCGGGACGACTTTCCCTACGATCTGCTCGGGATGAAGGAGTGGGCATCGAGCGACCTGACGATACAGGGCCGCTGCCAGAACGCCCAACAGAAGAGAGCCTGCCTGGAGCAGATCGCGATTGATGAGCGGACCTTGACCTGGGACGATGAATTGCCACAGTACATCCAAGGCGGCGATGTAGTTGTGCCGCCGGGGAGCATCTTTGCCATGGGAGACAACCGCACTGACAGCCTGGACAGCCGCTTCTGGGGGTTCGTGCCAGAGAAGAACATCCTGGGCAGGCCGCTATTTGTCTATTGGTCGTTCCGCACCCCCCAGAGCCAGGAAAACAGAACGAGCCTCCTCGATCAGCTTGCCTTTATGCTCCACGAGACCAGGCATCTGCTGGATGGAACTCGCTGGAACCGGACATTCCATGTGGTGCACTAGCCGCTGACGCCCCAACCGGAGCCCCGGAGCGCCGTCTTCAGCCGCGGCTTTGAGTTGCCGTGGCCTTGCAGATTCTCGGCAGAAACCATGGCGCCGTTCTCACTTGGACGGCTGTACTGGACGATAGGTCCTGCGCCTAAACTCCCGCTCCGCATCCATCCCAAAAACACATGCCGGCCTCGGAGCTCCGCTCGACGCCTTGAAGATTGCTCTACGCGCGGCGTTTCCGAGCAGGGTACACTGGCTATGCCCCGGCATTGGTACCCGACAGACTGGTTGTTTCGAGCGAACCAGCGCAAAAGGGCGAGGAGAGCGATTCGTTGAGCACCGAGACGGCAGCCCAGGCGGTGGTGGGGAGAACTCCTGCAAAGGATGAGGTAGCCGAGACGCCGCTGGAGGCTCTGGCGTCAATCTGCACCATCCTCGTGGTGGGGCTCTTCCTCTTTGCATTTGTCTTTCAGAACTTTGAGATTCCATCAGGGTCGATGGAGAACACCCTTCTGATCGGAGATCACGTCGTGGTGGATCGAGTGACGCTCTCGCCTCCGACCCGATGGGCCCCTTTTGTACACTACCGGCCAGTGCAACGGGGGGACGTGATTGTGTTCATGAAGCCCAATCCGGAGACTCCGGACCTGATCCTGGTCAAGCGGGCAATCGCCCTTCCTGGAGATCGCATTCATCTGCGCCATGGAGTGGTCTATATCAACGGCGTGGCCCAGAAGGAGCCCTACGCCCTGCAACCCGGCGACGACGGCAACCCAAACCACGCCTATGAGCCCTACCGTGATGACTTCCCCTCGGTAACCCCTGGGCCCGATGAACAGGTCACCGAGTTATGGCGCGAGGAGCTGCCAGAGCATATTCAGGGAGATGATCTGGTCGTGCCTGTGGGATATGTCTTTGCCATGGGTGACAATCGCACCGAGAGTCTGGATGGCCGCTACTGGGGGTTTGTACCGGTAAAGAACATTCTGGGGCGCCCGTTGTTTGTCTACTGGTCGTTCAGAACGCCCGCCGATGAGGAGAACAAGACATCCTTCAGCGATCGTATTGGCTTTATGTTCCACATCCTTACGCACATCATTCCAGACACGCGCTGGAGCAGGACATTCCATGTCATACGGTGAGCCGGCAGGCATACAACGGCCATGACAAAGAGTTGGGCAGAAGCTGCAGACAACTTGAGCACAGAGAACACAGACGGAACCTTGCCGACGGACCATCCGAAGCCGACCCCACCCAGGCGACGATGGTGGGTATGGTTATGCGCTCTGCTGGTCCTGCTTCTGCTGGCGTTGACGCCTCCCATGCTGAACGTCAACCGCCTGCAGCGGCGCATTGCGGAGAGCATCAGCAGAAGCCTGGGACGGCCGGTCCACCTGGACAGTGTCACCCTCCATCTGCTGCCTATGCCGGGGTTTTCGCTGCAGAACCTCGTGGTGAGCGAGGATCCGGCGTTTGGGGCTGAACCAACCATCCGTGCCGCCACGGTGAATGTCACTCTGCGTCCAGGGTCGCTGTGGCGGCGGCATGTGGAGTTCTCCACCATCTCGTTTGAATCGCCCAGTGTCAACCTGGTGCGTAATGCCCAGGGGCAGTGGAACCTCCAGAGCCTGCTGATGCACGCCGCCCAGGTGAACTCAGCCCCCACGGCTCAGCGCAGGGCAGGACCGGAGCCGCGGTTCCCTTACATCGAGGCCAACGGTGCCCGAGTGAATCTGAAGATTGGCGAAGAGAAGACTCCGTTCTCGCTCACCGATGCAGACTTTGCCCTTTGGCTCAGTTCGCCGCAGCAGTGGCAGGTGCGCATCCAGGGACGGCCGAACCGAACCGACCGGAACATCTCTGACCCGGGGGCGATCAAGCTGGAGGGATCCTTGCGGCGCGCAGCCGCCATAGCCCAGGTTCCCATCGATCTGACGCTGAACTGGGAGGGAGCCCCCTTGGGCGAGGCCAGCATCCTGCTGGGCGGAGCGGATGCCGGCTGGAGAGGCAACCTGTCTGTCGCCACGTCGCTCTCCGGCACTCTCAGCGCAGCCAGGCTCAACACGACCATTCATCTGGAAGATCTGCGCCGGGCCGATTTTGTCCCCGTGGAGACCCTCGATGTGCAGGCCGCCTGCGGAGGAACGCTGGATATCACCCTGGCGGTCCTGCGTCAGCCCAACTGTTCCGTGGTAACGCCCCAGGCCAATGGAGCCCATGCAGCCGGCACCGTGATGCTCACGGCCGACCGCGTGGAGGTTACTACGGCTGGCGCCCGGAGCTTTCCCTCGCTCGATCTTAGCCACTTCAGCAACCTGCGCATTGCCTTCAGTGAAGTTCCCAACACCTGGCTGCTGGACTGGGCCCGGCTCTTCTCCCAGCGGATTCTGCCCGCAGAGGCGCCGGGAGGATCCCTGACCGGCAGCCTGCTGTTCGCTGGCGCTCAGCCCGGTGCCTCGAGCAAGGTACGGGGCAGGAGCAGCCGGACACAGCAGCACACCCGCCAGACTGCCAAACAGGGCTCCCTCGAAGGCGGTTGGCAGGGCTCCCTGCAGGACGAAATCTTCGGAGTGCTGCCGTGGAAAGGCGCCACCAGCGGGCAGGCCGTCCATCCTGCCTTCCTGACAGCGGGAGCTGACAGTACCACTGGGGCAGCCGAACTCATACTGGCTCCATTGCCTCTGACGCCTCCCGGCAAAACGCCTCCACTGCTGCTGAGTGGGACGGCCAGCAGGGCCGGCTACAGGCTGACCCTGACCGGAATAGCGACCGGCGCACAGTTGGCCGCCCTGCGCGCACTGGCGCCCCCTCTGGGGGATGGACTCCAGCAGGTGCTCAATACACCGTCCGGCAGAGGCGTAACCCCGGCAACCCAGTCCTTCAAGGTCGATGTCACTTGCGAGCGCCCCTGGAGTGGTGTACAGACCTGCTCAGCCAGCAAACCGGGAGCGGCCCGGCGGAGACGCAGACGGAGATAGCCCGGCGGACATCCTACGATGTGCCGCCCCGGCTCCCTGGCGTTGCGTCTCGCCGTTGTATCCTCGCTCTCTTCAGACGCCTGCTTCCCAGGCAGCGCTCGGACCAGTTCTCCGCCTCCCAATCGCCTCCCCGGCCACTGCCTGGCAGCGACCGTGCTTGACGCTACCCTTCGCCTCAAGTATTCTGATAACTCGCGCAGTCTTGCGTCTGCACCCTTGTGCGTCCAAATCCTGGACAGCGAAGAGGTTGACAGAAGCCAGACACCGAGGTGAGTCGACTCGATGCAGGGCAAGCTGGATCCCATCAGGGAAGGCCTGCCGTTCCATCGCAGCACGCCCACTCCCCAGCAACCTGCCGTCTGCGCCAGCAGCCTCTCCGGCGACCGGTTTCAGACTCCAGGGGCTCTGTGCGCTCAACCGCAACTCCGGCTTTGACCTGCGTGGATAGAGTGTCCGCGTTCGTACCGCCGACCAACCTACGGCTGCAACTCTCTTCGCGCTTCAGGCCGGGCAGTCAGATCGACGAAGACGGCAGAACCAAGGAGTAAATCCAATGAACCTCAATCAGACGACAACGATCCCCAGCGGCAAGGACATTCAGCGCAAGTGGTTTGTAGTTGACGCCAGCGGCCAGACTCTGGGCCGTCTCGCCTCACACGCCGCCAGCGTTCTGGCCGGCAAGCTCAACCCGCTTTACACGCCATACATCGATATGGGCGATCACGTCATCGTCGTCAACGCTGAAAAAATCCACGTGACTGGCATGAAGGCAGAAAACAAGCTCTACCGCCGTTACACCGGCTTCATGGGTGGCCTGCGTGAGGAGAGCTTCACCAAGCTGCTCGCCCGCCGCCCCGAGAAGATTGTGGAAGAGGCGATCAAGGGCATGCTGCCCAAGGGCAAGCTGGGCCGTCAGATGGCCACCAAGCTCAAGGTATACAAGGGAGCTGATCATCCCCACCACGCGCAGCAGCCGGTCGCCCTGGAAGTTCGGGCTTAGGCCGTTACAGCGCAACATCGCAGCTTGAATGGTTAACGATTTCAACAGGATTGAGGAATTTCGAGGACACATGGCAGACCTTATTCAGTACTACGGAACCGGACGGCGCAAGAGCGCGATCGCGCGCGTCTTCCTTCGCCCCGGTTCAGGCAAATTCACCGTCAACGGCAAAGAGTTTGAACAGTATTTCGTCACGCCGGCACAGCGCGCGGCCGCTCGGCTTCCTCTGGGCATCGCAGACATCAACGAGACCTTCGACGTGATCACCACGGTCAAGGGCGGTGGCGTAAACGGACAGGCCGACGCGGTCAAGCTGGGCATCGCCCGCGCCCTCATCGAGTTCAATGGAGAGTTGCGCAAGCCCCTGAAGTCTGACGGCATGGTTACCCGAGACTCGCGCGGCAAGGAACGCAAGAAGTACGGTCAGAAGGGCGCTCGCGCTCGCTTCCAGTTCAGCAAGCGCTAAATTGCTCTACGGCCCGCTGCTCCTATGCGGACCGTAGAGGGTCCTCTTCCCCATCCCCGTCCGTTGAGGCTTGGCTCTCATCAGACCTCGGCGGGGGCAGCCTGGGGACGATACCTTCAGGTCTGCAGTTTGGTTCGGGCCCTGCACTCTTTCGCTTCACCCACCGGCAACGTGCCGGTGGCCGGAACTCAATCTCCCTTCGGGGATCTCAATCGCTTCCATTGAAGTCAGCAGCCAGCACACGCAGCCAGGCAATTCGCCAATAGAAGGTGCCCCCAAAGCACTCCCCTGGCGGCAAGCCGCACAACCTGCCGGTTGACCTGAAAAACCAGAAGCGATGCCAACCACAAGGAGCCTTTTATGGCCAGTATCACGATGAAGGAACTGCTCGAAGCCGGTGTCCACTTCGGCCACCAGACCAAGCGCTGGAACCCCAAGATGAAGGAGTATATCTTCGGCGAGCGCAATGGAATCTACATCATCGACCTGCAGAAGACGCTGAAGATGTTCAAGGAGGCGTCGAAGTTCGTCACCGACCTGACCTCCACCGGCAAGCTGATCCTGTTTGTCGGCACCAAGCGCCAGGCACAGGACGCGGTCGCCGAAGAGGCCAAGCGCGCTGGCATGCCCTACATCAACAGCCGTTGGCTGGGCGGCCTGCTCACCAACTGGGTCACCGTGCAGAAGTCGGTCAAGCGGCTCGCCGAGTTGGACGAGATGTCCACCGATGGCCGCTATGAACTGTTGACCAAAAAGGAAGTCATCAAGCTGGAGCGCGAGCGCAAGAGCCTGGCGACCAACCTCTCGGGTATCAAGAACATGAAGCGCCTCCCGGATGCGATCTTCGTGATCGACTCCAACAACGAGGCGATCGCCGTCGCCGAGGCCCGCAAGCTGGGCATTCCCGTGGTAGCCGTGGTAGATACCAACTGCGATCCAACCGCGGTAGACTACGTCATTCCCGGCAACGACGACGCTCTGCGCGCCATTCGCCTCTTCACCACCAAGATTGCGGACTCCGCGTATGAGGGCACCCAACTGATCTCCGACAAGGCCTTCGCTGAGGAGTACGCTGAGGTGCAGCCGCTCGCGGCCGAGTCTCACTTCATCGGTGAGGAGGGTGAGGAGCTGCTCGCTCCCGTGCATGCCTCCGCAGGCGCCGCTGAGGCTTCCACCGAAGACGTGGAAGATGAGAACATCGACCTGAACGCCGCTCTGGGCGGCGGCATCCGCAAGGCGCCTGCCGCTGCGGACGCCGAGTCGGACCCTGAAACTGCTCAGGTCAGCGCCTGAACCTCAGGCCGCGCAGGCTTGGCTTCTGCCCTGCCGTAACCGCCGAGCCGCAAGAATGAACCAGAATGGCGCGGGCTTGGCTCCCGCGCCATTTTCGCGAGAACCGCATGCGCTCCCGGCGCTGCCCTCGACTGAAGCCAGAAACCAGGAAGGAAGAGTTATGTCTAGCACTGAAGCTGTCAAGATCGACGCCAAGCTCGTCAAGGAACTCCGTGAGAAGTCTGGTGCCCCCATGGGCGATTGCCTCAAGGCCCTGCAGGAGGCCAAAGGCGATATGGAAGAGGCCTTCGTCGTCCTCCGCAAGCGCGGTATGGCGTCGGCGGCCAAAAAGGCTACCCGCACCACCAACGAGGGAACGGTTGGAGCCTACATTCACGCCGGCGGCAAGATCGGCGTGCTGCTCGAACTCAACTGTGAGTCGGATTTCGTCGCCCGTACCGACGACTTTCAGAATCTGCTCAAGGACATCGCCATGCACGTCGCCGCCGTCGATCCCCGCTACCTGGGCAAGGACGAGGTCACCGCTGCCGATATCGAGCGTGAGAAGGAGATCTATCGCGCCCAGGCTGCCGCCACCGGCAAGCCCGCCAACATTATTGAAAAGATGCTGGAGGGCAAGATGGCCAAGTTCTATGAGGAGGTCTGCCTGTTGGAACAGCCCTTCATCAAGGATCAGGGCATGACGGTCGCCCAGTTGATCGCTCAGAAGGTCGCCAAGCTCGGTGAGAACATCAGCGTACGCCGCTTCGCTCGCTTCAAGATCGGCGAGCCCACCTTCACCGTCGCCTCGGCAAAGGCTGTGGCTACGGGAGAGCCGGCAGCCTGACCGCCAGATCTTCTCTGCAGTCCAGAAGGGCCGGGGCCAACCACCCCGGCCCTTCGTTCCTAGCGCCCAGCCTGCCGTCCAGGACTGTCCTCCATCTGAACCAAACCTTCGGGAGACGACGAGCCTTTTCTCTGCTATCAGCTTCTTTGGCAAAATTCTGGTTTTCGTGGATAATAGAGCAGAGCCAGAGTGTGCCTGACTGCCTGGCTTTCCCGTAGCACAACTCAGGAATCGGGCAGCAGGGGCCCATATATGCCCTGCGTCGCGGCGTGTCAGACGGCAGGAGACCAAAGGCTTCCTGGCCGGACAACAAGCTGCTTGCCAGCCGAGGTGGCTGGCCACATTGGAAAGGAAGTATCATGCGCGAGATCGTCACCTTGCAGTGTCCGGAGTGCAAGAACCGGAACTACTCCACCACCAAGAACAAGAAGACAACCACTGGACGGTTGGAGTTCTCCAAATTCTGCAACACGTGCCGCAAGCACACGCCGCACAAGGAGACAAAGTAACGAACCCATTCCAGTCCGCGGGTTTACGAGCCGGGCCACCTCTGGAGGCTCCTTCTCTCACCCGCTGACCGGCTCCATACAGGGGAGTAAGCTCAACGGTTAAACTGTCGGTCTCCAAAACCGAACTTCTCGGTTCGAATCCGAGCTCCCCTGCCAGCTTCACTCTGCACCGCCAGCCTGATCGGCAGCAGAGGAGACTCAACCGGACCAAAACCGGATCCGGAGAAGGTCTTGTTCCAGGTTCAGTCCTGAGCCGATTCTGGCCTTATCAACCGGAATCCCCCTCCGGACCAGCCTCAAGCCGGCGCAGTACCCCTTCATCCTATCCGCCCCGGGCAGCAGCAGGTGAAGCAACAGGACAGGGCGCGCCGGAGACACAGCAGCAGTTTCAGGAGTACATCCATGGCGAAGGCCGCCGTAGTTGAAACCACCGAAGAGAGCGCCGTGCAGCGGTTGTCCGCAGGACCGCAGCGACTCATGCAGTTCCTCCGCGACACACGGCAGGAGATGACCAAAGTCCATACGCCGGCACGGGCTGAGGTACAGGCAACCACCGTGGTGGTCATTATCGCCGTGTTCCTCTTTGCCGCGTACTTTGAACTGGTGGACCTCACCCTTGGCAAAGGGGTGGATCAGGTGATTCTGTACCTGACCAAGCATTAAGGAAGACAGGACGAGCCGAGATCCACGGCAGGCGGGATGCCTGCCTGCGATCCTCCCCGGCTGCAGGCAAGAGATTTGGGTTTTGAAGGAATGTGCAACCATGGCAGATGAGTTGAGAGACGACGAACAGCAGACCGTACCGGTCGGGGCCGGAGACGCGCTGGAGAGCGATTTGGCTGCGGATTCCGAAACAGCAACGGCCGGCGAAGTGGTGGGCGGAGCCGGAAGCGAAGGCGAGACGGAGTCGGCCGCGACCGAGCCAACAAGCCTCAAGTGGTACATCATCCATGCCTACTCAGGCTTCGAGCGCAAGGTAAAGGAGTCCCTGCTCAGCCGCGTGGCCGCCTATCACCTGCAGGACAAGGTAGGGCGGATCGAGATTCCCACTGAGCCCACCACTGAGATTCGCAACGGCAAGAAGTACACCATCGATCGCGTCTTTCTGCCTGGCTACGTCTTTGTGGAACTGGCGCTGGACAACGACATGTGGCACGTGGTGAAGAACACCCCGCGAGTTACAGGATTCTTGCAGACCGGCGACCAGCCCAACGCGCTCTCGGAAGAAGAGGTGAATGCGATGCTGAATCGCAGCGACGTCACCCGCGAGAAGCCCAAGCTCAAGCTCAAGTTCGCCAAGGGCGAACTGGTCCGCATCACCGATGGCCCCTTCAACAACTTCAACGGCGCCGTCGATGATGTGAATGAGGATAAGCAGACCTTGAAGGTCATGGTCTCCATCTTCGGCCGGCCGACGCCGACCGAGGTCTCCTTCGCCAATGTGGAGAAGGTCGAAGGCTAAAGCCGGTGGTTCCAGCTTGCAAGATCAAGGCCTGCGCGCAGATCACCGAGCGCAGGCAGGCAACAGAGGTTGAATTTCAGGAGTCGCAGCCCGGCAGCTTCACCGGACCTTCTAACTCCTGCCAGCAGTAGCGAGCGGTACAAGCAATAGAAAATTCATGCGCGGCCCGGTCTGGTTCTCCAGCGCGCCCGCAGCAGACGAAGAAGGACAACGAAGATGGCTCCAAAGAAGGTTCAGGGATACGTCAAGCTCCAGATCATCGCTGGCAAAGCAACGCCGGCGCCCCCGGTTGGTCCCGCGCTCGGTCAGGCGCAGGTCAACATCATGGAGTTCTGCAAGCAGTTCAACGACCGCACCAAGGATCCGGCGATGGTCGGCCTCACCATTCCGGTGGTCATTACCGTCTATGCGGACCGGACGTTTACGTTCATCACCAAGACGCCCCCCGCTCCGGTGCTGCTGCTCAAGGCCGCCGGAATTCCCAAAGGGTCAGGCACTCCCAACAAGGACAAGGTGGGCAAGGTCACCGAGAAGCAGATCCTCGAGATCGCCCAGCAGAAGATGCCGGATATGAACGCAGCCTCCGTCGAGGCAGCGGCCAAGACCATCCGCGGAACAGCGCGGTCCATGGGAATCGAAGTCGTCGCTTAAGACGACTCCAGCACGTCAAGCAGAACCAAGGGCGCAGAAGAGGATGGAGGGCCTTACCCTCCATCTCCGATCTGCGCCCTTGGGTTTTGCGGTTCAGGCGGGCTTGGCGGTGAGCACAGGGTAAAGATGGTGGACTCCATCTCGACATCCATCCATGGGAGCGCTTCACCCTCTTTCCGGCAGGTACCCCATAGAAACCCGATCCAACCATAGACTGGTAGCGGATTTGGTGGTGTTGGGGGTATCACCCGATGGGTCATCCCCCCGCGCACCGGGCGCAGCCTCCTGAGGGGTTTCCGTTTCCCCTGATAGCCGGCATCGCCCCATCTCCGTCCAGACCCTTCCAAACTCCGCAACCATTCATCCGACATCACGAACCTTAAGGACTTCTGCTGCCAACTCCCGCACGCCGCGGCGCACAAGCAGCCTGGCAAGTCCAGCCTCTTCGGCCACATGGAAAAGGCTGAAGCAGACCCGGATGCCCGGAGACCGGTGATGTAGCCAGTCAAAGGTAGGGGTAGTGAAGCTCGACCCTCGATCAGCCTTCATCGATCACCCCTCGAACAAAGCCCTGCGCTCAGCGACCGATCACCCGCACCACGTCACCGACGGGCTGGGTCCATGCCGCCGACCCCGCATGCGTCAGCTTGCGCGTGGCGTTATCCCAGTGCAGCCGGGTGATCGAATCCTTCCCCCTCTCATAGCCGTACGTTGTACCATCGTCGCGGAACAGGGTGAAGTCGCCATCCGCTCCAGCATAGACCCGGACCGTCCTGATGGCTTGCTCCTGGGACGTGCTCAGAATGTCGGACCCGATAGGGAGGATCGATCCGGCTCGAACAAACAGCGGGATGATGTCGATGGGAGCTTGCACGTCGATGGTCTGTCCGCCCTTGAAGCGCTGGTTAGTCCAGTAGTTGTACCAATCGCATCCAGCGGGCAGGTACACCTGCCGGTGGGTCGCTCCCTGCACGGTGACAGGAGCGACAAGAAACGCCGGTCCATACATGTACTCATCACCGAGGTTGGCTACTGTTGGATCATTCGGGAAGTCCATGAACAGCGCGCGCATGAACGGCGCACCGCTCTGGTAGCTGCCATAAGCCAGTGAGTAGGTATAGGGCAGCAACGCATAGCGCAGCCGGAGGTACTTCGCCAGAATGGGCTCTGCTTGTTTTCCATAGGCCCATACCTCGTTATGCATGCGTTCGCCATGGGCGCGCATCACCGGCTGGAAGACGCCCCACTCAAACCAGCGCACGAACAGCTCGGGATAGTCGGCGTAGTTGCCGATGTTGGCCTTGGCGTCAGAGCCATCAATCAGCGGCGTTCGCTGGGGTTTGTAGTCGGCAGGCAGACGCGGGGAGAAGAAGCCTGCGATATCCGTATCCCAGTACGGCATGCCGGTTGCGGTGAAGTCCAGGCCGGTGGAGATCGAACGCCGCAGCATATCCCAGGTGGACAGGATATCGCTCGACCAGAAGACGGTACCGTTGCGCTGCGCTCCAAGGTACGCGGCCCGGGCCAGGATCATCACCCGGCGGCTGTCGCCGAAGTCTCGCCGGAAGCCATCGTAGACCGAAGCTGTATGGAAGAGCGGATACGCGTTGTAGTAACGCGCGCCGGAGCCGATGTAGAAGGAATCATGCTCGGGGTCGATGTCGGGCTCGGTCTCGTCCAGCCAGACGTAATCGAAGTGGTCCGGCTTGATGTAGCGGTCGCGGATCGTCTCCCACCACCAGCGAGATGCCTCAGGATTGGTGGTGTCGATGTTGGGGCCGACCTGCCTGGGCGTGTTCGCAGCGTCGGGGACGCCGTTCGCGTCCTGCACCAGCCAGCCCTTGCTCTTCAGCATCTCGTAGTAGCGCGTCCCTTCTGCAAAGTGCGGCCACACGCTCAGCAGCGTTCGGAAGCCCATCGCGTGCAACTGATCGTTCATCGCTGCCGGATCCGGCCAGCGCTTTGGATCCAGATCCATCTCGCCCTGCCGGGTCATGTTCAGGAAGTCCACCACCAGCACATCCGCGGGCAGATTGCGCTCGCGGTAACCCTTGGCCACGGCGAGCAGTTGCGCCTGCGTGGGGTAGATAGCCTTGCTCTGGATGTAGCCATAGACCGGCCTCGGCAGCAGTTGCGTCACACCGGTAAGCTGGCGATATCCCGCGTAGATCTTGTCCGTTGTGTCGCCGGCGATGACGAAAAAGGATACTCGATCGCCAACCTCCGAAGACCACACGTTCTGTTGATTGAAGCCCAGATCGATGCTGGTCTTCGAGGCGTTGTCCCAGACGAAGCCATAGCCTCTGCTGGAGACCATGAACGGAACGCACACCACCTCTCCACCGGGGGCACTGTAGTTGTGCCAACAGTTCAAGTGATGATCTCTCAGGTCAAGAAAGCCTTGCTGATGCTGGCCCAACCCGTAGTAGTGCTCGTCCGTAGGCGACGAGAAGACGGCGCTGACGCGGCTACCGGCATCGTTGGAAGGCATCGCCTTGTCCGCGGGATTCGCCGTCATCGACCAGTTGCGCAACGTCAGGAGAACCTTGCCCGCCGCCGTCTCCACGGTGATGCGATCGAGATTCGGACCGCCATGCGGCGATCCGAAGTACTGCGTACGCAACTGCTCATTCAAAGTGTCGAGCGGCATGGGCCTGGGCGTCTCGCTCTCCGGCAAGGGGTCTGCCGAGACGCGCACCACCAGTTGGCCGGAACGAAAGACCTGGTCTCCTGCTGGGTCACTGGCTTGGCCCCAGCCCTCTGCGGCGGGGTGCGCGATGATTCCGTAGCCCGCGGGCGCCTCCGCCTGCGCGGCATCCTTGCTCAGCGTAATCCGAACAATGTTTGGCCCGTAGGGCTGGATGACGATCGTCCCGTCTTGATGATGCAAGACGAACTCGCCCTGCGGAGCCTGCGCCAGGGAAGATGCGACGCCGAACACGCCCAGAAAGAGCAGCAGAGCCGTGCCGCCCAGTTTTGCGAGCCCCGTGGCAAGGTTCATGGAAGATGCGTCTTTGCGGAAGCTATTCGCGAACGGGAGCATGGATTCCCTCCGTATCCTGTTTCTCCGTGCTTTGCAGCGCACGAGAGAGTCAAAGATCGACAACCAAGATGGTACCGAAAAGCAGGGCGCGCCGGCCCCTGCCGTTCGGCCTGCGGTGCCTTTCTCCAGCGGAAGTTCCTGTCCCTCTGCCGCCGGACAAGCAGAACGGGGCTCGGAACGCAAAGAGCGCACGCGGCAGCTCAGGGCTCTCACCCAGCCAGACCGCAGAGCGCAGGTTGCCGTCCAGGGCATCAGCCAGCCGGTTCCCAATGCGGTCACTTCCCGGAGTTCGTTGGGATCCGGAACTCCAACTCCGCAGACCCTCCTGCGACGGCTGCAATGCGTTCTTCTTCGCGAGGAGTCGAGGTTGTTCACAGCCTGCCTTACAGGCATAATGGATCTTTCTTTGAGGAGTCCTGCAGCTTACAAGCTCTGTGGCGTGCGCGGCCCTCTGCCGTAACCGGCAGGAGTCTGCCGGCATGGCCATGGGACCGCTCGGGGAGGGTGCCGATGTTTGTTCCGTCCACGTTTGTTGTGGCGCTGCTGATGACCATCTTCAGCACCATCTGCTGGGGATCCTTTGCCAACACTTTCAAGGGCGCCCGGAACTACCGCTTCGAGCTCTACTACTGGGACTACGCTCTGGGCATCTTCCTGATCGCTCTGCTGCTGGCCTTCACCATGGGCAGCTATGCGGGTGGACCAACCGCCTTTCTGGCCAATCTCCACGCCGCTGACGACCGGAACCTGCTCTACGCGGCTCTGGGCGGGTTCATCTTCAACATCGCCAACGTGCTGCTGATCGCTGGCATTGAGATTGTAGGGCTCGCAGTCGCGTATCCCATCTCCATTGGAATTGCCCTGGTCGAGGGGGTCGTACTGAGTTATGCCATCCAGCCGCGGGGCAGCGCTCTGCTGCTGGGCGCGGGCGTCCTGATGGCCGTGGTGGCCGTCATCCTGGTGGGCAAGTCCTATGCGGCGCTGCGCTCCGGCGCAGAGAGCGTCTCCACAAAGGGGGTGGTGGTCTGCGTGATCTCGGGATCGCTGATGGGCCTCTTCGCCCCGCTCGTCACCCGGGCGATGACCCACGGACACACCCTCACTCCGTACACCACGGCCGTCTGCCTGACCTTTGGAGCCCTCCTCTGCTGCTTCTTCTTCAACACCATCCTGATGCGGCGGCCGCTCGTCGGCACCCCCGTTGCCGCAGCAGATTACCTTCGCGCGCCAGCCGGATATCACGCCCTGGGCCTGCTCGGAGGGGCAATCTGGGGGTTGGGCACGGTCTTCAACTTCGTGGCTGCCAGCCTGGTGGGTGTGGCCATCTCCTATGCCATCGGGCAGGCCTCTCCCATGGTGGCCTGCCTGTGGGGCGTCTTCGTCTGGAAGGAGTTCAAGGGCGCCAACCGCAGGGCCCGGAGCCTTCTGGCGGCGATGGTCGTCTGCTACCTGCTGGCATTGGTGTTGATTGCGCGTGCGTATGCTGGTTGAAGACCCTCGCTCTCCTCCTGGCTGGGATGCAACCCTCGGGAGTGAGAGTAACCAGAGGAGAGCAACCAGATCTGTTACACCCAAAAAGAGGAGGAGCCTTGGTTCTTGAAGTAGGTATCTTGCATGTGAAACCCGGTGAGGAGGCGGCCTTTGAGGCAGCCTTGAAGACGGCTCGGCCGCTGATCGCCGCCACTCCGGGCTTTGTGTCGATCGCCGTCCATCGTTGCGTGGAGGCGCCCAACCAGTATCTGCTCCACGTGCAGTGGAGAAGCCTGGAGGATCACACCGTCGGCTTCCGCCAATCCGACCGCTTCCCCCGCTGGCGAGAGCTGCTCCATCACTTTTACGATCCGCCTCCGCAGATCCAGCACTACGGCGTGTCCGTCTTCGATCCGGAGGTATAGGACCCGCCCCAGGCCACAGCCAGCACCAGAGCGAGGGCCAGAGGACAGTCGGCGGAGAGATATCGCTCCGAGCGACGAATACCATCGAACCGGGGTAGGACCGTCCCCCCGGGAGAGGGCAGCAGACGCATGGCGAAGAAGATCGTAGTGCTGGGCAGTTATGTGGCCGATGTAGCCTTTCGCGCCTCCCGGCTGCCGGCCTGGGGAGAGACGCTGCTGGGCAGCGGCTTTGCCCTGGGCCCCGGCGGCAAGGGCTCCAATCAGGCCGTGGCCGCGGCTCGCGCCGGAGCCGCCGTGCAGATGCTCTCGCGGCTGGGCGACGATGCCTTTGGGCATCTGGCCCGGGAGACCTGGGCCGCAGCCGGAGTGGACGCTTCCCTGGTCTCCACCGCGGCAACGCCTACCGGAGCCGCAGCCATCCTCATCGACGAGGCCCGCGGTGAGAACGCCATCATCGTGGTTCCGGGGGCCTGCTTCACGCTCTCAGCGCAAGACGTGGAGGCAGCCGGAGCGGCGATCCGCTCCGCCGGCGTGCTGCTCACCCAACTGGAGCTTCCCCTGCCGACCGTAGAACGCGGGCTGCGCCTGGCGCGGGAAGCCCGCGTGCGAACCATCCTCAATCCGGCTCCAGCGCAACCTCTCAGCGATGCTGTCCTCGAGCTGGCGGATCTGCTGATCCCCAATGAGAGCGAGGCATCGCTGTTGACCGGCCTTCCCGTGGAGAATCGCAAACAGGCCGAGACAGCCGCGCGGGCTCTGCAGCGGCGCGGAGCCCGCTGCGTCATCGTCACCCTGGGAGCACAGGGGGCTCTGGTCTGCGACAGCAGCGGCGCGGCAGTGCTCATCGACGCCCTCCACGCCGGAGCCGTAGTGGAGACCACCGGCGCGGGCGACGCCTTCTGCGGAGGCTTCGCCGCGGCTCTCAGCGAAGGAGCCTCCGTGCTGGAGGCGGCCCGGTTCGGCTGCGCGACGGCGGCGATCTCCGTCACCCGTGCCGGCACCGCTCCGTCCATGCCCGCGCGCGCGGAGATTGATGCCCTGCTCCGTCGGCCTGTAGCGCCTGATGCCTGAAGACCCCTTGACGCAGCCGGGAGGGGTTGGCCGCCTCCCATCCGTGGGCTTGCATCCTGCTGGGGCAAGGACCTTGACGGCTTAGCGCCGATTGCATCAGACAGCCTCCGGCCTTAGCGCCGAGCACGAATCCTCCCACCCTTCGCCCGGCGCCGGCCTCCGCTCGTCGGCCTTGCGCCGAGGGGGTCAAGTTCCCCTCCCTTGGAACCCGTCCCTCAATGGCGGGCGCGTGCACTCGGCAAAAAGTGGTGAGCACCTATGCGGGAGTTGGCCGAAGATCCCCAGACCGCCCCGGAATCAGCTTGCGTGGCAAGCTGGGGAGTCCAGGTGTGGCAACCTACACCTGTACGCGTCCTCAGCACAAGGTGTGGTTCACATAGCGCTTAGAGGCTGGCCGGCACCTGCCGCAAGCATGATGTGGATCCGCAACCCTATCTCACCCAGTTGCTGACCAATCTATCCCTGGTCCGCATAAGCCAACCTGCCGACTGGCTCCCGGACCGGTGGAAGCGGCTTCAGCCCGCGTGCCCGACTGAACTCGAAAAGCTCTGCCGCCATGCCTTCGTAGCACCTGCGCTTTACGTATCGCTCACGTTGTGTCGTTACTCTGGTGCTGGGATCCAAGGGTTAAATAGGGCCACACCTGTGGCAGCGACGTCTTTGGTGTTGCGAGTGGCGAGGGTAAGATTATGTTGGATCGCGGTCGCAGCCAACAATCCATCGATCACGGGCACAGTGATACCTTTCCTGCTCAAAGTACCTGTGAATTGCCCCCAGCGATCGACAACACCCTGGTCGATGTTCAATATCCGGTTGGCGAACCGCAACAGCAGATCGCTACCGAACCATGTCTCAAGCCTGGAACGGCGAGCGCTCTGGGGCAGGGCAACGATGCCTTTCCGGATCTCTCCCAACGTGAGGACGCTCAAGAATAGAAGCTCCTCGTGGGTTGCATCAACCCAGGCCGTCACCGCCGCCTCAGAATTCGGCTTGATGAGCTCAGAGATGACACAGGTGTCCAACAGAAATCCACTCACAACTCTACCGCTCGGCCGTAATCGGGCTTGCGCTCAAGATCGATGGGGACTTTGGCAAGAGGGGACTCGGCAAAGAACTTCGATAAGCTCTTAGGCTGCCGATCCCGTTTCGTCAGACGCTCGAACTCTTCAATCGCAAGGATGACCACGGCTTCTTTGTCCTGCCTCGTCACCACTTGAGGTGCGCACTCCCGAGCTCTACGGAACACTTCACTAAATTTCGCCTTCGCCGTCTGTAACTGCCAGCGCTGTGGCAACGGCACTTGCTGCTTGTCGTGAGATGCGGGCTTCTTCGAGGTTTTTGTCTCCATACTATTCCCTGACCAGTCTGACTAGATTTAGTCTAGACTGACGTCCGCCCCATGTCAATTTTCGAAGCAATCTTCCCAAAGGGTGCGGCCGGCCTTGATGCGTTCATCATCAAGTGTGAAGCCTTTGACCAGAAGTTCGCCGAGACCAGCCGTGGCCCACTGGCGGAACTGAGTACCCCGCGGCGACCGCACCCGGTAGCCTGCGGCCAGCATCATGTCGAGGCTGTAGTGCCTCAGCGACCGTCGGACCTGCCTGCCGCCCTCAGATTGAACTTGTAAGTATTGCTTACAAGTTGCCTCCGCGGACAGTTCATATTCCTCGTAAATCGCTGCAATATAGAGGGTTATATTTTGCGGGGTCGTCTGGAATGGCTCCGCGATCTGCGCCTGCGTGGGCCAGACCGTCTCCCCATCCAGCCGGACCTGGAGATTCAGGCCGGCATCCTGATAGATAAGCACCTGGCCAGCGGAGGGGTCGAGGCGGGTGGGTGATTTCCTGGATTTTTTATTCGCCATAGCCCAACTCCTTCAGGTTGGCGGCGATAGCGGCATCCAGCTTTGCGGCCTCGGCCTGCTGCTGGCGGAGCGTGGCAGCAAGGCGGCGCATCTTCTCGTCGAAGGGCTCGCCGTCGTCCTCGACGGCCTCGGCCCCGACGTAACGGCCCGGCGTGAGCACGTGGCCGTGCTTGCGAATCTCATCGAGCGTGGCCGATTTGCAGAAGCCGGGCAGGTCGGCATACTTGCCCATACTCTCGCCTCCTCGCCAGGCATGGCAGGTCCCGGCAATTTTGGCCACGTCTTCGTCGGTCAACTCGTCCTGCACCCGGCTGATCAACGCGTCCGGGTTGTTGCGCAGCGCGTCGGCAGCGGCCCAGAGCTTCGATTCAAAACCAAGCGCAGGTGAAGTGCCCACAAAAATTGCCCTCTCGTTCCATGGCGCAGCAGATCGCTGCAACTCACCCCGGATGCCAGTCCATCCCATTTGTCGGGGAACTTCCGCGACCGCAAGACCTGCCGATCCTGGAGCCACGCTCAGACGTTAACCGCCAAAGAGGAAGGTTCTTGAGTCAAGCCGTTGTCGATACCCTCATCCATGCCTCCGCCAGGCGCGGCGACCGTGACCCTTTGGAGGCGCCGCGGCAAAGGGTGGGAGACCTCAGCAGGCTCACCTTGGCATTTGGACAAGAGTTCAGTTTGCACTTTCCGGCTGAATTTGTCATACTCAAAAGGTTGTCTGCACTCCCGTGCAGACCAGTCGGGACCACGCCCATGCGGAACAGCGCATGCCGGGGTGGGAGACGAGGGAACATGGCAAAAAAGATATCCAAGAATATAGCGAAGGCGCGCGCGCTTGTTGAAGCGCGTCCGTATGCGATCGCGGATGCGATCCCCCTGCTGCAGAAGGCCAAGTATGCCAAGTTCGACGAGACCGTCGATCTGACCATGCGCCTGGGTGTGGACACGCGCCACGCCGATCAGATGGTCCGCGGTACCGTGGTGCTTCCCCACGGCCTGGGCGGCAAGACGAAGGTAGTGGCTGTCATCGCCTCCGGTGACAAGATGAAAGAGGCTGAGGCGGCAGGCGCCGAGTTCGTCGGCGGCGAGGATATGGTAGAGAAGATCCAGAAAGAGAACTGGACCGACTTCGATGCCCTCATCGCAACCCCGGACATGATGCGCTCCGTAGGCCGGCTGGGCAAGGTTCTGGGTCCGCGTGGCTTAATGCCGAACCCCAAGACCGGCACCGTAACCACAGATGTGGCCGGGGCGATCCGGGAGATCAAGGCGGGTAAGGTTGAGTTCCGCGCCGACAAGACCGCACTGGTGCATGTGCCGGTCGGCAAGCTCTCCTTCACCCCGGAGAAGCTTGAGGCCAATGCGCTGACGGTGATCTCCTCGGTGGTCAAGGCCAAGCCTTCGGCTGCCAAGGGCAAGTACATCAAGCGGATTGTGCTCAGCTCGACCATGGGCCCCGGCATCGAACTGGAGCCGGCTGTGGCAGAGGTTGCCGCCAAGGCGTAAGGGCGCGGATGACGGGTCCGGAAGCGGATCCATACGTTTGGCCCCGAAGGCAGGCTGGAGCCGGCCCGATCGAATCGGGCGAAGCTGAGAGCTCCACAGGGCCAGGAACTCCGGGCAGGGCAAAGAGTTGGATGATTGGGCTGGCGATACGCAGCCAGCCGGTAAAGGTCAGGTTCACAATGGCATTAACCAAGGCAAAGAAGAACGAGAAGGTCAAGGCGCTGGCGGTCGAGTTGGAAAGCTCAACCTCGGCCATCATCGGTACGTTCAAGGGGCTGACGGCCTCCAAGGACTTTGAACTGCGCAAGGTGGTCCGCGCCGCCGGTGGAAGCTACCACGTGGTGAAGAACAAGCTGGCAGCCAAGAGCAGCCAGGGCACCAAGGTGGAGAAGGCGCTGCAGGGACTCAAGGGAGTCAACTCGGTGGCCTACACCTCCGGAGATCCGGTGGCGCTGGCCAAGGCGCTCTCCACCTGGGTGAAGGACAACGCGGAGTACACCTTCAAGCTGGGCATCGTGGACGGCAAGGTGATCAACGTCGAGGAGATCGACTCGCTGGCCAGGCTGCCGGGCAAGGAGGAACTCTTCTCCAAGCTGATGTTCCTCATTCAGTCGCCTGCACAGCGCCTGGCGACCGTGATCAACGCTGCGGGACGGGATCTGGCGGTGGTGATCAATCAGGCGGTGGAGAAGGGCAAGTTTGGAGCCGGGGCGGTCCAATCTGCCGTAGCCGAGGTTGCGGCAGCGCACGTGGAAGAGTCCGCGGCCGGCGAACAGCCCTCGGGCGCTGCGGAGCCGGAGAACGCCACTGCTTCGCAGGCTGGCGAGGCTGCCAGCCTCGATCCGGTTGAAGGATAACCAAGTTTCGCTGCAGTCATCGACGGGGGCGCAGTCTGGGCGCAACGGAAACCCGGCGAGACTGGAGCAGCCTGGGGCGGAAGAGGCTCCGGGTAAGTTGAATCGGTAGTAGAGCGTCACAAGGTTTTGCAACTTTCAAGGATACGGAGAAGAGACATGGCGGACATTCAGCAGTTGGAAGATCAGATCGTAAGCCTCAGCCTGCTTGAGGCGGCGGAGTTGGTGAAGAAGCTCGAGGAGCGCCTGGGCGTCTCCGCGGCAGCGGCCGTTGCGGCTGCGCCGGCGGCCGGCGGCGGCGCAGCCGCCCCCGTGGTGGAGGAGAAGACCGAGTTCACGGTGATCCTGAAGGATGCCGGCGCGAACAAGATCAACACCATCAAGGCCGTTCGTGAGGTTACCGCGCTCGGGCTCAAGGAGGCCAAAGACCTGGTCGACGGCGCTCCCAAGCCCCTGAAGGAGAACATCTCGAAGGAAGATGCGGCCGCCATCGCCAAGAAGTTCGAGGGCGTTGCAACCGTCGAGATCAAGTAGTTTTGAGGGATCTGGGTGGGTTAAGGCCCGCCCAAACCCCAACAGTTGCAGCCGGGGTGGATCTGCGGTATTCTCTCTGATGGGAGACTCCCGCAGACGCCTCGGCGCAATGTTTTCTGCGGGGTTCTAAAGGTCAAAATTAGCCATCAGGTTTCATCCGGTTCATCCTGGCACTGCGAAGCAGGTTATGGAACTGGCCATCTTGTGGTTTGAGCGGCGGGCCCACAAGGTGCAAACGTGCGACAAGCGGCAAACGTTGGACCCGCACCGGGTGCGGGATCAAAGGGCGGCGATTATCCACCGTTTCTGTATTGAATCATCTGGAAATAGAGAGTACGCGCTCTCCGGGCAGGATGTCCCGCAGGGCGCTTTCGGCGTCTTCGGTGACCGGAGACCTCGGCTCAGCCTGCAAGGCTAACGCTTCCGCAGCCCATGCTCTGGCAGGTCTTCAACTCTGCTGGGTAGAGATATACCAGCACTCGGGCCTGAGTGGCAAATCAACCCGCTAAAGCCACGGCGGCCGCAAGATCAGGTTTTCACCCCGCAGAATGCTTCGCTGGGGTTTGCACAACGCGCTTCAGTTGCTTCCTCTGCGAGGAGAGGCGGTAGCGGAACAGGCGCACATCAGGACCCGTGAGAGGCGCCGCAGTCGCGGCGTCCTCTCC
Organism: Acidobacteriota bacterium; assembly: GCA_021806005.1. Lineage (GTDB taxonomy): Bacteria > Acidobacteriota > Terriglobia > Terriglobales > Acidobacteriaceae > Granulicella. The sequence goes on along the minus strand of JAJZDM010000036.1, from coordinate 2,478 downwards.
TCTTCAAGAGTTGCCGGAGTAGCAGCCAGTCAGTAGCGCGCACCCCGGGCGCCTCTTGAGGAGCCTCGAGCCAACGAGCCAAGCAAAAGGTCGGTCACCAAGCATCGGCCTATGCAACAGGAGAGAGCATGTCGAACCCAGCCCCTAACGAAATGCGCGCGATCCGCACCCGCCTCGATTTTTCCAAGATTCCAACCAGCATCCAGATCCCAAACCTCATCGAGGTGCAGCGGCGCAGCTACGAACGCTTCCTGCAGATGGACAAGCTGCCGCGGGAGCGCGAGGATAACGGCCTGCAGTCGGTCTTCACCTCGGTATTTCCCATCACCGACTTCCGCAACATCTCCGAACTGGAGTTCGTCGATTACTCGATTGGCAACTGGGAGTGCAAGTGCGGCTACCTCAAGGGCCTGAACCACCTGCGTACGGCCTGCACCAACTGCGGCCACATGGTGATCACGGACCCGTTCCACCCCGGAGATGTGCTCTGCAAGTTTTGCGGGACTTACAACAAGAACACCCCGGACTTTTGCACCAAGTGCGGCGACCCGGTCGGATTGCAACTCAAGTACGACCAGGCGGAGTGCGAGGAGCGGGGCATGACCTACTCTGCGCCCCTGAAGGTGACCATCCGTCTCAAGATCTATGACAAGGACCCGGAGACCGGCGTCAAGACCCTGCGCGACATGAAGGAGCAGGAGGTCTTCTTTGGCGACATTCCCCTGATGAGCGCCAATGGCACCTTCATCGTGAACGGCACGGAGCGCGTCATCGTAAGCCAGTTGCACCGTTCCCCCGGTGTTTTCTTTGAGACCGCCAACAACCGCACCTACTTCCTGGGCAAGATCATTCCCTACCGTGGGAGCTGGGTGGAGTTCGAGTACGACCAGAAAAACACGCTGTACGTCCGCATCGACCGCAAGCGCAAGTTCCCCGCAACCATCTTCCTGCGCGCCCTGGGCCTGCGCACCGACGAAGAGATCCTGAAGACCTTCTATGTGGTGGACAACATCACGGTCAAGGACGGCAAGCTGCTCTGGGCGGTGCGGCCGGAGGATACACCGACCCACCTGGTGGGCACCCGCAGCGCCGTGGCCCTGCACCTGCCAGCAACCAAGGGAAGCGGCAAGGAAGATCTGGTGGCTGCCGGCAAGAAGATCGGCGCATCCGCCATCAAGCACATCCGTGCTGCCGGCCTGGAACAGGTAGAGGTTGAACCGAGCGAGTTCGACGGAGCGATGCTGGCCGCCGATGTGGTGGACATGGGCACGGGCGAGCTGCTCTATGAGGCCAACGTCGAGTTGACGGCGGACAAGCTGCACAAGATCCTGCAGAGCGGCGTCACCTCGCTGCAGGTCTTCTTCCCGGATCGCGACGATGTAGGCAACATCATCTCCAACACCCTGCGCCGCGACTCGGTGCGCAAGCCGGAAGAGGCGCTGATCGAGATCTACCGCAAGCTGCGCCCCGGCGATCCTCCGACGCTGGATACCGCCACCGCCCTCTTTGAGGGCATGTTCTTCGATCCTCGCAAGTACGACTTCTCCCGTGTGGGCCGCCTGAAGTTCAACATCAAGCTGTATGAGAATCAGGATCCCATCGGGCTGGACAAGCGTACCCTCACGCCCGAGGACTTCTATGGCACCATCCGCTACCTGCTCAAGCTGCGCAAGAACATCGGCGTAGTGGACGACATCGATCACCTCGGCAATCGACGCGTACGCGCCGTCGGCGAGTTGATGGAGAATCAGTTCCGCATCGGCCTGGTGCGCATGGAGCGGGCCATCAAGGAGAAGATGAGCGTCTATCAGGAGATGTCCACGGCGATGCCGCACGACCTGATCAACGCCAAGCCGGTGATGGCCGCCATCCGCGAGTTCTTCGGATCCAGCCAGCTCTCGCAGTTCATGGACCAGACCAATCCGCTCAGCGAGATCACTCACAAGCGCCGCCTGTCGGCCCTTGGGCCTGGCGGTCTGTCCCGGGAACGCGCCGGATTTGAGGTGCGCGACGTACACCCCACTCACTACGGACGTATCTGCCCCATCGAAACACCGGAAGGTCCGAACATCGGCCTGATCTCCTCGCTGAGCTGCTTTGCCCGCATCAACGAGTACGGCTTCATTGAGAGCCCCTATCGCAAGGTGAAGGACGGCGTGGTGCTGGACTACGTTGCGGTGAGCAACGCCGGCGAATCCGGCCTGCGCCAGGGCGATGCCCTGGAGGCCCACGAGGCGATCCGCCTGAACAAGCAGCTCAAGAAGGAAGGCAAGCGCACCATGGATCTGGAGCCTTACTCCTTCTACCTGTCCGCCTGGGAGGAAGACCGGCACACCATTGCGCAGGCCAATATCGGCCTCGATGAGAGCATGCACATCGTGGAAGACCTGGTGAACGCACGCAAGGCAGGCAACTTCGTGCTGGTTCCCAAGCAGGAGGTGGACTACGTCGACGTGAGCCCCAAGCAACTGGTGTCGG